>CAZFXI010000065.1:0-15388 GCA_964522855.1 uncultured Sedimenticola sp.
GCTTCAATGACTTCGGTTTCAACCACCACGACTTCAGCTTGAGCCGGAACCGCAGTGGGTTGAGCAGCCTGCTCAACAACTGGTCCGTCATGGTGCCCGAAATATGACCAGATTTTATCCATGTCCATGCCCTTGAGTTCGCCAAACTGCATCATGGTGTAGAGCAGCGCCGCTATGGCTGCTATCACAAGCGCCAGCGCAAGATTGAGCCACCAGACCGTACTTTCATTGCTTGGGCTATTTTGGGCACCCGGGGACTTCTTCCCCATTGTGGTTTTGTTCCCTGCATTCGGGGTGGCAGTTGCCTTCGGGTTGGCGCGGGAAGCAGTCTGGGGTTTCGCTGGTGATGACTCCGGTGAAGAGACAGCTGGTACCACCACAGGTTTTGCAACTACTGGCTTTACAGCCACTGCGGATTTTGCCTCCGCGGATGTCGTCGCCTTGACATCAGATTTTTGGCTGCCGGCGTCATTCTTTTGGACATCTACCTTACCGCTCGCCACTTTTTTTGAAACATCCTTTTTGGTTGCCTTTTTCTTGCTCGCAACCTTTTTCTTCACGGCTTTTTTCTTGGCTACCTTTTTCTTGGCAGCTTTTTTCTTTGCTACTTTACCCGCAGTTTTTTCCTTGTCTTCATCGGCCATGCTAGCTTACCTTGAATATTTTCCAGTTATTGAACATACGCTACAACAAAGGTCGCGCAAATACCAGTGCATCCTCTCTGCCATGATCTGCGGGGTAGTAGTTGAAGCGCTGCCCGATTTCGTTGAAACCTTCCGACTCATAGAGTTGACGTGCAACATGATTGGACAGCCTTACTTCCAGGAACAGAGTGTCCGCCTGCTCCCGCGCCTGCTGAATCACCTGCTGCAGGACGAACCGCCCCAGCCCTCTGCGCTGCTGTTGCGGATGCACACTCAGATTGAGCAGGTGGGCTTCTCCCGCTGCCGCTGACATGACCGAATAGGCCAGAATCTCATGTGCAGATTCGTAGACGCGGCATTCATAGCCGGTACGCAGACAATCGCTGAAAATTGTCCTGCTCCAGGGGTGGGAATAGTTCTGCGCCTCGATTCCCAGCACAGCTGCCAGATCATCTTCCGTCATGAGTCGACCAGACAACAAGACTCAATCCTCGTTGAGCATTCCATGCAGCTGTTGAAGATCCTGCCAGACCTTGGCCTTTTCTTCCGGCCGGCGCAGCAGATAGGCGGGATGATAGGTCACCAGCAAGGGTGTACGTGCCTCTCCGTAGTAGTGAACACGTTTGCGCAAGCGGCCAACAGCTTCATCCGTATCCAGTAGATTGTGGGCCGCAATACCGCCCACCGCCAGCATCAGCTTCGGCTTGATCAGGGACAGTTGTCGCAGCAAAAACGGCTGGCAGGCAGCCATTTCTTCAGCACTGGGATTGCGATTTCCCGGCGGTCTGCATTTCAACACATTGGCGATATAAACAGCTTCACGCGCCAACCCGACAGCCTGCAGCATGGCATTCAACAATTGCCCCGCCCTGCCCACGAAGGGTTCTCCCTGACGATCTTCATCGGCTCCGGGTGCCTCTCCCACGATCAGCAGTTGTGCCGTTTCATCGCCCACACCAAACACGGTCTGGGTACGACTGGCATGCAGATCACAGGCCGTGCACGAGGCAACCTCGTTTCGAAGTGTTGCCCAGTCGGAGTGCGTAGAGACAGGCACAATGGTCTCGCGCGGCTCGGAAACAGGCATCTTGTCCGCAGGTTTTTCGCGCTGGATTGTTTTCGGAGGGATATCAGCCACCGCCTGCTCCCGCTTGACATAGCGGGTGATGCCCATGGCATCCAGATACTGCTGACGGCGGCCAATATCCATGGGTTCACACATCCGCGACTTGCGGGTGCTCCCGCTCCACCGGCGTCATCAGACGGTTGGCGGCATTAATATAGGCCTTGGCCGAAGCAATGACGATATCTGTATCTGCTCCCTGCCCGTTGACCATTTGTTCATCTTTTTCCAGACGCACGGTAACCTCGCCCTGGGAATCGGTTCCACTGGTGATATTGTTGACGGAATACAGCGTCAACCTGGCTCCCGTATTAAGCAGAGACTCAATCGCCTGATAAGCTGCATCCACGGGACCGGCACCCGCGGCGGATACTGCCTTTTCTTCCCCGTTGATCGACAGCACCACATCGGCTGCAGGAATCTCACCCGTTTCACTACAAACCCTGAGCGAAACCAGCTTGATCCGCGGATCACGCAGTTCATGCACCGATTCGGATACTACCGCCTGCAAATCCTCATCGAAGATTTCATGCTTCTTGTCTGCCAATGCCTTGAAGCGGGAAAAGGCAGCATTCAGCTTTTCTTCGGAACTGAATTCGATCCCCAGTTCCTTGAGGCGAGTACGAAATGCGTTGCGCCCAGAATGCTTGCCCAGCACCATGCGATTGTGACTCCAACCCACATCCTCGGCACGCATGATTTCGTAAGTCTCACGATTCTTGAGCACGCCATCCTGATGAATACCGGATTCATGGGCGAAAGCATTTGCTCCCACAATAGCCTTGTTGGGTTGCACGGGGAAACCGGTAATACTGGAAACCAGTTTGGAACAGGAAAGGATCTGGGTGGTATCCAGGCTGGAATTGCAGGGAAACACATCCTGGCGGGTACGCACCGCCATCACGACTTCTTCCAGAGAGGCATTTCCCGCCCTTTCCCCCAAACCATTGATCGTGCATTCCACCTGTCGTGCACCATTGAGTACAGCCGAAAGGGAGTTGGCTACCGCCAGCCCCAAATCATTGTGGCAATGCACGGAAAACACGGCCTTGTCAGAATTCGGCACACGCTCCAGGAGCGTTTTAATCGTGTCGCCAAACTGGTGCGGCAGATTATAGCCCACAGTATCAGGAATATTGATGGTAGTAGCGCCAGCGGCAATTGCCGCTTCAACGATGCGGCACAGGAAGTCCATCTCGGACCGGCCGGCATCTTCTGCTGAAAACTCTACATCATCCGTGTACTGGCGTGCACGTTTCACCGCCCATACTGCTTGTTCCACCACCTGATCCGGCTGCATGCGCAGCTTCTGCTGCATATGGATCGGAGAGGTGGCAATAAAAGTATGAATACGTGCAGAATTTGCCGGTTTAAGCGCTTCTCCGGCACGGTCGATATCTTTTTCGAGGGCTCTGGCCAAACCACAGATCGTGGAATCCTTGACGGATTCAGCCACGCTTTTCACCGCTTCGAAATCACCTTCGCTGGCAATGGGAAAACCAGCCTCGATAACATCCACACGCATCAGTTCCAGCTTCTTGGCAATGCGAATCTTCTCTTCCCGGGTCATGGACGCGCCGGGGCTCTGCTCACCGTCGCGCAAGGTCGTATCAAAAATAATCAATTTTTCACTGCTCATCACATAGCTCCATCCCGTTGTCCTGGGACTTTCAGTTGTTTGATATGTTGCGTTGCTTTTGCCCTCGCCAGGGCAGGAGTGATTTGATTGCCCATCAGGGCAGCAGCGGTCCAGCAGGCAGGAGCAAGCCCCGGATAGGTGTTACCGGTTCACCAACAGAATGATGAGATAAGGCTTGCCAATTCATGATCAGATATTTTTACAAAAAGTTAGTTCGACTATAACGCAGTAACGGCATTCTGCCAAGCATGTTTGTGGGTCTGCATGTATTGCTCACATTCATGCGCATCCATGGGAAAACCAAAATAAAAGCCCTGCATCAGATAACATCCCTGTTGCCGTAAAAACGCTACCTGCGCACTGGTTTCCACACCTTCGGCGATCACGCGAATATTCATTTCCCTGGCCATACCGATAATTGCTGGAACGATACAGGCGATATTTCCCTCCTGTTCCAGCTGCGCCACAAAGGAACGATCTATTTTCAAAGAGTCAACATCCATGTTGCTCAATTGTCCGAAGGAGGAATAACCCGTACCAAAATCATCCATAGCCAGTTTATACCCACGCTCCGACAATACCTTCAGCAGTGGCACTGTTCTTTCCGGTTCCTGCATCAGCATGCTCTCGGTGATTTCCAGAATAATCTGGGAGGGATCGATTTCATAATCAGACGCGGTCTTATCCAATGCGGCTATCAGTCCCGTACACTCCAGCTGGCGCATGGACAGATTTACTGCCAATGCGTTGATCGCCACCCCTTTCCGCTGCCAATCCTGAAGCTGCTGGCAAACCTGATCAATCACCCATTCTCCGATGGGGACGATCAACCCGGTTTCCTCGGCCAGCCCCATAAATTCATCTGGCATCACCAGACCCAGTTTGGGATGCTGCCAACGCAACAATGCCTCGAACCACACAACCTCACCAGTGGACACATCCACCACGGGCTGAAAATGCAGTATCAGCTGACTACGGAACATTGCCGTACGCAGTTCGCTTTCCATACGGCTGCGTTTTTCTGCAATTTCGTTCATATGCGCATGATAGTATTCATATCTGTTTCGGCCCTTGTCCTTGGCATGGTACATGGCGATGTCTGCATTTCTCACCAGGTAGTCGATGTTAGTCCCATCCTGTGGATACACTGTGATGCCGATGCTTACAGACACATAAAACTCCATGGAATCGATATAAAAAGGTTGCGCAATAATCTGCACCAGATTCTCGGACAGTTCACTGGTTGCCTGTAGCAATTGTTTCTCGGTACCAAAATCCGAGAACAATACAATGAATTCATCACCCCCCGTTCTTGCCACTGTATCGGACTCCCGCACACAGGATTTCAAGCGCATGGCGACTTCATTCAGGAGTACATCGCCACCCGCATGTCCAATGCTGTCATTGACATGCTTGAAACGATCCAGATCAAGGAACAACAGGGCAACATACTGGTTGTTGCGCGCCGCATGGGCGATGGCCTGCTCCAGGCGATCATGAAAAAGAAGGCGATTCGGCAGCTTGGTCAGAACATCATAGTGCGCCAGGCGGTAGATGTTTTCCTCGGCGCTTCTCCGCTCCAGTTCACCACTGATGCGCTCTGCAAATACATGCAAAATCGCTTTGCTCCAGTCAGGTAAGAACATGGGCCGCACATCCATTACCGCAATAATACCAATGACATTGCTGTTACTGTCCTTGAGGATGGTGCCAAAATAGCTTTCCACACCCCATTCCAGGAGTACTTTATCTTGCGGATAGCGCTCCATCAGACCCTGTTCGACAACCTCCAGTTTACCCGCCAGAATATCCCGGCAGGGGGTATCATCCAGACGATAGATATCCTCACTGTTAAGAGTTTCGCCATCCCACAATGCCAATATGCGCATGGATTCTTTTGTTTCGTCCGCGTACACCGCATAAAATGCGTATTTCGATGCATAGACTTCCGCCAGGTGGCGCATGGTGTCTCTGAGCATGTCCTTCTTTTCCTGTGTATAACTGATTGAAGAAGCAAGCGCATACAGGGCATTTTCCACGCGCTTGCGCTCCGTCATATCAACACCAATGGACAGCAATTCCGGCTTGCCATCATGCCCTGCATCGATATACGCGTTTCTCCAGGCTATCCAGACTCGGCGACCATCCTTGGTAATGTTTTCATTTTCCACATGCTTGTAGGTATCCGGATCGTGGCGTATATCCGAAATCAGCTTCTCCAGATCGACACCCCTGGAGTCTTTTTCCTCAACCAGCGTACCTACTACCTGCTTGCCAGTAAGCTCCGCCTTTGTATATCCGAACAGTTCCTCACCAAAACGATTGATGGAAATAATTTTTCCGTTCCCATCCCAGCGCAGGAAAATGCTGTTCGCCTCCTCCACCAGCTTTCTGTACAAACGGGCTGTGCGCTGACTGTTGCGCTGAACTGACAGTATCAGGGGATACCATTGCCGCACGCCATTGAAAACCAATACCAAGGCGAACAGATAGAAGATGGTCTTCAGCAGCAGATTGGGTTCTGTTGGTCCCAGCAGATAAAACGAAGACAAGGAGGGAAAATCGCGGGTCAGATTGAGTGCCAAACCGGCGTTTGCGCATAGCATGCCATATGAGACATTCAGCCAGCTGGATTTGTACTCCCTGGAAATGGCAGGCGTTTTCCGTAGAAGCAACCCTGCACAAAGCATTGCCACCAGAACAAGCACGACATTGGCAACAAGATTGATATTCATGGCGAACAATATCCTGCTTGAGCATCTTTTGAGCACCACTTCACAACAATCTCCTCCGGATGGATAGGCACATCCCCAATGATGTCTGGTTAAATGTGCACGCTTGTTATTCTTTTTTTATGTTCTGGATCTACGGACTCGGAACTCCGCATTCCACGAAAACAGAACTATTGTTGAAAATAAGTACGCGCTGCAGCAACCAACCCGGATAGCGCATACAGGGCAAAAACCAGGAACAATATCAGCGGTGGCTGCATCAGTATTATTGCAAACACCAGGGCAATTCCGACCACCGCGATAAAAGGAACCTTTCCCTTCAGATCAATATGCTTGAAACTGTTATAGCGTACATTGCTAACCATCAGCAGACCACATATCCCGGTAATCAACCCGGCAATAATCGCAACGCTCTGTCCTTCAATGTCGTTGTCTACCGCTACCCACACGCTCGCCGCCACAATCGCGGCCGCTGACGGGCTGGGTAAACCCTGAAAATAGTGACTGTCCGCAACATCCAGTTTGGAGTTGAATCTCGCCAGACGCAATGCCGCCCCCGCCGTATAGATGAAAGCGGCAAGCCACCCCGGCTTCCCCAGGGAATGGAGCGCCCATTCGTACATCACCAGTGCCGGAGCCAGACCAAAGGCCACCATGTCGGAAAGACTGTCGTATTCAGCCCCAAAATCTGTCTGTGTATTGGTCATTCGCGCTACCCGACCATCCAGACCGTCCAGTATCATGGCGATGAATATGGCTACTGCAGCTTTTTCAAATTGAGCATTCATGGCTGCAAGCACCGCATAAAAGCCCGAAAACAATGCCGCTGTCGTAAACAGATTGGGTAACAGATAAATACCCCTGCCTCGTTTATGGGGATGAGAGTCCAGTTCCACCACTTCATTTTTTTGTTCATTCATGAGAATAAGTATAGCCTGTAAAAACGTAGAAACCCAAAGATACGTATTTCGACTTCCGGGTCGCTTCGGCACCCTTCGGCGGTTACTGACCGGAATTCAGTCGTAGAGCATTCCTTTATGATTGCCCCTTCATCTCCCAATACTGTGGATGTCTGTGATATGCTTTTGCCATTCAGGCGAACGAGAGCATTCTCTGTCCTGGAACATAAGTTTCAGGTTTAACAAAAACATACTTGCCCCATCACTAAAGAGAAGCTCGGGAATGATCTCTTCCAGCCTGGACCGGGTGCTTATATTCTGCGCCACAAGGACCCGGGCAACATCTGCCGCCTATACTGATAGGCTTGCATCCTGGCTGTATCGAAACCAACAGAATTCGCGTTCATGAACCGATTGCTCAGCTATTTTTCCAATCATCCCTGGGTTGGCCTGGGAATCGTCCTGCTGATTTCTGTCATCGCCGGCTCCCAGATCAGCAAGCTGGAGGTGCGCATCTCTGCCAACGAGATGTTGGTGCAGAACAATGAGGAACAGGAATTCTATCGTCAGGTGCGCAACACATTCGGCGATGAACAGATCAGTCTACTCTACATGCAGTCCGATGATCTGCTCGCCAGTGACAAACTGGAAGCGTTACAGGAAGCCATTACAACCCTGGAAAATCTGCCTTTCGTCAATCGTGTGGAAAGCCTGTTTTCAGTTCCCTGGGTCAAAACGGTTGATGGTTATCTGGACAAGAAACCGTATCTTGAAAAATTGCCAGAGACACCCGAACAAGCCCGGAACATTCTCGCGGAAGCCCGCAAGAATCCTTTCCTGAAAAATGTTCTGCTTTCGCCGGACCGAAACATCATGGCTGCCGCCATCGTGCTGAAGAAAGCAGAACAGCCAGACACAAAATGGAACGACAAGATCATTACCGACACCCTTGACGATATTGCCGCCAGACTAACTCCTTTCTATACCACGACGTTTACCGTGGGTTTCCCCCAGGTTCGTACCGAGATTGCCAAACGTATCCGAACAGAGCAGACCCATCTGTTTCCTCTGGCAGTAGCCGCACTGCTGATTGCGCTGTTCCTGTTATTGCGCCAACTCATCGATATTCTTCTGCCCATCCTTACCGCGGGCTTCAGTGTACTCTGGACCTTTGGATTCATGGGAGCCACAGATATCCCCATCAACGTGGTCACGTCCATCATCCCGATTCTGCTGATCATTGTCGGTTCCACGGAAGACATCCACCTGCTGTCCGAGTTTCGGCACGGTCAAAAGGCCGGCCTTGATACCAAGGCATCGCTCAAGCACATGTCCCGACGCATGGGCGGCATCGTGCTGCTGACCTTCATTACCACCTACCTTGGTTTCCTTTCTGTGGGGCTGAGTCGGATCGAAGTCTTGTGGCAGTTCGGACTCGTTGCCTCTACGGGTCTGGCGCTGAATTTCCTGGCTACAATCATACTTATCCCCTCCATTCTTGCCCTTGCCGGGAAATGGCAGCTGGATGGAAGATCCAAGATCTACAGCGGCAGAAGCCACTGGCTGGCCAAGCGCTACTGGGAATGGTTATGGCGCCACCGGCGTTCCATCATTGTTTTTTTCCTCGTTTGGACACTCGTTGCTGTTATCGGCATTCCCCGCATACACATCAACCACAATGCCATAGACAGTCTTGGAAAAAATTCGGAGGTGCGCCAGAAGATCGAACTGATCAATGAAAATCTGGCGGGGCTCGAATCGCTTTCCATCATTGTAGACTCCGGTATCGAAGACACTTTCCTCAAGGTTCGTTATCTGGAAGAGCTGGAGCAAATACAGAAATATATCCATGAAAAAGGCTGGTCAGAATCCAGTACATCCTTCGCCGACTATCTGTCTCTGCTCAACGGCGCATTCCAGGAGCTGGACGAAGCCATAATGCCGGAATCGGATGACATCATCACGGAACTGATGATCTTCCTGAATCACAAGGACGTGAAAGCCTATATTTCCAAGGACTTCAGCCGCGCCCGTATTCTGGTGCGACATAGCATCGAATCCAGTGAGAAACTGAAATTCGTAATCCAGGATCTGCAGCAATTCATCGATCACAACCTCGACACCGGCCTGCGTGCGAGAATAACCGGGGATTCCGTACTGACCCTTTCTGCAACCAATGCCATGATTACGGGACAGTTGCAATCCATCGCCATTCTGCTGGTGATCATCGTGCTCATCATCGGTGTGCTCTTTACCGAACTGAAGGTCGGCCTTCTCGCCGCACTACCTAACCTGTTTCCGGTAATTGTCATGTTCGGATTCATGGGCTACATGCAGATTCCGCTGAACATTGGTACCACGATGGCTGCCGCCATTGCCATTGGCATCGCCGTGGATGACACACTGCATTTCATGCTGCGCTACAACCGGGAACTGAAGGCCAGAAAAAGCCACAATAGCGCCATGGTGCACTCCATCTATGGCGAAGCCCTGCCCGTGGTCTCCACATCCATCGCACTGATCGCAGGATTTCTGGTTTTTACGCAGGCCAGCTTTGAACCCATCGTCCAGTTTGGCGCACTTGGCGCCCTGGTTATTACCACCGCCTTGATCGCAGATTTCATCATCACCCCCCTCGCTGTATCCTCCCTGCGCCTGGTCACCATCTGGGATGTCCTTTCACTCCGCCTGCGTAAAAAAGTGCTGGAAAAAAGCCCGCTATTCAAGAACCTCAAACCCTGGCAGATCCGCCAGTTTATTTTATCCGGCAGGATGGTGGAGTATTCCAAGGGCGAGCTTATCTTCCGACACAGCCAGGTCAGCACCGAACTGTTCGTGTTGCTGACAGGAAAAGTAGATGTATGCCTCCCCGACAAGGAAGGCAATTGCAACCTGCTGGAACAGTTCCATCCGGGAGACGTTTTTGGTGATGTTGCGCTTTTTGCAAACATACCCAGAAAAACTGACGCCGTAGTTGTCGAGCACAGCACGGTACTGGTGCTTACCCGGGAAGGTATTGAACGTACCATGCGCCACAGACCGCTGATATCTGCCCGTATTTTTGCCAATCTTACGGCTGACCTGAGCCGGCGCATGATCAAACTCATCAGCAAACAGCAACTCAAAGCACAATCCGGCAATAATGACAAAGGAGGAAAATCATGAACAGAACTGCTTGTGGTTTTGCACTTGTTTTAATGCTGACTTTTCATTCCACTGTATTCGCTCAAGTAGTCAAGCCTTACTTCAGCGCGCCTTATACAGGAGAAAAAGTACAGCAATATGAAATTACACTGCCTCTGTCCCGCTATGAAAATGCCACATTTACCATTCCAAAGGATTGCGGAAAATTGAACAGCCGCCTGTTGGAAGGCAGTGGACATTGGGGTAACCGCGTTGAAAGGCGTCTGTGGATAAAGGCCGACGACGACTGCCGCTATTTGAATTTTCTTCAGAAATATTCTGGGCAGGTGAACCAGGATTTTGTCAGCAACTACGATTTCTACAATGCAAAAATCAGTGATTTGCCCCTGCGCCCCGGCTGTGACCTGAACCTGCTGCTGCACAACCCGGCGGCATGCCCGCCATCCATGCCGGGAATGCCAAACTTTTCCATGTTTATGGAGAACATGCCCATGCATCGGGAGCAAAACAACGAGCTGGAAGATTGCCGTTTTGATAACGGCGTGTTTCGCGGATACATCTATCACACAGGAATGGGGCTCCGGTGTATCAAGGATCAGAAAGCGCCCGGCTATCGCATTCTGTCTGTAGATTTTGCCGATGTAAATGGCGACAAGTGTCAGGATGCCGTACTGCGCATGGTTCCCATTGGTCGAGGAGTCCGTCCATCCTTGCTGATCCTGCCTTTGACCCGTTGCAGTGATGATGAGAAGTTTTTTCTGCCCCCGGGGAGCGACTACCCCCGATTCGGACCGGCAATCGACTGAGCTTTTCAGCATGCAAACAAAAACCGGCTGATTGCCGGTTTTTGTTTCTGATCAATATGCCATCTTGGCTCAGGTCAGCACCCAATATCTGGATATTTCCGGACCCGCCTAGCCTGAACGACGTAAACAGACGCCTTCAGAATCCCGCCAAATCAGTTCTTGCTCTTGTCCACGATCTTCTTGATCCAAGGCATCATGGAACGCAGTTGCTCACCTATTTCCTCTATGGGATGTGCTGCATTCAGACGGCGATAGGCTGTCATGGATGGGTAGTTGGTAGCGCCTTCCAGAATAAATTGTTTGGCATATTCTCCGGTCTGAATATTGTGCAGCGCCTCTTTCATCGCCTTGCGGCTTTCTTCATTGATCACCTTGGGACCCGTGACATACTCACCATATTCCGCATTGTTGGAAATGGAATAGTTCATGTTGGCGATACCGCCTTCGTACATCAGATCGACGATTAACTTGAGTTCGTGCAGACATTCGAAGTAAGCCATTTCCGGCGCATAACCGGCATCCACCAACGTTTCAAATCCAGCTTTAACCAGTTCAACTGCACCACCGCAAAGTACTGCCTGCTCACCAAACAGATCTGTTTCGGTTTCATCTTTGAAGGTGGTTTCGATGATACCCGTACGACCACCACCAATGGCCGATGCATAGGAAAGCGCAACCGCCTTGGCAGCACCAGTGGCATCCTGATAGACGGCTACCAGATCAGGGATACCGCCACCCTTCTCGAATTCACTGCGTACGGTGTGGCCGGGCGCCTTGGGTGCGATCATGATCACGTCCAGGTCCTCTCTTGGCACAATCTGGTTGTAGTGGACTGCGAAACCGTGGGCAAACGCCAATGCCGCACCTTCCTTGATATTTGGCTCGATGATATTCTTATACAACACGGACTGATGCTCGTCGGGCGCCAGCACCATCACCACATCTGCACCTTTAACAGCCTCATCAATAGCTTTTACGGTCAGTCCGGCGTTCTCTGCCTTTACTGCAGATGCAGAACCAGGACGCAGCCCCACAACCACATCGACACCGGAATCTTTCAGGTTATTGGCGTGGGCGTGCCCCTGGGAACCGTATCCAATAATAGTTACTTTCATGTTCTGGATCAGTGAGATGTCACAGTCCTGGTCATAGCAAATGTTGATACTCATGTAATTACCTATAAATCAATCGTTAGAATTCTTTATCTCAATCCCGTTGTGCAGGACAGCAATCCTTTAGGGAGTCCTGATTAAGTCTGGACGAAGTAGATTGTTATTCAGACTGTTCAGATTCAAGGCGGCAAATCGCACGTAATAGCGGGCTATTTCGAAGATTTGCAACGAAGAAGCTGGACATTCTGGGCACAAGATACGAGTTCATGACTTGATCAGGGCTTCCGTTACAAGCCCAGCCCTTTCACACCACGGGAAATACCCAAAGGACCGGAACGTACCGTTTCCATGATCAGATCTTCATTGACGGCCTTGAGGAAAGCATCCAGCTTATCACCATTCCCGGTCAGTTCAATGGTATAGCTGCAATCGGTGACATCGATGATGTTGGCTCGGAAAATATCCGCCATGCGTTTCATCTCTTCACGGTTGTTCTTCTCGGCACGGACTTTCACCATCATCAGTTCCCGCTCGATATGCGGACCATCGGACAGATCCAGCAGCTTGACCACATCCACCAGCTTGTTGAGCTGCTTGATGATCTGTTCGATGATCATCTCGTCACCATAGGTGACCAGGGTCATGCGTGACAGGGTTTCATCTTCTGTAGGTGCCACGGTCAAAGATTCGATGTTGTAGCCCCTGGCTGCAAACAGCCCGGAAACTCGCGCCAGCGCACCGGATTCATTTTCAATCAGTACGGAAATAATATGTCTCATCAGGCCAGCTCCCTTTCTGCAGAAAGATGCGGTGACATGTGCATCTCATGATGCCCCTTGCCTGCCTCGATCATGGGATAAACATTCTCTTCCGGATCGATGATCACATTCATGAACACCAGGCGATCTTTCAGGCTGAATGCCTCCTTGTACGCCGCTTCCAGATCTTTGGGGTCTTCGATGGTCATGCCCACGTGACCATAGGTTTCCGCCAGTCTGGCAAAATCCGGCAGCGCATCCACATATGAATGCGAGTAGCGCTTGTCATAAAAGAATTCCTGCCACTGGCGCACCATGCCCATATAACCGTTGTTCAGCAACACGATCTTGATGGGCAGATTGTACTGTGCGCAGGTGGCAAGCTCCTGTATGCACATCTGGATACTGGCCTCGCCGGTAACGCAAGCGACCGATGCCTTGGGAAACGCCTGCTGCACGCCCATCGCCGCAGGCAAACCGAAGCCCATGGTGCCCAATCCGCCGGAATTGATCCAGCGGCGGGGTTTCTCGAAGGGATAGAACTGTGCCGCAAACATCTGGTGCTGCCCGACGTCTGAAGTCAGGTAAAAATTCCTGCGTTTGGTGACCTTGTGCAAGGTTTCTATGGCGTACTGGGGCTTGATCACCTTGTCCGAGTTCGCGTAATTCAAACAATCCACGCTACGCCAGGTATTGATGCGCTCCCACCATTCCTTGAGTGCCGCCTTGTCTGGCCCGGTCTTCCGCTCCTGCAGAAACTTGAGCATATCCTTGAGCACCGGTTTGACCTGCCCCACGATAGGCACATCCACCCGTACATTCTTGGAGATGGACGCCGGGTCCACATCCACATGCACAATCTTGGCATTAGGACAGAACTGCGCCAGTTTGCCGGTAACACGGTCATCGAAGCGCGCACCAATGGCCAGGATGAGATCCGCCTCGTGCATGGCCATGTTGGCTTCATAGGTGCCGTGCATCCCCAACATGCCCAGGAAATTCTTGTCCGATGCTGCAATCGAACCCAGGCCCATCAGCGTATTGGTTACCGGGAAATTCGTGTGTTCAATCAGCGAACGTAACTCATCGGAGGCGTTGCCAAGCACCACGCCACCGCCGGTATAAACCACCGGTCGTTGCGCCTTGACCATCAGATCCACTGCCTTGCGTACCTGCCGAGTGTTGCCCTTTTCCACCGGCTTGTAGGAACGCATGCTGACCTTCTTCGGGTATTCATAGGGAATACGCACACCCGGATCTGTGACGTCCTTGGGAATATCTACCAGCACGGGTCCTGGACGACCGGTTCTGGCGATATAAAACGCCTTGGCCATGGTATCGGCAATATCCTCTGTCCTTTTGACCAGAAAGTTGTGTTTTACGCAGGGTCGGGTAATCCCGGTGATGTCCACTTCCTGAAAGGCATCACTGCCAATGAAAGGCACCGGAACCTGTCCGGTGATGACCACCATGGGAATGGAATCCATGTACGCAGTTGCGATGCCGGTCACCGCATTGGTTGCACCGGGGCCGGAAGTGACCAGGGCCACGCCCACGTTACCTGTGGCACGCGCATAGCCGTCCGCCGCGTGGGTAGCCGCCTGCTCGTGACGCACCAGAATATGCTTCACCGCTTTTTGCTGAAAGATCGCATCGTAGATATGCAGCACCGCACCGCCAGGGTAGCCCCAGACGAACTCGACACCTTCTTCTTTCAGTGCCTGGACGAGTATTTCCGCACCAGTCAATTCCACCGCCATAACCTCCGAAGTTCATACAAACCGGATTTTGCCGACGCCCTATACTATATGAGATAAAAGCGGCAACATCCAAACATTGTAAAATACTGATATTCCACCTGCAGGTCAATGAAAAACTACCTTGCGATAAGGAATGCAATTGAACCTCCCCAACTATTTCGCTCTATCTGGCGGTAGTTTTCTTTTACGGTTCGAAATTCCCGGGTCAATACTCGTTTCTCCGGCGGAGAAACGACCAGATCAACACTCCCACTAAGGCATACACAAGTATCCCCCCGCACGAAAGACACTGGCTTATGAAGATCAAATCAACCAGTCCAAGCCTGTTGCCCGCATGAATTTGAATATAAGGCGCTGGTTACGGGTGGACCAGCCTTTCAATCCCCGGATCTTCATCACTTCCTTGCGCATCTGCAGCCATTCTGCTGATCCCCAGCGATATGAAGACTGTTTCAGCTCTTCGAAGAATGTATTTAATTGCGCATCCACATCCTTGTTTTCGTAGAAAAAATCCATCTCATTGTTGAACAGCCGGGAGCGATAATCGAAATTCGATGTACCGACAAATCCACCATTGCCGTCGACAATAAACTTGGCATGCAGCTTTCCATAGTCTGCCTCTCCTTTGCCAAGCACCCGGGCGTCCAGCTTTCCGGTCTGATAGATGAAAATCTGGGGGTTGTTGATCTGTTTTCGCCATTCGTCACTTGTTGTCAAAGACGGGGCCATCTCACCTGCTTCCAGCCCAGACAACCAGGCTTCTTCCAGTTC
>CAZFXI010000066.1:0-3821 GCA_964522855.1 uncultured Sedimenticola sp.
AGATCGCGTTCGCCGTCACTGAGTATGCCCTGTCTGGCGAGCATGCTGGCATGGGCGATGGAGCCCTGTATGTCGTAGTCTGCCAGCCGCTGGTCGAACTCCACGGAAGCGGTGAAGGCTTCCACAAAAGCATCGGTGGGCTGGTTGAAACGTCCGGCCCAGAGTTTCTTGTCGGTCATAAGTGTTTTCCCGGTGGTGATGCAATGTGAGCTCATGCATACCGTTATCTGTTGGCTGAGATTATACTGTATTGATACCAATTCATGGTGACAGGGGTTTATGCGATCAGGGGAGCAGAGTTTTCTGCCGGATTTTTGCGGCGTGCGCACGGTACTGGCGGTAGTGGTCAGTGCGACGTTGATGGCCATGGTGCTGTCATTGGCCGCGACGGAGCATTTGCGCAATTTCTGGGAAGACTTCAGTATCGTCGCGCTCTATATCCAGTGGATAGGCTTGATGTCCGTGGCACTGATCTGTCTGCTGCGCTACTGGCTGGGGCGCATGCGCCATGGGGTGGCGGGGGTGGTTGCCTGGGTCGTGATCATGCTGGTGGCGCTGGCGGTGAGCCTGAGTACGCCCCTGCTGGTCCCCATCGATATCCTGGCAGGGGTGTCCTCGCAGGAATTGCTGATCCGCACCCTGGGGATCACTGGCATTCTCAGCGCATTGATATTGCGTTACCTTTATGAGAACTATCAGCAGAGGCAACGTGAATTGGCAGAAAGCCGGGCGCGTTTTCAGGCCTTGCAGGCACGCATCCGTCCACATTTCCTGTTCAACAGCCTCAACACCGTGGTCAGCCTGATTTCCATCGATCCCACCCGTGCAGAAGAGGTGCTACAGGACATGGCGGACCTGTTTCGCGCCAGCCTGGGGGATGAAAGCCGGCTGTCGTCCGTGTCCCAGGAACTGGAGCTGGCCCGGCAGTACCTTGCCATAGAGCAACAGCGCCTGGGATCACGCCTGAAGGTCGAGTGGGATCTGGAAAGCTTGCCAGATCAGGCCGCGATTCCCGCGCTGTTGTTGCAGCCATTGGTGGAGAATGCGGTTTATCATGGCGTGGGTGCTTCTGTCAGCGGCGGAGAAATCCGCATCTACGGACGCTACCGTAACGGCGTGGTAGCGCTGAGCGTGAGCAACACCTTGCCGGAGACCACTGCGGAGCCCCATCACACAGGAAATCACATGGCGCTGGAAAACATACGCCAGCGATTGCAGATGCGCTTCGGAGACAAGGCGGGCATGCACACCGGGATGGTAGAGGACCGCTACCAGGTGCGGATCTGGTTTCCGGTTCAGGAGGCCGCATGAAGCTGCTGATTGTTGACGATGAGATGCTGGCACGTCAGCGTTTGCGCGCCTTGCTCACTGGCTTGGGCGATGCCTATGAGGTGGTCGCCGAGGCGGAAAATGGTGAACAAGCCGTCACCCTGTGTAACGAGCAACCGGTGGATCTGGTGTTCATGGACATCCACATGCCGGGCATGGATGGCCTTGAGGCTGCGGCGCAGATAGCACATCAGCAGCCGCCACCGGCTGTGATTTTCACCACCGCCTACAGCGAACATGCTCTGGATGCCTTTGAAGTGCATGCGGTGGATTACCTGCTCAAGCCCATACGTCGGGAGAAGCTTCAGGCGGCACTGGACAAGGCAACGCGCCTGACGCGGCCGTTGTCCCAGGTGGATGAGCCGCAGGAAGCCTGGCTCACCAGCCGCTATCGGGGTGGTGTGCAGCGTATTGCGCTTTCAGATGTCTACTATTTCAGAGCGGACAGCAAGTATGTCATGGTGCGCCACAAAAGGGGAGAATCCCTGCTGGAGGACTCTCTGGTGTCGCTGGAGAAACGTTTCCCCGATCAGTTGCTGCGTATTCATCGCAGTGTGTTGGTACGCAGGCCCACCCTCGCTGGTCTTGAAAAGACACTGGATGGTGGGGTGCAGGCGGTGTTTGCAGGCATCGATGACCGGCTGGATATCAGTCGTCGTCATGTACCGGCAGTACGACGGATGTTGAGGGAAGGTTGAGGCGAGGCAGGTAGCTGTTCGAGATGATGCGAGCCGGATCGAAAGGACGAATACAGTTATTGATGCTGCTGGTGATAAGCGCTCAGCTGTCCGGTTGTCTTCTGAATCGGGTGTATGCCTTCAAGGAACAGTTCTGCGACTATGAACGCAGTTTTACCCTGCAGGTCAATGACGGCGTCACCCTTGAGATACACAAACCGGTGCTGCGCGATACGGATGTAGTCTGGCTGCTCGGGGCGGAACCGACCATTCGACGTATCACCGACGGACAGTTGGAAATGGACTATATCGTCGTCAAGGATCTGCCGCAGATCACCCATGAATACGCGATTCCTCTGCATCTGCGGTTCAGCAACACCGATGGCCAAGCGCTGCTCAGTATGGGGATGATCGACAAGAATCTCAGTGCCATGATTACCCCCGGCCTGATCGAGGAAACGGTGGCCCATACCTGCAGTTCCACAACCAGCCTGGCAAAAAAGAATGTCGAG
Source organism: uncultured Sedimenticola sp. (assembly GCA_964522855.1). Lineage (GTDB taxonomy): Bacteria > Pseudomonadota > Gammaproteobacteria > Chromatiales > Chromatiaceae > Thiolapillus. The sequence goes on from CAZFXI010000066.1 coordinate 2,519, forward strand.
TTCGATCTCGGTGATCTCGACCGGGACGACATCCCTGATCGCCAACAGATCCTGCAGTCGCTGGGAGCGCCGCAACAGATATTGGAGAATGGCCGGGAAATCGTTTACCGCTTTCGTCTGCAAGGGGCTGGCCCGGAGGTGGAAAAGTCCTATGCCAGAGTCTGGTTTGCCGCAGATGGCGAAGCGGTCGATCGGGTGCGTTTCCGCTATCTGCGCTATGAGCTGGATGCCGATTTCGTTGCCGGAAAGGGCAGTATCGCGATCCGTCTGTAGCGCATCAAGCCAGACATCAGTGCTTCAAGATTTGCCGCCTGATTTGCTATGCAGGCGATGAGCGCCTGGGATTCCGGTATAGCCAGGCGCGGACAAGGTACAGCAGGTATATCCAGGTCATTCCCACTGCTACAGCCGTGATGACGAGCACCGGCTGATGGCCGGGAGCAGCCGGTACATAGTAAGCCGTTCCCTGTGCAGTGCTGACATGGCGTAGCATATACCAGGCAAAACCGGTTTCCACCGCAAACAGAACAGCCATCACCAGCAGATAGGTGCCGATGATCGGAATGTGCCGCCGGGCTTTCGTGGCCAGGAAGAGACAGAGCATCATGCTGAACAGGTCATGGCCGATGCCGTAGTAGGGGTGCCAGTTATGCCACAGGTACATCATGCCCAGTTCGACCATCGCCCTGGTCAACATGTTGAGTAGCAGCAGGGCAATCAGCGAATGGGCTTTTTCCAGCCGTTGATCGAAGAACATGAGAAGGGGTAAAAGGTACCAGCACGCCAGCACAGTACCCAGCCATAGGGTCTTTATCGGTGCAATTTGTCCACCGGGCAGCCGTGCCGATGTATTCTGAAAAGAGTGGAAGTAGAGGCCGCTGATGACGAGGAGGGTCAGACCCAAGAACAGCCATCGTCGCAGGGTTTGCGGTTGCCGTTGGCCTATCATCGGCGCCTCCTGCCCGTATCTGCAGGAATGCGCCGATGGCAAGGATGATCAGTCCTTGGCAGGCGGATTCTGACTTGCCTTGTACAGTTCAAGCAGCTTGTCCCATTGTGCCTGCTTCAGGATGTTGTGCATGTTGTTGCGACAGGCCAGCTTGGTCTTGATGATGTTTTCACGCACCTTGAAGATCTCGTTGGTGATCTGCTGCAGCACTGCGCCGGAAGCGCCTTCAAGCGCTTGTTCGGACAGGGTCTTTTCCAACTTTGCCACGTGCTCGGCCATTTCCATGATGCGGGGTTGATTCTTGCTGTGCCATTCATCCAGTGCCTTGCTCTGCTCCTCGGTCAGTTCGAGTTT
>CAZFXI010000066.1:3921-15184 GCA_964522855.1 uncultured Sedimenticola sp.
TCTTGCTGTGCCATTCATCCAGTGCCTTGCTCTGCTCCTCGGTCAGTTCGAGTTTGTCGCCCTGCGTCATGATCACCTGCATGAGATTGGGCATGGGGTTGGCATGGTGAATGAGCTGGATCTGCTCCGGCGTCATGCCGGCAAGGACGAAGCTGGAGAAGGAGAGAGCGAGCACGGAAAGAAGGATTGGCAGTCTGTATTTCATGATGTTTCCTCACAGTTGCGGGTTCTCGAAAAAGCGTCATTCCGGCGCGGGCCGGAATCCAGAGGCGTTTGAAAACAATAGACACCGGCATATTCTGGTGTGACGAAAACTGTATTTTTTCGAGCTGCCCTTGAATGAAATAAGTTATTTAAGAATACCTGCTTGTTGCGTCATATCGCAATGATCTTGAACAATATCAGCAGCCCGCTATGGTCATGTTTTCGATCCACCAGGAGCCGGTTTTCACGCTGCCGGGGATATCATTGTCATTGCCGACGGTGACCAGTTGCCGGAACATGTCCTTCATGTTACCGGCGATGGTGATCTCCTCCACCGGATACTGTATTGCACCGTTTTCCACCCAGAAGCCGGCAGCCCCGCGGGAATAGTCGCCGGTAACAGGGTTCAGGCCTTGTCCCATCAGTTCGGTGACCAGCAGACCGGTGCCCATTTCCTTGAGCATTTCATCGAGGTCCATGCTGCCACTTTCGATGCTCAGGTTTCTTACTCCACCGGCATTGCCCGTGGTTTTCATGCCCAGCTTGCGAGCGGAATAGCTGTCCAGGATATAAGTCTCCAGCTTGCCGTCCCTGACCAGATGCTTGGCGTAGGTGGCGACCCCTTCATTGTCGAAAGGGGCACTGGCCAGGCCCAGGGGGATCAGGGGATCTTCCCGGATTTCCACCCAGTCGGGGAAGATCGGTTTTCCCAGTGAATCCAGCAGGAAGCTGGACTGTCGGTACTGGGCGTGCCCGCGGATCGCCCCGGTGAGACTGCGCAGCATGCCAGGCGCGATATCGGCACGAAAGATTACTGGTGCCTGGCAGGTGCCCAGCTGACGTCCGTGCAGTTTTGCCAGCACGCGTTCGGCGGCCCGACGGCCGATGCTTTCCGGGGATGCAAGCTGCCGCCAGTCGCGGCGGGTATCGTACCAGTAGTCGCGCTGCATGCAGTCGCCGTCCCGGGACAGCACAACGCAGCTGAGCGTGTGGTGGCTGGTGGGATAACCACCCACGAAGCCGTGGCTGTTGCCATAGATGAAGCTGCCGCTCTGGGTGCTCAGCGTGGCGCCTTCAGAGTTGTTGATGCGGGGGTCGAAATCCCGCGCCGCCTGTTCTGCCTGCAGGGCCACTGCCGCAGCTTCGTCCGGGGTGATGGGCCAGGGATGGTGCAGGTCCAGGTCCGGATAGTCCTTTGCCATGTATTCAGGGTCTGCCAGACCCGCGCAGTCGTCTTCCGAGGTGTTTCTGGCAATGGTGCAGGCCTTGCTGACCGCCTCGCGTAGGGCCGCCGGTTTCAGGTCGGTGGTGCTGGCGGTACCCTTGCGTTGCCCGAAATAGACACTGATGCCCAGGCCTTGATCGCGGGTGTGTTCGATGGTTTCGGTTTCGCCCATCCGCACCGTCAACGACAATCCGCTGGAGCTCGATACGGCGGCATCGGCGGCGCTGGCGCCCAGTTTTCTGGCTTCGGCAAGCAGGTCGGCAACCATGCTTTCAAGCTGTTCGATCGATGGGCTGCTCATACGGCGGTACCTCCTACGGTGATCTCATCCACCTTCAGCGTGGGTTGGCCCACGCCCACGGGGACGCTTTGCCCGTCCTTGCCGCAGGTGCCTACACCGGGGTCCAGTTCCAGGTCGTTGCCTACCATGCTCACCTTCGTGAGCACCTCCGGGCCATTGCCGATGAGGGTCGCACCTTTCACCGGAGCGGTGACTTTTCCATCTTCGATAAGGTAGGCCTCGCTCAGTGAAAACACGAACTTGCCAGAGGTGATATCGACCTGCCCGCCGGCAAAGTTGACCGCATACAGGCCATTCTTCACCGAGCGCAGTATTTCCTCGGGGTCCTGCTCGCCGGGCAGCATGTAGGTATTGGTCATGCGCGGCAGGGGCAGGTGGGCGTAGGATTCCCGACGGCCATTGCCGGTGGCTTGCATGCCCATGAGGCGCGCGTTGAACTTGTCCTGCATGTAGCCCTTGAGGATGCCGTTTTCGATCAGCACCGTGTGCCGAGAAGGTGTACCCTCGTCATCGATGGTCAATGAACCACGGCGATCGGGCAGGGTGCCATCATCCACGATGGTACACAATGGTGACGCCACCTGTTCACCGATGCGTCCGGAGAATGCCGACAGTCCCTTGCGGTTGAAATCGCCTTCGAGTCCATGGCCGATGGCTTCGTGGAGCAGGATACCGGGCCAACCAGGGCCAAGTACCACGGTCATGGCGCCGGCGGGAGTGTCCACGGCCTCCAGGTTCACCAGGGCCTGGCGTACCGCATCCCGTGCATAGCCCAGGCCCCGATCTTCCTCGATAAAGAAGTTCAGATCTGTGCGGGAGCCACCACCGGCACTGGCCTGCTCGCGGCGGCCATTCTGCTCGACGATGACGTTGATGTTGCAGCGCACCAGGGGGCGCACGTCCGACGCGATGCTGCCCTCGTTGTCCATCACCAGCACCACATCGTGGGCTGCCACCAGGCTGACGGTTACCTGCTTTACGCGGGGATCCGCGGCGCGGGCCTCGGCATCGAGCTGCTTCATCAGCTCGATCTTGCGTTCATCCGGCAGGCTTTCCAGGGGATTGAGTGCCGGGTAGAGAGGCTGTATTTCCTTGTGTCCGGCAATGGCGATGCGACCGGATTGGCCTGCCTTGCTGATGGCGTGGGCACTGTCGGCGGCTTCCAGCAGGTTCTCCAGCCGCAGATTTTCGGTGTAGGCGAAGCCGGTTTTTTCGCCGCTGATGGCGCGCAATCCTGCGCCCTGCTCCAGGTTGAAATTGCCTTCCTTGATGATGCCGTCATCCAGCACCCAGGACTCCAGCCTGGAATATTGAAAAAACAGGTCGGCAGCATCCACATGGCTGCAAATGAGTTTATCCATGACTTGCAGCAGATGATTGTCAGTAATGCCGGCGGGAGACAGCAGCGTCTCCCGGGCGAGGGCGAGGGTATTGCTCATAGGAAGTCGTACCGGTTATTTACAGTGAATGCGGCGATGCTGCAGGCTGGGGAAGTTGCGCCGGGTGGCGTCGAGAAACTCCCTGTTGATTTCCGCGATCACCGGGCCGTTGCCGCTGGTCTGTTCCGCCAGCTTGTTGCCCCAGGGGTCCACGATCATGCTGTGGCCCCAGGTCTTGCGGCCGCTGATGTGGAAGCCTCCCTGAGCCGCAGCGAGTACGAAGCTGAGATTCTCGATAGCGCGGGCGCGCAGTAGCGCATCCCAGTGAGCGGCGCCGGTCATGGCGGTGAAAGCGGCAGGAAGCACCAGCAGTTCCATGTCCTGATCGAGCATGGCCCGGTACATCTCGGGAAAACGCAGGTCATAACAGACCGACAGGCCCAGCTTCCCGAAGGGTGTGTCTACTACACAAAGTTCATTGCCCGGCTCGATGGTTTCCGATTCGGCGTATTGCTCGTCGGATTCAACCAGGTTCACATCGAACAGATGCATCTTGTCATAGCGGGCCACCCGCTGGCCTTTGTCGTCGTAGAGCAGGCAGGCGGCGCGCAGTTTCTGTTCCGATTCGGTGGTGATGGGAATGGTGCCTCCGACCAGCCAGATGCCCAGTTTCTGTGATATCTGGGACAAAAAATGCTGTATCGGTCCGTCATTGTCCTGCTCACTGATTTTCAGCATGTCCTGACACCGGGCACCCATGTAGGCAAAATTTTCCGGCAATACGACCAGACGAGCCCCTTGCCGGGTGGCGTGTTCGATCAGTCGCTGTGCTTCAAGCAGATTGGCGTTGACGTTGGAGCCGGATGCAAGCTGGATGCAGGCGGCCTTGAATAGAGTTTCTGTCATCTGATGGCTTGGTCTGTTCTTGATTGATATAGTTGAAGAATAACACGAGGCGCAGGCTGCCGCATGGCTTGGCCTGGGGCCGCCTTTACTGATTCAATATGGAAGTATCGATTTTCTCCACGGCTTTTGCTGTGCGTCGGGTGATTTTCGGGTCGTCCCAGCTACCGCTGACGTTGTAGGTGATGCGCTGTATCTTTTGCAGCTTTTCGGAAAAGGCCTGTTGTGCCAGCAATACCACCAGTCCGGCCGCCGGTCCCCCGGCGAGGGCGCTGGCAACGGGCAGGGTGGCATCCAGTCGGGGAGAGACGGAAAGAATCTGGTCATAGGTTTCCTTGATCAGATCGATGCTGCCGGAGATCAGGATGGACGCGGATGGGCCGACGATTTCCAGGTTGTTGGTGTACATCTGGCCGGCATCGAACTGAAAATTTCCCATGATGGTATCGAATGCCATGCCCTGCTGATAGACATCCTTGAAATCCAGCTTCAGGCGGCGGGTGAGTGTATCGAAATTGACCAGTCCCAGGATGCGCGCCAGCCCGGGCTTGAAGTTAAGAAACCTGCCCTTGGCCATGTCCAGCTGGGCTTCTCCCTGCAGCTGTCCGATATTGGGCTGGAAAGGCGCCCCTGCCCAGTTCAGGTCGAAACTGAGATAGGTTTTGCTGCCAGACAGAAAATCCATGTCCAGCGCCTTCCTCAACAATCGTCCCATGTTGTCGGTATTGATCACGCCCTTGAGCCAGGTGGTGGCGCTGTCGGCGCTTTTCTCCCAGCTGCCATGCACGGCGATATCCGCCAGTTTTCCATGGATGTCGAGTTTTTCGATGATTAGGCTTTCGGCCTGCCTGCGGGTGATCAGCTCCAGGCTGCCGAGCTTTGCCTGATTGAGGCGCAGGCTCTTGCTCGTCAACCTGATGGCAGGAAACTCGCTTGGCAACAACTTTTCTGTCGAACTTGGCGGTTGTTCCCCTGCCTCTTTCTCTGCTGTATGCAAATACAGCTTGTCGAGGCTGAGCACGACGGGCCGGGTGAGAAGATCCTCTGAAAAAGTGACGCTGCCGCTGATGCTGCTGGAACTTATCTGGCCTTTCCATGAATCTGCGCTGCGGTGCAGATCGAGCAGAAAAGAGGACGCGAGCAGCGGTGAAGCGTCCAGTTTTCCGACTTCCAGCCGAATATGCTTCAGCTTTACCGAAGCGGCGCCCTGGCTTGGATGTTTGCTGAAATGCTCCAGCCAGCTGCGTACCGGCAGCGTGGATATCTTTGCCAGCAACTCGCCTTCCTGCCTGTCGTCCTGCTTGAAGGTGATGCCAAGCAGGTTGCTGTATTTTACGGTTGTCGATGTGTTTGTTTCACCCAGATGCATGTCCAGCCGTAACGGGATGCGCTGTGCGCCTTTTTTCCCCAGGGGGGGCGGCAGGTTCAGGGCCATTCCCTTCAGGTCAGAAGTGATATGCAGCCGCGTCGGTTCCTTTTCCGCAGCGTCCAGCCCGGGAATCTCCAGTTGCATGTTAATGTCCGCCTTGCCCTGCAGGTTCAAAGCGGCCAGTTGCGGATAGTGTTTCAGCAGTCCCTGGGCGGGGATTGTTCCCTGGGCTTCAACCAGTGTGGCTTGCTTGATGGGCTTCATGGAGACGAGTACTTCTGCCCCGAGGGCGGTGGCCTGGATGCCATCGGCATGCAAACCCTGGTTGTCGATCTTCAGTTGCCCGCGGAGGTTTTCCAGCTGCATTTGCTGCTGTTTCAGGACCAGGGAGGCTCCTGTCTTGAACTCGACAGCAAGATCAAAGCTTGGGGGGGTGTCCTTGTGAGCCGGAAGCGGAATGCCCAGTTGCAGTTGCAACTCTGCATTGCCGCCAACAGATAGATCCTTGACCCGTTTCGCCAGCGTGTCTTGCAGCGGTGTTTCTCGCAGCAGCCGCAGATAATCGCTCATGGGGCCGGTGGTTCTGCCACTGATCAGCAATGGCTTCAGCGGTTGCAGGGAAGCGATGCTTGCAGATGCCCTGCGCACTAGCGTCTGGTAAATCCACGCCCGGTCGGCTTCGATGCCCAGGTCGTTGTTGTGGAAGCGTACGCTGGCGGCGGTGCCTTTCAGCGGCGGCCACTGCGGCTGGTAAGCCAGTTCCAGATCCTCGACATCAAAGAGTACCTCGAAGTGTCCGTCGTGGGTCTTGTGAAAAGGAAAATGGCCTTTGGCGAGGGGGCCGTGGAACAGGAAGCTTCCCTGCACCACCCGACCGGATACAATGGCTGTATCCAGCCAGGCCACCAGCTTCTTGCCCATGATGCCCGTCGGGTAGTAGAGGCCGGCGTGGGCGCCATTGCCATTGCGGAAATCCGTCTGGACATCCATCAGCGGGTCGCTGTCCGGTGTTTTTTCCACCCGGATGCGGCTGATGGTCTGAAGGTCTTCATTGTCGGCAAGCAGATGATCGCTTTGTAGTATCCAGGCGTCCGCCGCCGTCTTCTGCCATTCGATCTTCCCCTTCAGGGTAGCAAAAGACAGGGGTTGTCGAAACAGGTCGGTGAAAAGCAGTTGCGCGTTTCGCGTATCGAGATTCAGCTGAGCGTGGTTTTCCTGAATCAGCACACTGCCGCTGAAATTGTTTACGCCGGGCAGCTTTTCCCAGGGCTGGAATGACAGATGTGAGAAATGGGCGCGCACCACCGGCGGGGCGCCTTGGGCCTTCAGATCGATGTTCGCCCGAATGGACGAGAGCATGCCGGACGGGGAAATGTTTTCCAGCACATTTCTTGGCTGACTGTCTGGCGGTAGCAAGGGCAGCAGATCCAGAATACCTTTCAGTTCCAGTTGGGAAATGCCCAGCAACAGTTTTCCCTGCTGTTCCAGGAGCGCCATGTCAGTGTTTTTCCATCGGTAGTCTTCTCCGGTGTGAATCTGGAAGTCCTTGAGTTGCAGCTTCCAGTCCGTGGCGTGTTTTTCGTACAGCAGATCACCCTGAAGTCCGCTGATCTGAACAGGCTCATTGTCAGCCGTGTACAGGTTGGCGTTGTCCAGATCCAGCTGCAGGCGGGTAGTCAGGTGTTGCCCCTTTTTCCAGTAGCTCCAAGCCTGGAAATCCAGTACCAGATTGCTCAACAAATACCCCGGAGGCAGATAGGCCTGCAGCAACTCCTCTGTCTGAAGTCCTTCGCCCTTGGCCCAGAAAGTCCCGGACCAGTCCGGCTTGTTGATGGCGCCATCGATCTCGGCCCTGACCTGGAAGCCTTGCTGGCGTGAATGAATGCTCAGGCTGCTGTGTTTGCCCCGGGTGATCAGCCTGACACTGAGGTGATCCTGCTGGATACGGGCATCGCGCTTTTCATCCAGGATGTCGATGCTGGCATCTTCCACGACGATATGGGCAGGAAGGTTAGCGCCTGTGGGTTTTAACAAACCAAGGATGCGGGTGTTGCCATCCTTGTCCCGGCGCACCTGGACGTGGGTGCCCTCGAGGCGGATGTTCAGAGGCAGGTTTTCCTTCCAGTGCGGCAGGGCTGTCAGATTGAGGCCGACCAGGGCATCACCCAAGGCCAGCTTTTCCTTTTCACCCAAGGTGAGCTGGCGCACCCACAGGCGTGGGGTAACGCCCGCCCAGTAGGTTTCAATGCGGGAAAAGCTGACTTTGGTGCCGACGATGGCGCTGGCCCAGCCTTCGATAGTCTGCTTGTTGTTTTCGGCGTACAGGGCGAAGCCAAAAGCCAACACCTTTGCCACTGCGCCGATAATGATGATGAGGTACAGCAGTTGGGTGATTTGCGTCATCAGACGCTTGAAAAAGCCCCAAAGCAATTTGAAATCCTCAACTCGCCGTGTGGCGCCCATCACCAAAAGGGTGAAGTCGGGCATTGAAGATGAAACTGTTCATATCAAGGCACCTCGAATAATACCGTTTTCGTCACACCGGGTTATGCCGATGTCTATGGATTTCAATAACTTCTGGATTTCGGCTTTCACCGGAAAGACGAAGTACCATTTTTTCAGAGAACCTCATCAGCTGTTTATCATCCTCTCAGAGCGGTCAGTGGGGCTTCCAGGTTCATACCAGCACGACATCGTATTGTTCCTGGGTGTAGAGGGATTCGGCCTGGAGTCGGATGGGTTTGCCGATGAACTGTTCCAGTTCCGCCAGTTCCTGGGATTCCTCGTCCAACAGGCGGTCAACTACTTCCGGTGATGCCAGCACCAGCAGGGATTCACTCTCGAACTGGCGAGCTTCGCGCAATATCTCGCGGAAAATCTCGTAGCAAGTGGTTTCGGCGGTCTTGATATAGCCACGACCATTACAGGTGGGACAGTTGTCGCACAGCACGTGTTCCAGAGACTCGCGGGTACGTTTACGCGTCATTTCCACCAGACCCAGGGAGGACACCTCGCAAATGGTGGTGCGGGCGTGATCCCGAGACAGGCAGCGTTCCAGGGCGCGCATTACCTGGCGCTTGTGCTCTGCTTCGGCCATGTCGATGAAGTCGATGATGATGATGCCACCGAGATTACGCAGGCGCAGTTGCCGGCAGATGGCCTGAGCTGCTTCCAGGTTGGTCTTGAAGATGGTTTCTTCGAGGTTGTGGTGTCCCACGAAGCCGCCGGTATTGACGTCGATGGTGGTCATGGCTTCGGTTTGATCCACGATCAGGTGCCCGCCGGATTTCAGATCCACGCGTCGTGCCAGGGCTTTCTGGATTTCGTCCTCCACGTTGTAGAGATCGAAAAGCGGGCGCTCACCGGGATAATATTTGACCAGGGAGGCGATGTCCTTGTTGAATTTCTCGGCGAAATTTATCGCTTTTTCCCAGGTGGAACGGGAGTCGATGCTGATTTTTTCCACATCAGGGCCGGCCAGGTCCCGCAATGCCCGCAGCCCCAGGGGGAGATCCTCATGGATGATCTTGATGGCATTGGCAGCATTGGCCTTTTCCTGAATGGCTTGCCACAAACGCTGCAGGAACAGCATGTCGGTGCGCAGCTCTTCCGCATCGATGCCTTCTGCGGCGGTACGGGCGATGAAACCGCCTTTCAGCCCACATTCTTCCGATACTTCCCTGAGAATATTTTTCAGCCGCAGGCGTTCTTCATCGTCCTCGATTTTCTGGGAGATGCCCGTGGTGTTGCTGTTGGGCATGAACACCAGATAGCGGGAGGGGATGGAAATATTGGTGGTCAGTCTGGCGCCTTTGGAGCCCAGTGGATCCTTCACCACTTGTACCACCACATAGCTGCCTTCCCGGACCAGCTGGGTGATGTCTGTGGATTTTTCGGCGTTGCTGTTGCTGATGTCGGCGGCGTGCAGAAACGCCGCCCGCGCCAGTCCTGCATCCACGAATGCGGCCTGCATGCCGGGCAGTACCCGACAGACCTTGCCCTTGTAGATATTTCCCACCAGCCCGCGGTTGGAACTGCGCTCGATCAGCACTTCCTGGACGATGCCGTTTTCGATCAGGGCGACCCGGGTTTCCGGGGGGGTGACGTTGATCAGGATTTCTTCGCTCATGGCCCCTATATTACACCGCCAGCAGCCCGGCATTCGCCAGTATTTGTCCGGTTTCATACAGGGGCAGCCCCATGATGCCGGAGTAGCTGCCTGAAATGTGCTCGATGAACAGCGCCCCCCGCCCTTGAACTGCATAGGCACCTGCCTTGTCAGCCGGCTCTCCTGTTGCCCAGTAACGCCGGGCCTGTGCTTCAGTAAGCGTGCAAAAGCGCACTTGGCTGCTGCTCAGGCGATAGTCTTGTAGATCTTTGTGAACCAGGGCCACACCCGTGAGTACCTGATGCGTGGTTGCCGACAGTTGCAGCAGCATTTCCACGGCGTGGGCCTCGTTTTCGGGTTTGCCCAGGATTTTGTCGCTTACCACCACGCAGGTATCGGCGGCCAATATGGGCATGGCTGGCGCCAGCTTGTGTCCAGCCAGCGCCTTGTCCAAGGTGATGCGCCGTACATAGTCCGGTGCAGCTTCCTTGTCCTGCGGCTTTTCATCCACATCCACCGAAATCACTTCGTGGGTCACGCCGATCTGATCCAGTAGTTCGCGCCGACGCGGAGATTGGGAAGCAAGGATAATCATGTTCTAGCGCGGCTACAGGATGCTCTTCTGCGGATGCAGTTCGGCCAGCATCTTGTAGGCCGCGTAATACTTGAAGATGTTGGCAACATAGCGCACGGTTTCCCTGCCCACGATCTTGCCAGCGGCAATCTCCACGTTGCCGAACCAGCGATTGGGATCCAGCCCCATTTCCTTTGCCTTGGCGCGCATCTTCCGGACCTTTGCCGGCCCGGCGTTGTAGGCAGCCCAGGAAATCGCCATTCGGTCATCGGGCTTGATGGCCGGGTCCGAAAAGTAACGGTCCCGCAGAAAGGCCATGTATTTTGCGCCGGCATGAATGTTGTTTTCTTCCGTGGAGATATCGGCAATGCTTACATTCCTGTCTGCGGCAGTGCTTGGCAACAGTTGCATGATGCCGACAGCGCCCCGATGGCTCTTGCGGTTCTGGTTGAGCTCGGATTCCTGGTAGCCCTGGGCGGCCAGCGCCAGCGCATCGAAGCCGTATTTGTCTCCAAATTTTCTGAACAATTCCAGCAGATGAATAAATCTCTTTCTCGCCTGCTCGCGTCCCGGATTCTTTATCCATCGGGTGCTCTTGTAATAGCGCTTGATCAGGATGTTGCCCATGAGCGAGCCTTTCTGCACCTTTTTCCAGAATTTGCCAAGGTCCGCCGCCAGTTCGGGGTTGCTGTTGCGTACGGCCCAGCCGAGATGGTTGCCCTGGCTGATAGCCAGGTTTTCCTGCACCCGGATATCGGGAAGCACCTGCGCCCAGAGTTTTGCCTTGTAGTCGTCGATCACGGTCAGGCCGATCACCCCGGCATTGACCATTTCCAGGATGTCCTCGCTGCTGAGATGACTGTCTACGGTCTGAATGTCGACAGGTTTGACTCCCCGCTTCTTGAAATCCTTGTTCAGCTGCTGAAGATGCTCGAGGTAGCTGCTGCCCGGCAGGACAAATACTTTTCTGCCCGCCAGGCCGTCGATATTGTCCGGCAGTGCCTGATCCTTGTGCGCCACGATCAATTCATCCACCGTGATTTTTCGCCCCGACACGAAGCGGAGCTTTTTGCTCCGTTCACTGGTTTCTGTCAGAAAATGGGCGGCGATATCGCCCTTGCCGGCGAGCAAATCGGGGATGAGGCGGTCGAAGGAAACGGGAATGAAAACCACATGAATCTTTTGGGCTTCCCGTTTGAT
>CAZFXI010000067.1:0-14821 GCA_964522855.1 uncultured Sedimenticola sp.
GCTTGTCCGGCACCTGTTCCTTGCCGTATTTGTCGGCGATGTAGCCGCGGATTTCGTCCACAGCCTCGTTGGCCAGGGTTACCGAATCGGTACGCATGTAGGTGATGAGGCCTACGGCGCCGTTGCCGGTATCCACACCTTCATACAGTTGCTGGGCCACGCGCATGGTGCGGTTGGTGGTAAAGCCCAGCTTGCGTGCCGCTTCCTGTTGCAAGGTGGAGGTGGTGAAGGGGGCCGCAGGGTTGCGCCGGCGCTGCTTCTTGGTGACCTTGAGCACGTCCAGCTTGCCACCGGCCTTCTCCAGCAGGGTTTTTTCGACCTCCCTGGCCAGCTTTTCCTCGGTGATGGTGAACTGCTCCACCTTGTCGCCGCCGTATTGTGCCAGCTTGGCCTTGAACTCGGCGCCTTCCTTCTTCAGGTCGGCTTCCACGGTCCAGTATTCACGGGACTTGAAGGCCTCGATTTCTTCTTCGCGCTCCACGATCATGCGCAGGGCCGGGCTCTGCACCCGACCGGCGGACAGGCCGCGGCGGATCTTCTTCCACAGCAGGGGAGAAAGATTGAAACCTACCAGGTAATCCAGGGCGCGCCGCGCCTGCTGGGCATTCACCAGGTCCATGGACAGCTCACGGGGATGGGCGATGGCGTCCTGTACGGCCTTCTTGGTGATCTCGTTGAATACCACCCGGTACACGGGCTTGCCCTTGAGGTATTTGCGGTTCTTCAGCAGTTCATACAGATGCCAGGAGATGGCTTCCCCTTCGCGATCCGGGTCAGTGGCCAGGTACAGGGCGTCGGTGTTCTTCAGCTTGCTGGAAATCGCCTTGACGTGTTTGTCATTGCGCTCGATGGGCTGGTATTTCATCTCGAAATTGTGTTCGGTGTCCACGGCACCTTCCTTGGGCACCAGGTCACGGACATGACCGTAGGAGGCGAGCACCTCGAAGTCCTTGCCCAGGTATTTCTTGATGGTCTTGGCCTTGGCCGGTGATTCAACGATTACCAGATTCATAATATTCCATAGTCAAACGCCCGCTGTTGCGGGCGTGGGCAATTTTAAGTGCCTGAGGCGGGGTGTTGTCAAGAATCAGTGCAGGACGTCCGGGTTGCCGTTGTAGATCAGCTCTTCCATCAGCGCAAAGGCGCTTTCCTGCCCGGGCTGATTGAGCAGCACCAGCAACACGATCCATTTGACGTCATCGGCTTCCAGTTCCGGGGTATCCAGCGCCATGGCGCGCTCGATGACCAGTTCCCGGCTCACCGGGTCCAGGATGCCGGATTGCTCCAGGTACAGCAGCATGCCGCGGGTTTCGAGGTCGATGCGTTGCTGCTCGGAGGCAGTGAATATGCGCGAAGACTGGCGAGTGCTGGAGGCGGCATCGGTGATGGCGCCCTGGCGCCAAGCCAGTTCATCCAGCCAGTCGAAGGCCTTCCTTATTTCCTCTTTCTCGAAACCGGCGTTGGACAATTCCTCTTCAAGCAGAACCTGGTCCTGTGGCTGGGTTTCTGTGTCCATGTAGTTTTCGTAGATGAAAATGAGGACATCGATAAGGTTTTCGTTCACGGGTTCAGGTTCCAGGGTTGGCAGATGGACGATATTAGCCGGCTGTATCTGTCTGGATCCGAACAAACAAGCCGCCCGGTTCAGACGCTATACGGCCTTCCATTTCCAGTAATAGTAACATGGAGGAGACCACTTCGGGGGCGAGACCTGTTCTTTCCACCAGGATATCCGTGGGAAGCGGATCATATCCCATGGCTTCAAGAAGTTGCTGATGTTCGGGGTCGGAAGGGCGTGTTGGGCTGACGTCATTGTCAGCGGCTGCTTCCGGTTCAAGAAGGTACTGCTGCAATTTGGGCGCCAGCTCCTCCAGCACATCGGCGGCAGTTTCCACCAGTTTTGCACCTTCCCGAATCAGCCGGTGACAGCCCCTGGCCAGGGGATTGTGAATGGAGCCCGGGATGGCAAATACTTCCCGCGACTGCTCGCCGGCCAGCCTGGCGGTGATCAGAGAACCGCTCTTCAGGGCGGCTTCGACCACCAGTACGCCCAGGGACAGCCCGCTGATAATGCGGTTGCGACGCGGGAAATGCCCCCGCCTGGGGCTGGTATCGGGGGGGAACTCGGATACCAGTGCGCCGTTTTCGGCGATTTCGTGGGCCAGATCCCGGTTGCTTGCGGGATACACACGGTCCAGGCCGGTGGCCATCACCGCGAGGGTGGGGCCGCCTCCCTGCAATGCGCCGCGGTGGCTGGCGGTATCGATACCGATAGCCAGCCCGCTGGTGACAGCGATGCCGCTGGCGGCAAAAAACCGCGCAAATTCCTGGGCTGTCTGTTCTCCGCCGCGAGTAGGATTGCGGCTGCCCACCATGGCGATCTGTGGGAAGCACAGATATCGGGGGTCCCCGAGGACAAACAACCCCAGCGGGGCATCGGGAAGACGCGCCAGTGGTTCGGGGTAATGGGGTGAGATGATGGGCAGAAAATGCCCGGCAGCTGATTCCAGCCAGCGCAGATCTTCATCCACCCGTTCCCAGCTTGGGTTGCGCAGGCTGTTGCGCACGCGCTCGCTGAGTTGGGGAGGAGGATGTTGCAGCAGCTGCGCAGGAGATAGCCCGCTGCGCAACAGGGGGTTCAGCGTCGCAGGCCCGACGCCCGGCAGGCGAATCAACGCCAGCCAGGCACGCAGTTCCTGTTCGGGAATGTCAGGGATTGACGATACGGTCGTGGACATGCATGGCGCGCTGGGCATGCATGATGATGCCGAAGCTGACGCGATCGAAGCTGCGGAATACCATCAGCAGGCCGGCGGCTTCATCCGGCAGGGTGACGGTCTCCCAGCGGGATTTCTTGGCCCATTCCTGATCTTCCACGGTATGGGTCAGCAACCGGTCATCGATGTATTCGGCAACATCGGGAATCAGGTTGCGGGCATCTCTTGCTATGTGATCGGGGACGGTTTCACCGCGACTGTTCACTTGCAGGACGGTGCCGGCATCCAGGCCATTGGCAAGACCACGATCGAGTACCACGATGTCGTACTGCCCGATCTGACTGAAACCATTGAGCATGGCGATGATGTTGCCTTTCACTTCCTGCTTCGGCGCATGGGGATAGAAGTCCGTGGCCAGAACCTCGGGTTCTGTGGGAACGACACGGTCACCCATCAGAACCTCGGTTTTGGTGGCATCGATGAGTACGGTGGCCGGATCGCCGGTACGTTGCAGGGTGCCTATGCCTGTCAGCAGTGCTTCATAGCCCAGCACTTCGCCAGTATCGCCGTCCTTGTAGGCGGGGCCGGCACGCAGGATATCGAACTTCTTGTTGTCCCAGGTCGGGATGTCGCGCACATAAATACGCTGGCCCGCGCCGGCGGCGATGTGCTCATCGGCAAACGCCACCAGATAGGGTTTGTGTTCCAGGCCGTTCTTCTCTACTACCAGAGGGCGGGTCAGGAAGGGGGCGATGGCGTCGATGGGCACGGCGGGGATGGCTCTGCCCAGCGGATTGGAGCGGATGCCTGGAGACAGTTTCAGTGGTCCATGGCTGGCAACGCGCAGGCGCGGCTTGCCGTCGATGTACACCAGCTCCAGTTCATCGCCGGGGTAGATCAGATGTGGGTTCTTGATCTGTGGATTGACATGCCAGATTTCAGGCCACAACCAGGGTTTGCGCAGGAACCTGGCGGATATGTCCCACAGCGTATCGCCTTTCTTCACCACATAACGATCAGGGTGTTTGGGGTTTACGAGATCGTCTGCTGCCAGGCTGATAGCGCTGACGCCGGCAATCAGGATTGCGGTAAGAAAAAAACGGCTGATGCTTTTCATTGGGCTTCCCTTGTTGGTTTGTTGCCTTTCTGGAGCTGTAGCGCAAGCCATGAACTGGTTCCTGACAATCCCCGATGCCTGTACGCCTTGCAATCGGCTTGCGGCATCTGGTCATTCTAAACCATAATTGCCCGGGTTCTGGCTTGAATCTATGGGGCTCCTTTCAATTGTGTGGCAGTTTTCGCCATTCTTCACGATAAACAACGCTATCGTCAAATACTGGGCTGATGTTTATGCCATAATATTCCCCTGCACAGACATCAGTTCCTTTACCTACTATAGAACTTATTTGTAATCATGGCGATACTGGATATTCTTAAATTTCCTGATGCGCGTCTCAGAAATAGCGCAAAACTGGTCGATACGGTGGATAAAACGGTTCAGAAGCTGGCAGACGACATGCTGGAAACCATGTATGGGGCGCCGGGGATCGGGCTGGCGGCCATCCAGGTCGGGGTGGCCAGACAGGTGGTGGTCATCGATATATCTGAGGAACGCGACGATCCGCTGGTGCTCATCAACCCTGAAATACTCGAGGCCTCCGGCGAAGAGGAAATGGAAGAAGGCTGTCTGTCGGTGCCGGGATATTTCGATGTGGTCAAACGGGCGGAAAAGGTCACCTTGAAGGCCCTGGACCGCGAAGGCAATGAATTTGTCCGTGACCTCGATGGCTTGCTGGCCGTGTGTGTGCAGCATGAAATCGATCATCTTCACGGCAAGTTGTTTGTGGACTATCTGTCGAAACTGAAGCGCGAGCGTATCCGCAAGAAGCTGGAAAAGGAAGCCAGGATGGAAGTGTCGGCCGCAAAGAAATCGGCGCGAAAAATCATCTGATGACCAAACCCCTGCGCATCGTTTTTGCCGGAACACCGGATTTTTCTGTACCACCATTGCAGGAACTCCTCGCCTCCGGGCATCAGGTGGTGGCGGTCTACACCCAGCCTGATCGCCCCTCCGGGCGTGGTCGCAAGTTACTTCCCGGGCCGGTAAAATCCCGGGCACTGGAAGCGGGTGTACCTGTGCATCAACCGCCGAGCCTGAAAGCCGCCGAGGAGGTCGAGATTTTGCGCGACCTGCGTCCGGATCTGATGGTCGTGGTGGCCTACGGCCTGTTGTTGCCTGAATCCGTGCTGGAAATTCCACGCCTGGGTTGTGTCAACATCCACGCTTCCCTGCTTCCCCGATGGCGGGGTGCTGCGCCCATCCAGCGCGCCATACAGGCGGGAGATACCGAAAGTGGGGTCAGTATCATGCGCATGGAAAAAGGACTGGATACCGGTCCGGTCTATCTGAGCAAGCGTATTGCCCTGGCAGCGGATGAAACCGGTGGCAGCCTGCATGACCGGCTTTCCATGCTCGGTGCTGCCGGGTTGATGGAGGCATTGCCTGGCATTGCCGAGGGTTCCTTGCAGCCTGTGCCACAAAACGATGCAGAGGCCACCTATGCCGCCAAGCTGGAAAAAAAGGAAGCGCAAATCGACTGGAAACGCTCCGCAGTGCAAATCGAGCGCCAGGTGCGGGCCTTCAACCCGTGGCCGGTGGCTTTCACGCCGTATGAAAACGCCAACCTGCGTATCTGGAATGCCCATGCCATCGAAGGCATGACTGCGGACCCGGGGACGGTCATGTCCGCGACCCGGGATGGCGTGGATGTTTCTACAGGTGAGGGTTTGTTGCGCATAACCCGGATGCAAATGCCCGGCAAGCGTGCCATGGACGTGCAGGATTTTGTCAACGCCCACAACATTCAGGGCATCCTGCTTGGTTAGCCCGCATGTCTCACCGGGCGGACTGCGATAACAGGAAAAAAATCGATGATTCATACTGTTAGCAATATGCAGGCTATCACAAGCATTTTTATGGTGTCCTGTTCGGGTTTCCGCCCAATCTGGCTGCGCATTTTGCCCGATCCTCCTCAAACCATAGCTACGGCTATGCTTTTCGGACGATCGAACAAACTGCTTTGCCAGATAGACCGGAATTCCCGAACCCTGGTGCGAAATGCGGGCTAAGCGGCCATCGTCCTCTGCTGATCCCTACCGCCGCAAAGCCGGCACGATGGATCGAGGCAATAGCGGTGCATTTCTCAGAAGCCGGGTGGCCTCCGTGCTTGCGGATGTGCTGCATGGGCACTCGTTGACCGATGCCTTGCGGACGCGCCAGCAGCAAGTAACGGAACGTGATCGCGCCTTGCTGGCAGAGCTGGCCTACGGCGTGTGCAGAGAATATTTTTACCTGAATGCCATCGCTGCGCAACTGTTCAGACAGCCAATGAAAGGCAAGGATCAGGACATTCATGCCTTGGTGCTGTCCGGTCTTTATCAGCTTGTTTTCACGCGTATTCCTGCGCATGCTGCGATTGGAGAAAGCGCAGGGGCCGCACGGGTGTTGAAGAAGAAATGGGCGGTGGCGGTAGTTAACGGCATCCTCAGACGCTTTCAGCGCGAGCGCCAGCAGTTGATCGACAAGGTTGAACAACAGGCCTCCCCGGAAGTCCTCTACAATCAGCCTGGATGGTTCGTGGACGCCTTGTTCAACGCCTGGCCGGCTCGGGCCGAAGCCATACTCAAAGGCTTGCAACTGCGTCCGCCTTTCACCCTGAGAGTGAACCTGCAGCGCCAGGGACTGTCGGAGTATGTATCCGAGCTGGCCGCCGAGGGTATTGTGAGCAAACCGGTTCCCGGCGTTGCATCGGCGCTGATGCTGGAAAAGCCGGTAGCGGTTTCCCGCCTGCCGGGATTTGCCCAGGGCCAGGTCTCGGTGCAGGATGCGGGCGCGCAGCTGGCGGCCTTTTTACTGGATGCACAACCGGGGATGCGGGTACTGGATGCCTGTGCCGCACCGGGAGGAAAAACCGGCCATCTGTTGGAGCATACGCCGGCACTCGATCTGACTGCCGTGGATGTGGATGCGCAGCGTCTGAAACGGGTGGAAGAGAACATGCGGCGTCTGGGGTTCGGCCCGGCATTGGTGGTGGGGGATGCAGCGGCACCGCAGGGTTCCTGGAGCGAAAAGCCCTATGATCGCATCCTGGTGGATGCCCCCTGCACCGCCACGGGTGTTTTGCGGCGGCATCCGGATATCAAACTGCTGCGCCGACCTGCGGATGTGCCGGCACTCGCGCAGCGACAGAAAGCGATACTGGACGCACAGTGGTTATTGCTCAAGCCGGGTGGCAAAATGCTGTATGTCACCTGCTCATTGCTGCCACAGGAAAATGATGAGCAGATCGACATCTTTTTAAAGGAACATGCGGATGCCAGGGCTGCTATGCTTGCGTCACGCAGGGGTGTCGGCACGCGCCATGGCTTGCAGTTGTTGCCGGACGGTTTGGAGACGGATGGTTTCTATTATTCATTATTGGAAAAACAGGGGAACTGAAGTGGCGGGTGTCGGGACACGCCTGCTGCTGTTGCTGTTCTGCAGTTTTTTCGCCTTGTCCGCCCAGGCCGCCAGCATTTCCTACAAGGCTGTGGCCATCGGTGAGGAGGAAGGCTGGATCGTTCTGGATCTGCTGCAAAACTATCAACTCAGCGACACCATGGAGGAGGCCCTGGAAAACGGTGTGCCTCTGACCTTCGTCACAGAGATAGTCGTCGATCCTGAAGATACGGCATTCTGGCGCAGCGTCCTGGGGAAGAAAAAGATCCGCCGGCAACTGCGTTTTCACCCCTTGGCCGAAGAATATGAAGTGCATGACGTGGATACGGGAACGCGACGGCGTTTTGCCACCAGGGATGCGGCGCTGCTGGCTTTGGGTGACCTGAAAGAGAAGAAGATCATTCGTGCCGATGTGTTGCAGAAAGGGGTTTTCTACCTGATACAGATCCAGACTGTCCACGACATCGGCGCCTTGCCGTTGCCATTGCGCCCGCGTGCCTATCTGTCCCCCGGCTGGCATTTGAGCAGCAAGGTATATGAATGGCGGTTGCAGCCCTGAAAATCTGGAGATCGGGGGCCTGGGCGGTTGCCCTGTTGTTGCTCCTGCTGCTGTTTGCGCTGCATTTCCTCAGTGGCGCGGTGCTGAAATCTGAATCGCTGAGCCACTGGTTCATTCCCCTGCTGGTGTTTATTGTCACCGGGCTGGTGGCGCTGTCCATCGTCGTTGCCCTGAATCTGGCACACCTGCTGCGGGACTACCGGCGCAATGAAGCCGGGGCGCGACTCATGGCGCGCATGGTGGTGATGTTCGTGCTGCTGGGCATTGCCCCTGTGGGCATCGTCTATTACTACTCCCTGCAGTTCCTGATGCAGGGCATAGACAGCTGGTTCAACGTGCAGATCGATTCTGCGATGGCCGATGCCCTGGAGCTGAATCAGGCAACCCTGAACATGAACAAGCGTCTGCTGTTGCGCTACTCCGAACAGATGCTGGAAAACATCGATGACAGTTCCCAGACCGCGTTGACTCTGACCCTGAGTGATCTGCGTAGCCGCTCGGGAGCGACAGAGGTGGCGCTGGCAACACCCCAGGGGGAAATTCTGGCTTCCAGTCACGTCAATCCCGACGTGCTGGTTCCCAACACCCCGGACCCCTTGATCCTGCAACAGGTGGTGAGCGGGAAAAACTATGTGCAGTTCATGTCCTATGGTGAATCGGGTGAGTTGTACATCCGTGCCCTGGTGGCCGATTTGTCGCGGGGCTTGATCTTCCAGGCCATATTTCCCACCTCTGAACGTATCAGTGAATTGAGCGAGAATGTGCAAAGCGCCTATGCCGCCTACCGCCAGCGGGCGTATCTGCGCGAATCCATCAAGTTCAGTTTCATACTGGCGCTATCCCTGGTGTTGCTGGTGAGTGTCTTTGCCGCCATCTGGGCAGCGTTCTCTACCTCCCGGCGCATGGTGGCGCCCATACAGGCCATTGCCGAAGGGACCCGCGCCATTGCCGACGGGGAACTGGACGGGCAGATACCCGTGCCCAGATACCATGATGAACTGGGGTTTCTGGTGGCGTCTTTCAATGCCATGACCCGGCGCCTGGCCCAGGCACGGGATCTGGCGGAGCAGAGCAAGCAGGCACTGGAGTTTCAGCGCGAATACCTGGAGGCGGTGCTGCACCACCTCTCTACGGGGGTGGTGGCGCTGGATGCCGATGGCAATCTGCGTACCGCCAATCGTGCCGCCGAGCAGATCCTCGGTGCCGATGTGAGCCGCTACGAGGGCCAGCCCTTTGCCCATCTGGCGAGGGACTATCCCGAACTGGAAGCGCTGGTGGGGCTGGTGAGCGATGCCCTGGACACTGAAAAGCAGGACTGGCGCAAGGAGCTGGTCCTGAACCGTCCCGAGGGGCGGCAGTTCCTGATCTGTGGCTATACCCGCCTGCAGGTAGTGAAGAGCAGCGAAATCGGCTGTGTGGTCGTGTTCGATGATGTCACGACACTGGTCAAGGCCCAGCGGGATGCGGCCTGGGGCGAGGTGGCGCGGCGTCTGGCCCATGAAATCAAGAACCCCCTCACGCCCATACAGCTGTCGGCCGAGCGCCTGCGCCGCAAGTATCTGGACAAGCTGCCCGAAGACGATCGCAAGGTGCTGGATACCGCCACGCAAACCATCGTCAATCAGGTGGAAGCCATGAAATCCATGGTGAACGCCTTTTCGGACTACGCCAAACCATCCCGACTGGACGCCCAGCCGTTGCTGGCCGACGATTTTCTGGCGGACGTGCTGGCCCTGTACGGTAGCAGCGTGCATTTCGAGCCAGGAGCGCCTGGCGTGATGATGGAAGTCGACCCGGTAAGATTTCGTCAGGTAGTGCATAATCTGGTCAAGAATGCCCAGGAAGCCACGCAGAGCGTCGAAAAACCGGTGATACAGATCAGCACCGCGATCTACCAGCCCAGGGAGCAGGAAATGCTGTTTCTGGAGATACGGGTAGAGGATAATGGCAGCGGCTTCGAGGTACAGGATACCGAACAATTGTTCGAACCCTATGTTACCCGCAAGGAAAGGGGTACGGGGCTGGGGCTGGCGATCGTGAAGAAAATTGTAGAAGAACATGGCGGCAGTATTCGTGCGGAGAACCGCACACAAGGGGGCGCACGGTTTATCCTGCGTTTGCCGGCCAACTATGCACTAGATGGAGTAAGCGGGCTATGAGTTTACCTTTCATCCTGGTAGTGGATGACGAGCCGGATATTCGGGACTCGGTCAAGGATATTCTGGAAGATGAAGGCTATGGCGTGAGCCTGGCGGAAAATGGGGAGGCGGCAAGGGTGGCCCTGCGTGATCGGCGTCCGGACCTGATTTTGCTGGACATCTGGATGCCGGATATCGATGGTATCAGCCTGCTCAAGGAATGGTCTGAGGGGGATGGTTTACCCTGCCCGGTGATCATCATGTCCGGACATGGCACGGTGGAGACCGCTGTGGAAGCCACCCGCCTCGGCGCCTATGACTTTCTGGAAAAGCCTCTGTCCCTGGCCAAGCTGTTACTTACCGTGGAACGCGCACTGGAAACGGAGCGCCTGGTGCTGGAGAACGTAGGCCTGCGGCGTCATTTTCGCCCCATCATGGAACCGGTGGGCCATAGCCAGGTCATCCAGCGTCTCCGCGAGCAGGTGAAACGAGTGGCGCAGCATGACACCTGGGTGCTGATGTCCGGAGAGGCCGGCAGTGGTCGGGAAACCTTTGCCCGCTATCTGCATGCCCAGAGCAGCCGCAAGGAACGGCCTTTCATCGATGTGAGCGTGGGTGCCACGGCCAAGGGAAACTTTGCCCTGGAATTCTTCGGCAGCGAACAGGATGGCAAGATTCACTACGGGCGCCTGGAGCAGGCCAATGGTGGCACCCTGTTTCTGGACGAAATCGCCGATATGGATCTGGAATCCCAGGCGCAGTTGGCAGGTGCCTTCGAAACCGGTGAGTTCCTGCGTGTAGGAGGCACCGATCCGGTGAAAGTCGATATCCGGGTCATCGCGGCTACCCAGAAGGATTTGCAGGTGGAAGTCAACGCCGGGAATTTTCGTGAGGACCTGTTCTATCACCTGAACGTCGTACCCCTGGAAATACCGCCCTTGCGGGAGCACCGCGAGGATGTGCCGGAGCTGCTCAACTACTATGTGGACTATTTCGTCGCCAACGAGAAACTGCCCTACCGGCATTTCAGCGTCAGCGCGCAGAATCTGCTGCGCAACCACGAATGGCATGGCAATATCCTGGAACTGCGCAACCTGGTGCAGCGGGTGCTGATCCTGGGAGCGGGCGACGAAATCACCCAGGACGATGTGGAAACTGCCATGGGCGGCATGAAAAGCGAGTCTGTGCAGACCGGCCTGCCCGGCATTTCCTTCGATCAGCCCTTGCGCAAGGCGCGGGAAGATTTCGAGCGTGTGTATCTCGAATACCAGCTGGACAAGCACGACGGCAATGTCAGCAAGATGGCCCAGGAAGTGGGTATGGAGCGCACCCATCTGTACCGCAAGCTGCGTGGCGTCGGTATCGAAATAAAGGATAGAAGATGAAGATCATCATCCTGGGTGCAGGGCAGGTGGGCACTAGTGTGGCCACCAATCTGGCCAGCGAAGCCAATGACATTACCGTGGTGGACCAGGACGCCAAGCTGCTGCAATCCCTGCAGGACAAGCTGGATCTGCGTACTGTACAGGGCTATGCCGCTCACCCCGATGTGCTGACCCAGGCGGGCGCCGAAGATGCGGAGATGATCATCGCGGTCACCAACAACGATGAAACCAATATGGTGGCCTGTCAGGTGGCCTGGACCCTGTTTCACACGCCGCGAAAAATTGCCCGGGTGCGGGCATCCCAGTACAACAAGTTTCCCTCCTTGTTCAGTCAGCGCGGCCTGCCTATTGATGTGTTGATCAGCCCGGAGCAGCTGGTCACCGAATATATCCAGCGTCTGCTCAAGTATCCAGGCGCACTACAGGTACTGGATTTTGCCGGCGGCCTGGTGCAACTGGTCGCCGTGCGTGCCTATGAAGGCGGTCCGCTGGTGGGGCAGGAATTGCGCGAACTCAACCAGCACCTGCACGGTGGTGAGGCCAGGGTGGCTGCGGTCTATCGTGATGGGCAGGCGATTCTGCCCAAGGGCGATACCATCATCGAAGAGGATGACGAGGTTTTCTTCATCGCCGCGGCGGAAAACATTCCTGCGGTGATGAAGGAGTTGCGGCGGGCGGAAAAACCCCATCGCAAGCTGATCTTCGCCGGAGGCGGTAATATCGGCCGCCGTCTGGCCGAGCGGCTGGAAAAGGACTATCGGGTAAAGATCATCGAACGGGACGTGGAACGTGCGGCGAGTGTGGCAGAACAATTGCGCCACACCATCGTCCTGCATGGCGATGCGGCGGATGAAGACCTGCTGCTGGAGGAGAATATCGAAGAGACCGATGTCTTCTGTGCTGTCACCAACGACGATGAAGCCAATATCCTTTCCTCCATGCTGGCCAAACGCTTGGGTGCAAAGAATGTGATGGCGCTGATCAACCGCGCCGCCTATGTGGACTTGGTGGAATCGGGCAGCATCGACGTGGCCATCTCGCCGCAGCAAGCCACCATCGGCACCCTGCTCACCCATGTGCGGCGCGGGGATGTGGTGATGGTGCATTCCCTGCGCCGGGGGGCGGCAGAAGCGATCGAAGCCATTGCCCACGGTGACCGCCATTCCTCCAAGGTGGTGGATCGGGCCATCGGTGCCATCAAACTACCCAAGGGCACCAGCATCGGCGCCATCGTCCGGGGTGACCAAGTGATCATCGCCCATCACGATACCATCATCAAATCCGAGGATCATGTGATCCTGTTCCTGGTGGACAAACGGCGCATCATCGACGTGGAAAAGATGTTTCAGGTTGGCATCACTTTCCTGTGAAACGGGCCGCCCGGGGCAGATAGCATATGCATTTGTTTGTCGTGCAACGCATTCTGGGTTTGCTGCTGATGCTGTTCAGCGTCACCATGCTGCCGCCATTGGCGGTGTCTCTCGGCTACGATGATGGTGCTTATCTGGCCTTTCTGGTGGCTTTTGGCATCACCCTGGTGGTGGGGGCGATAAGCTGGTTGCCGGTCCGCCGCCAGCACCGGGAATTGCGGTTACGCGATGGCTTCGTGGTGGTGGTCATGTTCTGGACCGTGCTTTCTGCCACCGGCGCATTGCCCTTTGCCCTGGCCGAGCATCCGCGCTTGTCCATCACCGATGCCTTTTTTGAATCCATCTCCGGGCTGACCACCACCGGAGCCACGGTGATCGTGGGGCTGGACGACCTGCCCAAATCCATTCTCTATTACCGCCAGCAGCTGCAATGGCTGGGAGGCATGGGCATCATCGTACTGGCGGTGGCAGTGCTGCCCATGCTGGGCATCGGTGGCATGCAGTTGTACCGGGCGGAAACCCCGGGCCCCATGAAAGATTCCAAGCTCACCCCCCGCATCACCGAGACCGCCAAGGCGCTGTGGTACATCTATCTGGGGCTGACTATCGCCTGTGGACTGGGATACTGGCTGGCGGGCATGACGATTTTCGATGCGGTCGGTCATGCCTTTTCCACCGTGGCCATTGGTGGCTTCTCCACCCACGACGCGAGTATGGGGTATTTCGACAGCACCGCTATCTATCTGGTGGGCGTGGTGTTCATGTTTCTGGCCGGGATCAACTTTGCGCTGCACTTTTCGGTAGTACGCAAGAAAAGTCTCGGTGTGTACTGGCAGGATTCGGAGTTCCGCTTTTACCTGCTGCTGATGACCCTGGTGGTGATCGCCACTACCCTGGGGCTGCACATCGCCGCCACTCATGGGACCTTTCACGAGAATTTCATTCACGGACTTTTCCAGGCGGTGTCCATTGGCACCACGGCGGGGTTCACTACTGCGGAATGGCATAACTGGCCAGGATTCGTGGCCATTCTGCTGCTGTTCTCCAGCTTTGTCGGCGGTTGCGCCGGCTCCACCGGCGGGGGCATCAAGGTGATCCGCTTCCTGTTGCTGATCAAACAGGGTATGCGTGAAATCACCCGCCTGGTACACCCCAATGCGCAGATACCGGTGCGGGTAGGCGAAAAAACCATCCCACCGCGGGTGGTGGAAGCCGTGTGGGGCTTCTTCGCCCTGTATGTAGCCAGTTTCACCGTCATGTATCTACTGCTCGCCGCTACCGGCATCGACCTGATGACTGCCTTTTCAGCGGTGGCCGCCAGCATCAACAACCTGGGGCCGGGGCTGGCTGGCGTGGGTGCCAACTACGCCGGTTTGCATGATCCGGCCAAGTGGATACTGTGTTTCGCCATGTTACTGGGCAGGCTGGAAATCTTTACCCTGCTGGTGCTGCTGACGCCGGTGTTCTGGCGACATTGAATGTTGCTTCGGCCTGGAGGAAACAGAGAATGAACCTGAGGGACCTGTTGGCGTTAAGCATGAAGACTGCTGGGCTGGTGCTGATCGTGCTGCTGGTGGCAGATCTGCCCGAATACCTGAAGGGATACCTTGCCTTGGAAAAGATGACGGGCGAAACGGGTTTGTGGATCTATGCCCTGCCTTTGCTTCTACCTTTGTTACTGGCGGTATTGTTCATTACTTTTCCGTATTCGTTGTCTGATCGACTGATCTGTAGCAAGGAGGACTTGTCCGAGCTGAATTTGGAAAGATTCGAGATCATGGCCATGCGGCTGTTGGGGCTGGTGCTGTTGTATCTGGGGGTATCCGATCTGGCTTTTCACTTGAGCAACTTCATGCTCATGAGAAGCGATATTGGTCAGGAATTCGGGGCGTCTGCTTACAATTACCCCTATTTGCTCGCTACTCTGGTTGAGTTGGTGTTTGCCTTGTTGTTGCTGATGCGGGCAAGAGGGATTCAAGCCTTGCTGCACAGGCTGGAGCGGTAGCAGCCAGCTGGTTTGTCGCGTTTGCCATGCAGTAGCTGTGCTGTTCGGCCCCTGGGTCTCTGCCCAACCTACCGGGAGGATGTACCCTGTGATGCCACCCGTCCCGTAGGTCGGGCAAAGCGTAGCGTGCCCAACGTCTTTCTGGGTTC
>CAZFXI010000068.1:0-14614 GCA_964522855.1 uncultured Sedimenticola sp.
TGGTAGAGCGCCTCACTTGTAATGAGGATGTCGTGGGTTCAACTCCTATCACCGGCTCCATACGGATAAAAGGCTTATCGCTTTGCGGTAAGCCTTTTTTATTGGCAGATTGGATATGACGCATTTATAAAAAGTTCTGTTCGGTTCATCGGTCCATAGAAAATCTGCTTCACGCCTTGCTTCGTTGAGAAGGTGAAAGTATTAGTAAATCATGGTTTTGTGTTAAAGCCTGGTGCCGGTGGACACCCCTAGCGCTAACTGGCAAACTCGACTGCATGATAAAAAAAATAGCTTTATTTTTTTGCTGCTTTTTCCTTTTACTGATTGTTTTTACCGCTGTCGAGGCTGCACCGCCCTTTTTACCCTATCCTGAGGGTGATTTGACCGGATCGCAGATCGCCGAGCAGGTTTATGCCGTGTCTCATGGCCAGTTGGTCAAAAATGCGGTCAGTAAAAAGAATGGAAAAGATATTGCCATGGTAGTGAATCGTGCGCCAGCGGAGAAAAGAAAGTCTGGTCGGCGCCCGATCGTGAACACGTTTGAAACCTATGGCAACAGTCATCCACAAAACCCCGAGCTGGAATCCATGCAAATGGCCATCGTCATGTCGGGCAAAGCGCGGGGTACCGGCATTCTCTTCGTCAGCTATACCGACAAGTCGAAGTCCGGCATCATGAGTCTGTGGCTGCCGGCGTTGCGCAAGATACGGCGCATCAACGAACCGCAGCATGAAGACAACTGGATAGGCACCAATCTCACCTACGGTGAACTGGTGCTCAGGCGCCCCGAGCATGAGGTACATGAACGAATGGAAGACGCTGTTTTCCACGACTGCCTGCCGGCAATGGAACTTGCACCAGGGGAAATCAATCGCTATACGAAAAAGTTGCCCGATTCGCAATGTGGCCATCAGGGCAAAGCCGTGTATGTGGTCAAGAGCACTACCAAATTTGAAAACTGGTGGTACGACTACCACATCAGCGAAATCGATAAGAAAACCTTCGGTATCTATCGCACGGTATATTTCAAGGGTGGCAAGAAGATCAAGACCATTGTCATCGACTGGCAGTCCCTGGGAGAGGAAGATCCCCGAATCATTTACCCGCGCTACATATATGCCATCACCCATGAGAACGGCATGGACAGTATGGTGTATGTGCCACGCAGTACCATACTGCTGAACCAGGATTTGTCAGACGATTTCTGGTCGGACAAAACCTTGAAAAAATATGGCAAACGCTAGTTCGATAGCCAGTCATGGCTAAAGCGTCCATTGCAGAGCGTTATGCGCGTTTTGCGCTCAGGCACCGCTGGGTCTTCATAGTATCCATCTTCTTTGTTACCGTGATCGGCGCGTTCTACATCAAGGATGTAAATCTTCGCAACGATCCTGATTCCCTTCTTCCCCTGTCCAATCGATATATCGCCACTAATCTGTACAACGAGCGTCACTATGGCATGGGCAATGTCATGGTGTGGGGGTTTAAGCTGAAGAACGACACGGATGATGTGTTTCAGCCCTGGTTTGTACAGATGCTCACGGACTTCTATCGAGATGTCAGCAAGCTGGCATTCGCCAATCCGGAAAACTTTGCCGGATTGCCTTCTCCAAAAATGCGCCACCTGGGGTTGTCCAGGGAGGGTGGTCTGGATTTCAAGCGGTTGATTCCTGCTTCTGGCTTGTCCAGTGATCCCGCGATTCGACAACAGCAGATTCGTTTCCTGAAAAACGGCATACAGACTCATCCGGTTCTCGAACCGCTGCTGATCTACTATGAAGACGATGCGGGTAACAAATGCAATCTGGTGGATGAAAATGGCGTCCTGTCGAACGCATCGGTTGCTTATGCACATGAAAAATGCACTGCCAAAGCAACCTTTATCGTGGGTGATTTCAATGACAAACTGAAGGATCAGTATCTGGTCTGGATAAAGTCTGTTCACGAACTGCAATCCAGGTATGAGAAACGCTATGGTGATCGGGTTGAGTTCATCATCTCCGGAGAACCCTACTTTCTTGCCGCCATGGTCGAAGAGGTGTGGGACAAGGCCTGGTTGTTTGGTATCTCCCTGCTGATTATCCTGCTGGTACTGTGGTACGAGTTTCAGCACTGGAACTGCTCGGTGTTTCCCTTGTTGGGTGTGGGAATTACCATCGTTCTGACTCTTGGCCTGATGGGCCTCACCCAGTTCAAACTCACCACCATGATGGTGCTGACGCCCATGTTGCTGCTGGCCATCGGTATCGGCCATGCCATGCAGGTGACGCGGCGCTTTACCCAGGAATTGTATCGCAACAACGATGTGAAGGATGCGGCATACAAGGCGATTCGCCATACCATCGTGCCCGCTTCCCTGTCCATTGGCACGGACCTGCATGGTTTTTTCGCCATCTCCTTTGTGGATATCTCGTTTTACAAGGCGTATGCCTATTTCGGGATTTTTGGCATGGCGACTCTGATTCTTACCACCACCACTCTGATTCCATTGCTCATGACTGTCGTCCCACCGCGACTGGGTGCTCATGGGCGAAAACAGCGTCATTGGGAACGAGCCATGGGTAAGGGGGTTTCCGCTTTGCTTACCGGCAGGATGAAATGGATTCCCCTGGCCCTGGTGTTTGGCATCGTCTGGATATCTGCGCACTATGCAGAGCTGGGGAGGGGTGTGGACGCTCTGCGGGCCGGTGAAGAGGGCCGCAGTGACCCCGAGATAGCGCGCATTCAGGATGAATTCGATATCATGCCCGGTGCCGAGAAAGGCATCAATTATCCGCGTGCGGCCTTCAAGAAAAGTTACTTGCTGGGAAACGTCTTTGGCAATGGTGACGTGCGTGAGATCAGCGACTTGAATGCGTTTTCGCGCATGATGCCCGGTGCGATTACCGCCAACATGATCATCCGTTCCAAGCAGGGTGTGCTGCCACCTTGCAGTAGCCATTCACGTGACGTCAACGATGACAGAGTCATTGGGCCGGACAAGTGCTATGACGACATGGATGACCCGCCCCAAGGTGTTTTCAACGACATCACCGTATTGAAGGCGTTATCCGATTTTGAAGATTGGCTGCGCCAATATCCCCATGTGGGATATTCCACATCCTATATTCAGTTTCTGAAGACCATCAACATGATGCTGAATGCGCCGGTTGGCGAAGCACCCATGCATCATATGAATCTGTTTGCGATTCCGACCAGGAATCATATGCAGGAAAATCGCTACGCCTATGCCGATCCTGATGACCCGGATTATCTACCTGACTCGAATACCACCGTGCAGTTTTACAATGCTATGCTGCTGAGTGCCAGCGGCCCCGGCGAACTGGATTCCTTTGTCAATACGACGACTTGGGACGAAGGCGTGATCGTCAGTTTCATCAACACCCTGGATCCAGTGAAGACCCACCAGACGGTGGTGGACATTCAAAACTACTTGCAGCGGCATGAAAATGACCCCGGCATGAACAAGATACGCTTCGGTATCGAAGCGGGAGAAACAATCGAGATCCAGGTTGATGGCAAGTCTAAGAGTATCCTCACAGAGGAGTCGATCCCTGACGGAAAAGCCGCCATCGGAGGGTTTCTCGGTATCACCGAAGCAACCCGTGATGTGGCATTTGCCGAGTGGTTGCACGCGCCCGCCATGACGTCCCTCACAGTGTTTCTGATGACGGCCATCATGTTTCGCTCATGGACGATCGCATTCATGTTGATCAGCCTGTGTTTCATCACCCTGATGTCGCAATATGGTCTCGCCGGTTACATGACATCGATAAAGGAATGGTCGGCGAATCTTGCCTTTCATGTGCAGGTGGCGCTCAGTATTGCCATGGGTCTGGGCATAGACTACGGCGTGTACATGGTGTCACGATTGCGCGAAGAAATGGAGAAAACGGGCATAAGCTGGCGCAAGGCCTTGCAGAACGCCATCCAGACAACTGGATCTGCCATTGTCATTTCAGTCGTGGTTCTGCTGGGCAGTGTTATTCCACTAATGAATACCAAACTGGCCAATACCTGGTCGGTGAGCCTGTATGTTGCCGAGGCGCTGATTCTGGATGTCTTCACCGCCCTGCTGTTTTTACCGTTGCTTGTTTACTGGCTGAAACCAAAGTTTATATTTGCAGGTAGTCACCAGTAACCCAAATAGTTGCTCTGGCTTTGGTGCCTCCACCCTGATGCGCCAGAATCTGGCATTCATGGTAGGATAGCCGACTGGCTCACGATGGCAGCGGAAGCGCCCCACTGTTGAGGTGGGAAGCGGTTGTAAAGAGAATGTTGCAGGTCCAACGCCTGTCGCCGGCTCCAAGCGCAAAAGCCCGTCGTATTTGACGGGCTTTTGCATTTCCATAGCTGATAAAATCGACGCAGAGGCTTTGTTGTCACAGGCCGTTTCCGAATAAATTCGAGGTATTAGATATGCATAAGTTTATGTTTATACTTGTTTTATTTGTTTCTTTTCCAGCGGCGGCTGCGGTCGCCAACATCGACAACGCACAATTGGAAAAGCTGATCAGCGAAGGCGTTCCCGTCATCGATATCCGCCGTGCCGAAGAATGGCAGCAGACCGGTGTGGTCAAAGGCAGTCATCTCATCACCTTTTTTGACAAGAAGGGACATTATGACGTACCCGCTTGGCTGGATAAGCTGGCCCCGATCGCGGGTAAGGATCAGCCGTTTATTCTGATTTGCAGAACTGGTAACCGTACCGGAACCGTGAGCAATTTTCTGGACAAGAAATTGGGCTACACTAAAGTTTATAACGTGAAAAAAGGAATCACCGACTGGATCGCCAAGGGCAGACCAGTAGTGAAACCTGGCAGCTGAACGATTTTTCCGGAGTAATTACCTATGGGTTTCAAATGTGGAATCGTGGGTTTGCCCAACGTGGGCAAATCCACTTTGTTCAATGCGCTGACCAGTGCCACCATTGCAGCAGAGAACTACCCTTTCTGCACCATCGATCCCAATGTGGGCATCGTACCCATTGCGGATCCGCGACAGGATCGCCTTGCCGAGATCGTCAAACCCGAGCGCATCGTACCCACGACCATGCAGTTCGTGGATATTGCCGGCCTGGTGGCAGGTGCTTCCAAGGGAGAAGGGCTGGGCAACAAGTTTCTGGCCAATATCCGCGAGACGGATGCCATCGTGCAGGTGGTGCGTTGTTTCGAGAACGACGATGTGGTGCATGTGGCCGGTAAGGTGGACCCCCTGGCAGACATCGAAGTCATCAATACAGAGCTGGCGCTGGCGGACCTGGAAAGTGTGGAGAAGGCGCTGGACAAGACCACGCGCATGGCAAAGACGGGCGACAAGAAGATTCTCGCTCACAAGGTTTTGCTGGAAAAAGTGCGGGAGCACCTGGATCAGGGCCTGCCTGTGCGCTCCATGGGGCTCGATGAAGACGAACAGGCAGCCTTGTACGATTTGCATCTGCTGACCATCAAGAAGGTGTTGTACATCGCCAACGTCAGTGAAGACGGATTCGAGAACAATCCGTATCTGGATACGGTACGTGATCTTGCTGAAAGCGAAGGTGCTGAAGTCGTGCCGGTCTGTGCGGCCATCGAAATGGAACTGGTGGAACTGGACGACGAGGACAAGGCGGATTTCCTGGCCGAAATGGGGCAGGACGAGCCGGGGCTGAATCGCGTGGTGCGCGCCGGTTACAAACTGCTGGGGCTGCAAACCTACTTTACCGCCGGTGTGAAGGAGGTTCGTGCATGGACTGTACCCGTGGGCGCTACGGCACCCCAGGCGGCGGGTGTCATCCATACCGATTTCGAGCGTGGCTTCATTCGAGCCGAAGTCATTGCCTACGAAGATTTCATTGCCTGTGGAGGTGAGCATGGTGCAAAAGAAGCCGGTAAACTACGACTCGAAGGCAAGGACTATATTGTTCAGGACGGGGATGTCATTCATTTCCGTTTCAACGTCTAATTGGCCTGCTGAGGCCGTTTCCTGAAAAGAGGTGAACGATGCGATCACATGCACTCAAACTGATAATATTTTCCTTGTTACTGCTGGCGGGTCCCCTGCTTGCTGCAGGAAAGGCAACCATACAGACAGGCAAGGGCGGAGATAAAGTGACCATGGTGCTCGAATATTCTGGTGCCGACAGAGTACGCATGAACATGCCGCAGCAGCAGGAAGGCAATGGTTACATGCTGGTGCGTGATGGCAAGGCCTGGATGGTGATGGACATGCAGGGTCAGGTAATGGTCATGGATATGGCACAGATGGCCGGAATGGCACGCGGTATGGGCGGTCCATCAAATGAGGAAGCGATCAAGCAGGAGCTGATCAAGGCCAAGAAGACCGGGCGCAAGGAAAGCATTGCTGGCTACGATGGCGAGGTCTACGAGATGACCTGGCGGGACAACCGGGGAACCCACACCGCAGACGTGGTGCTTAGCAGTCACCCGGATGTCGTGTCCTATTCCCGCGCCTGGATGGGTTTTGCCGAAGGCATGGCGAGCGCAATGGGCAAGAACAAGGACATGCAGAAAAGTATCGGCAGTTATCTGAACAAGGAAGGCAAGGGTATCCTGAAAATGGGTGATGAGTTCGTGGTGCAATCCATCAAGCCCGGCAATATCAGCGACAGCCGTTTCAAGCTGCCCAAAGCCACCATGCAGATGCCTTCGATGCCGCGCTGATTGTTGAATATTGGCGATCGCTAAACCCCGGCTGTAAAGCGGCGCCCTCGCTCGCGAATCGCGCCGGGATATAGAATTTACATCCCGAAACCGAATTTGTCATTGTGGGTGATGCCGCTTTCGCGCACGGGTTTCAGCGCTTCTGCATAGGCTTTGAGTACCTGCAGTGACCAGGATATACGCTCCCGAAAATAACTGTCGGCATCGGCGTTGTTGTCTGCAGGGTCGGCGTTGAGTACCGATTCCACATTGCGGATGATGACCTGCTCCGGGATATAGCAGATACGATTGTTCTTGTAGCTGCTCATGCGCAGCTCGGCAACGGGGTAGGCGCCACCATCGGCAGACGATACGGTAACGATCAGTGCCGGTTTGTGTCCGACCTCGTTCTTGCCGGCGATCAGGAAGAAATTCTTGAGTCCGGCGGGAACCTGCCCGTGCCATTCCGGCGCAATGATGACGAAGGCATCACTTTGTTGCAGGGTTTCGCGCAATGGCGCCAACAGTGTTTCCCATTTTTCCTCGCCATCCCAGATGCCCTGATCCCACAGGGGTAACGGGTTTCCTTCCAGGCTGTAGATTTCTGTCTCGTCGCAGATCTTTTCCTCGAGCAAGCTTGACTGGATATGATCAGCTACCTTGCGGCTCTGCGAGTTATGGCGATGGCTGCCGCTGACAATGGTGATTTTCATAGTCTGTCCTGAAGCAAGATGATCAAGGACGCATTATATACATTCGTCCAGGGCGGAACCCACGGTGCAAGTCGGGTCTTAGGTGGAATGTCCCAAGCAGGTTCCCACATGCATGGCGCTGGACACCCAGGGGTGATCAGCAGGAACCAGCTTTTTGTTGCCGGCCACTTCCGGCAACGGAACTGGTACGGCATCGTCCCCCCGTGCGGCAACCATGACGCCGTAGTGTTCTTGCGAGATCAGATCTGCGCAGGCGGAGCCCAGCCGGGTGGCCAGAAGGCGATCTGCGGCAGAGGGTGTGCCGCCACGCTGCAAGTGACCAAGGATAGTAACCCGGGATTCCAGACCGGTCATCTGCTCCAGTTGTTTCGAGAGCAGAACCGTGTGATTGGCGTATTCCAGGTTCAGCTGGGCAAGATCCTCCTTGGCGTCTTTTTTCTCCTTCTTGCTAGAGGCGTTGATTTTACGCTGCTCTGCGGCCTGGACGAGGCTTGCCTTGTCCTTTGGCAATGCGCCTTCTGCCACCGCCACGATACTGAAATTTTTACCGCTACGTGAACGCTCACGAATGGCATTGGACACCACATCCAGATCATAGGGAATCTCTGGCAGTAAAATCACATCGGCGCCGCCGGCAATACCGGCGCCCAGGGCCAACCAGCCGGCACGGTGTCCCATGATTTCTACAACGATGATGCGATGGTGGCTGTGTGCGGTGCTGTGCAGACGGTCGATGGCATCCGTGGCGATTCCAAGGGCAGTGTCGAAGCCGAAGGTAACGTCGGTCAGGCCGACGTCATTGTCGATGGTCTTGGGCATGGTGATGATATTCAGGCCTTTCTCCATCAGTTTCAGTGCATTTTTCTGCGTGCCGCCACCGCCGATGCACACCAGAGCATCCAGGTGGTTGGCATGGTAGTTTTCCACGATGACATCAGTCATGTCCTGGATCTTGCCGCCAAACAGCATGCGGTGGGGCTTGTCGCGGCTGGTGCCGAGAATGGTGCCTCCGCGGGTCAGTACACCGGAGAGTGAATCGCCGTCTAGCCGTCGGAATCGGTTGTCCACAAGTCCCCTGAATCCATCCAGAAAACCGATCATCTGCATGCCGTAGTGACCTTGTGCCGCCTTGCCGACGCCACGGATAGCTGCGTTCAGTCCAGGACAATCGCCGCCGGCTGTCAGTATCCCGATGTGCTTGGTCATGATGTTGTCTCCCTGTTTCTCTTGCGGATTCCGCTTACTATGCCAGCAGTTGCCCAAAATACAAAACGATGCAGATCAAAGAAATGGCATTCTTCTGTGATAATCTGTAGCACTGCGTTACGAGAATAGCTGGATATGCACAAAACAAGCCTGTTAACCATTATTTTATTATTTCTGCTGTGCTTGCCATTGAGCGGGCTGACAGCGGACAAAGCCGCTTCGGGAGAGGTGACCGATGAAGTAAATGCTTCCCTGTTGCACTCGGAGCTGCAAAAAATCCAATCCAGGGAGGATTTGTCTGGAGAACGCCAGAAAGCCCTTGCCGCTACTTATGAGGAGGCGTTGGACTGGCTCGCTCAGGCAAAACAGTACAAGCTTTCCACCAAGCGTTTTCTTGCCGCCCGTACCAGTGCGCCTGCAAAAACCAAAGCGATTCGCGAGTCACTCAACGGGATAACAGAGAAACCGCTGCCGGAAGAAAGACACTACAAGGATAAAACGCTGGAAGAACTGGAGCAGATACTGGAGACGGAAAAGGCAAACCAGGCAGCCAAGGATGCGCGGGTTGCGGAATTGGCGCATCTGGTTTCCCTGGAGGCAAACCGTCCCGATGCGGCCCGCGCACAACTGGCGGAGTCCAATCGGCAGCTGGATGAGGTTCGTAAGACATTGTCGGAGCAGGAGCTTCCGGTGGATCCTCAGGCTTTGTCACAGTACCGGCGCAGCCAGGCCCGGCAGTTGGCGCTGAAGAATCAGATTTCCATGCTGGAGCAGGAAATATTGACATTGCCCGCTCGACAGGCATTGAGCAAGGCACAACTGGAGCAGGCCGAAGCAGAAGCAACACTTGCCAGTAAGCGCGTGGCCTTTTTCGAGGATCTGGTCAACCAGCGCCGGAAGATTGAAGTGGAAAAGGTGAGTGCTGTTGAAGAGAAAAAAGAGCAGGATATTACGAAAAAGTATCCTGCACTGAAGGATGTTGCGGCGGAAAATGCCCGGCTTGGCAATGAGTTGAAGGAAACAACCCAGGCGTTGGAACTGGCCAGCAAACGCGACAATGAATTGCGCGCCAGAGCGCAACGCATGGAAGTCGATTATCGAAGTACCCAGCGCAAGGTCCAGATCGCCGGATTGAAAGAGGCACTGGGCCAGGTGTTGCTGGAACACCGCAAGAATCTCCCTGACCCCCGCAAGTACAAGAAGCAGGAAGCACGCCTGAGAAAACATGTTACCGAGACCGGTTTACGCCAGATCCGTTACAAGGAATTGCGGCGGCAACTGAAAGCACTTGAAGCAGATCCTGTCGCTGTACTCGGTAACCTGCCAGATGAAGAACTGGCTGAACTGAAAGCCCCATTGAAAGAACTGCTGAAACGCAAGGGAGAGTTACTGGACAAGCTTATTTCTACAGACGAAGCTTACTTACGTGCCCTGAGTGAACAAGAAGTAATGTTACGCCGTGTGCAGGAGGTGTTGCGTACCTATGATGAATTTTTGGCGGAGCACTTGCTGTGGGTAAGAAATACAACCGTGCTGGACCTGGAGGATATGAAAAAGATACCAGCAGAACTGCGTAGCCTGCTGAACATGCCCGCCTGGCTGGAGGTCTGGAAAAAGGCCGTGCAACAGCTGTCCGACGCTTATCTGTTCTACCTTTTCTTTTTACTCGTAGTACTCGCCTATTGGCTGAGAAGGCGTATCAGGGGTGCTTTGATTGTTACCAGTACAGCCGTTGGAACACCAACCGGAGGAACATTCTCGGCGACATTGAAAGCACTGTTATACAGTTTTCTGATACCGGTAGGACCCGCATTGCTGCTGTTGCTGATTGGGTGGCAGTTGAAGCAGAGTGCCGAAGCCTCTCCCTATGCGGATGCGCTGGCTGAGGCTTTCTATTGGGCTTGGAAACCCGTGTATTCCCTGCTCCTGCTGCGCACGCTGGCTTGCCGCAAGGGGGTGCTGGAGGCGCATTTTCGCTGGCGCAGGGCAAGTATTTCTCGTCTGCGTAGTGCCATCAATTTTCTGCTGATGGTCTTTGTCCCCGCATCGATGCTGACAATCATACTGGTCAATGTTGGAAGCAGTGGCCTCGCGGGTGTTCTGCTCAAGTTTACTTTTTCGATCTCGGCAATCTCGCAGAGTCTGTTCATTTATATGGTTTTCCACTGGAAAAAAGGGGTGGTGGCCAGTTATCTGCAGCAGCACACAAAAGGTTTTCTGTGGCGCAGCCGTTGGTTGTGGTTCCCTTTGTCAGTGGGTATTCCGCTGATGCTGGTCGGGCTGGCGCTATTGGGCTATGTCTATACTTCGGCAACTCTGCTGTATCAGGTGATCAATACGCTGTGGTTGCTTGCTGCTCTTGTAGTGCTGCAGCAACTGGCGGAACACTGGCTGTTGTTGACCCGCCGGCGCATTGCCTATCAGGCTGCGCTTGAACGGCGCAAGGCGATGGCAGAGAAAAAAATGGAAGAACAGGCACCAGAGTCGGAAACGGCTGGTGATCTCAAGGAGCCAAAAATTGATCTGGTCACCCTGAGCAAGGAAAGTCGCAAACTGCTCAATGCGGCTATTCTGATCATGGCGGTTATTGGTTTGTGGTTGATCTGGAGGGAATCTCTCCCGGCGCTGGGGTTTCTGGATACCATTCCATTGTGGCAGCACATGACACTTGTCAACGGCGTCGAGACCAAGGTTCCAGTAACACTGGGGAACCTGTTGCTGGTTGTTGCTATTGTTATTGCCACACTGGTGGCGTCGAGAAATCTTCCTTCGCTGCTCGAGATCATCCTACTGCAGTACTTTCACCTGTCTTCGGGCAGCCGCTATGCCATGCGCACCTTGACCGGCTATGTTATTGCGGCAACGGGCATGGTGCTGGTATTCCAGGCGGTGGGTGGCAGTTGGGAGCAGATTCAGTGGCTGGTAGCTGCCTTGGGCGTGGGTATCGGTTTTGGTCTGCAGGAAATCGTCGCCAACTTCATCAGTGGCCTGATTATTTTGTTCGAGCGGCCTATTCGCGTGGGCGACTATGTCACCGTGGGGGACAGTGATGGCACGGTGACACGCATCCGCATTCGCGCTACCACTATTCTCACCCGGGATCGCAAGGAGCTACTGGTACCCAACAAGGAGTTCATTACCGGGCGTTTGCTCAACTGGTCATTGTCGGATCAGACCACGCGGCTCAAACTGGCGGTGGGTATTCCCTATGGTGCCGATGTGGAACTGGCAGAAAAATTGATGCTGCAAGCCGCTGAAGAGCATCAGATGGTTCTCGAGGAACCCAAACCTTTCGTGTATTTCCAGAGTTTTGGCGACAGCGCTTTGTTGCTGGAACTGCGTTGTGTCATTGATTCTGTGGATTATCGCGTTGCCACCCTGAGTGAGTTGCATCATGCCATCGACCGCAAGTTCCGAGAGGCCGGCATGGAAATCCCCTTCCCACAGCAGGATGTACACCTGAATGTGAACGGTCCGCTGGAAGTGAAGCTGCAACCGTCTTAGTGCTATGATTCTTTCCATGAAAATCCTGTTATTACTCGTTATGGCGCTGCTTGGTGGTTGTGCCACCCAGTCTCCGCCAGCCAGCTTCTTTGTGCTCAGTGCCCAGGCCCAGGCAGCAAGGGCCGCACATTCGGATCTCCTGATTGGCGTGGGTCCGGTGGATCTTGCGGACTATCTCGATCGTAACCAGATCGTGCGCAGAGATACCGAAGTGCGTCTGCAACTCGACGAGTTCAATCGCTGGGCGGGGGATCATGGGAAAAATATCACTACCGTATTGGCCGAAAATCTTGCCAGACTTCTCGGATCAGATGGCGTGCTGCCGTATCCCTGGGCATCTTCCCTGGATCTGGATTATCAGGTGATTGTAGATATCAACCGCTTCGATGCCGGACGGGATAATCGGGTGACGCTCGATGCCCAGTGGCAGCTGTTTGCAAAACAACCGAGCAAACTGCTGAAGATTCAGCGCTCGCATATCGAAACCCATGCGACAGATGGCAGCCAGGAAGCACTGGTCAATGCGCAGAGTCAGGCACTGGTCGAACTCGGGAAGCTCATTGCTGCTGCGGTTCAGGCAGCGGCAGACCATGACTGACGAAAGGCTTGTCGTTCGTGTTCATGACGGGCTAAGCGAAATCAGCGCCGCTGCCTGGAATGCGCTAGTCACCGACAACCATCCGTTTCTCAAACATGAATTTCTTGCAGCCATGGAGGAACATGGCTGTGTCGGCGAGCACTTTGGCTGGATACCCATGCATCTGGGAAGTTATGCCGGAGACGAGCTAGTGGGTGCGATGCCCCTGTATCGCAAGCTCAATTCATACGGCGAATTCGTGTTCGATCATGCCTGGGAGGAAGCCTGGCGGCGCGTAGGGCTGTCTTATTTTCCGAAGCTGGTTTCTGCTGTGCCCTACACGCCTGCGACGGGCGTTCGTATGCTGGTAAAGCCCGGGCTGGAAACACCCTGTCGCGAGCTCTTCCTGCACACAGCCCAGGCACTGGTTACTGAGTATTCCGGTAGTGGCGTACATTGGCTGTTTCCCGAAGATGGGGAACTGCAATTCCTGAAATCCAGGCATCTGGTAGTGAGAAACGACTGCCAGTTTCACTGGCACAATCAGGGCTACCAGACCTTCGACGATTTCCTGATTCGGCTTTCAGCCCGCAAGCGCAAGAACATCCGGCGTGAGCGTCGCAAGGTCAGGGATGCCGGCGTAACCCTGCGCCGCCTGAACGGTTTCACCGCCAGTGATAAGGACTGGCAAGACTTTACGCACTTCTACAATCGGCTGTTTGACGAAAAATGGGGCATGGCCACTTTCAATCAGGGGTTCTTTACCGCCGTGGCCCGGGCATTGCCGGAACAGGTACTGCTGGTGCTCGCCGATTACCGGGGGGAATGCGTTGCCGGCGCGCTGATGTTTGCCAGTGACACCACCTTGTACGGGCGCCATTGGGGTTGTACGGAAGAGCTCGACAGCCTGCATTTCGAGGCCTGTTACTATCAGGGTATCGAGCACTGCATCGAGCATGGCTTGCAGGTGTTCGAACCTGGTGCGCAGGGCGAGCACAAGGTAGCGCGAGGGTTCAATCCGGTGAAAACCACCTCGGCACACTGGATAGCCGAACCGGGATTCCGTGAACCCATCCAGCGATTTGCCGGATTGGAACAGCGCAGCATCAAGGAATACATGCATCAGCTGGCATCACAGACGGCTTACCGCAAGGAGCAACCATGAAACCCTATGCTGAATCCTGTGATCAGAACAGAGATCCTATTCTCGGCGTGCTGTGCCCGTTGCTGGGCTCCTGTTCTGCGGTACTGGAAATTGGCAGCGGCACCGGTCAGCATGCGGTGTACTTTGCCGCCAAGCTGCCGCATTTGCGCTGGATTCCAAGTGATTGCGAGGAAAACCTGCCGGGCATCGCGCTGTGGCGACAGGAGGCAGACCTGCCCAATGTGCATGCGCCGCTGGAATTGGACGTCGCCCAGGAAAACTGGCCTGAAGTGGATGTGCAGGCGATCTTTTCGGCCAATACCGCGCACATCATGGGCTGGAAGCAGGTGCAGGCGTTATTCCATGGGGTGGGTGAAACATTGCCCGAGGGCGGCTTGTTCTTGCTCTATGGGCCATTCAATTACGATGGAAGTTATACCAGCGATAGCAACCGGCGTTTCGATGCCTGGTTGAAAGCACGAGATCCTCTCAGCGGTGTGCGCGATTTCGAAGCGCTGGATCAGCTCGCAGTACAGGCTGGCATGCAACTGCAAGATGATATTGCCATGCCTGCCAACAACCGCATCCTGTGCTGGCGGAAACGATCAGGCTGAAAGCGCCTGGATAATGTCATTCCAGGTTTGCGCCAGATTGTGACGATTGTAGCCGCCACCTCCCAGTATCAGCAGCCGCTGGCAAGGTAGTTTCGAGAGAGAGCGGGCAACCATGGCGTGAGTCTGTGGGGACAGATTCAGGTGCGTGATCGGATCACCGGCGATGCTGTCGGCACCCCCCTGCAAGATACAGAATTCTACCTCGAAGCGTTTAA
>CAZFXI010000069.1:0-14218 GCA_964522855.1 uncultured Sedimenticola sp.
CGTGAAGGTGGCCGTACTGTCGGCGCCGGTGTTGTTTCCAAGATTATCGAGTAAGACTAGAGTCTGACAGCATTCGGGTGGCAGGGTGTGGCCGTTTATCGGTCACGCCCGTTGCCTTTTCAAGCCAGAAGAAGTTTGGATTTTTTTAGGCCAGTAGCTCAATTGGTAGAGCAGCGGTCTCCAAAACCGCAGGTTGGGGGTTCAAGTCCCTCCTGGCCTGCCATTTCACAGGGCTTTGGTCTGGTGCACTGCACAAGGCCAGGGCACTGAAAGTAGGCAGGATGAACGTAAAAACTGAAACACAAGGTTCCGCCATGGATACAGTCAAATTGCTGTTATCCGTGGTTATGCTGGTAGGTGGTATCGTCGGTTTCTATCTGTTCGAGGCGCAGCCCTTGTGGGTGCGTCTGCTCGGATTGCTGGCGGTTATTGCCGTGGCTGTCTTTGTCGCTTTGGCGACGGACAAGGGAAGGCAGATAAAAAGCTTTTTCTCCTCAGCCCAGACCGAAGTGCGCAAGGTGGTCTGGCCATCGCGACAGGAAACACTGCAAACCACTCTGGTGATCTTTGTGGCTGTACTGGTGACTTCACTGTTCCTTTGGGGCGTGGATTCAATCCTGTTCGTGCTGGTACGGATGTTTACCGGGCAAGGAGGCTAGGATGGCAAAACGCTGGTATGTGGTACATGCATTTTCCGGGTATGAGGCCAAGGTGAAGGCGTCCCTGCAGGAGCGCATAGAGCGTTTCGGCATGCAGGATTTTTTTGGAGAAATCCTGGTGCCTACCGAAGAGGTCGTCGAAATGCGAGGTGGCCAGCAACGCCGTAGCGAACGCAAATTCTTTCCGGGTTATGTGCTGGTCAATATGGAACTGACAGATGAAACCTGGCATTTGGTAAAGGATACGCCACAGGTCCTGGGTTTTATCGGTGGTACAGAAGACAAGCCCGCACCAATCACCCAGAAGGAAGCGGATGCCATTTTGCAGCGCGTTCAGGAAGGTGCGGAAAAGCCACGTCCCAAGGTGTTGTTCGAGCCTGGCGAAGTGGTGCGTGTCATCGATGGGCCTTTCAATGACTTCAATGGTGTGGTCGAAGAAGTGGATTACGACAAGAGTCGGCTCAAGGTGTCCGTCTCCATTTTTGGTCGTTCCACGCCGGTCGAACTGGAGTTCGGTCAGGTAGAAAAGGGTTAAATTTTCAGGCTGGTATAACTCCGGTCGGAGCGTGCCTTGTCGGGTACGTGTTTTTTAGTGGGGAGTCCGGGTGAAAGCCCCTGGCGTCTGTACCCAAATGAAGAGGTAAATCATGGCCAAGAAGATCGAAGCCTACATCAAGCTTCAGGTTCCTGCACAGGAAGCCAATCCCAGTCCACCCGTTGGCCCGGCGCTGGGTCAGCACGGTGTGAACATCATGGAATTCTGCAAAGCGTTCAACGCCCAGACCCAGAACCAGGAAAAAGGCATGCCTGTTCCTGTGGTGATCACGGTCTATTCCGATCGTTCCTTCACTTTCGTGATGAAGACGCCACCTGCGTCCATCCTGTTGAAGAAAGCGGCAGGCATCAAATCCGGCAGCGGTCGTCCCAATACCGAGAAGGTCGGCAAGGTGACGCGTGCGCAACTGGAAGAGATCGCCAAGGCGAAAGAACCTGATTTGACAGCCGCAGACATGGACGCGGCAGTACGCACCATCGCAGGCACCGCACGCAGCATGGGCCTCGAAACGGAGGGCGTGTAAATGGCCAAGCTCAGTAAACGCATGAAGGCGATCGCCGAGAAGCTGGATCGCGCCAAGCAGTACGATGCGGAACAGGCATTTAGTCTGCTCAAGGACGTTTCCAGCGTCAAATTTCCCGAAACCGTGGATGTTGCGATCAATCTGGGGATTGATCCGCGCAAATCCGATCAGGTTGTTCGCGGCGCTACCGTATTGCCAAATGGCACCGGCAAAACCGTGCGAGTGGCCGTGTTCACCCAGGGGCCCAACGCGGATGCCGCCAAGGAAGCAGGTGCGGATATCGTTGGTATGGACGATCTGGCCGAGCAGGTGAAAGCCGGCAATATGGACTTCGATGTGGTTGTCGCCAGCCCGGATGCCATGCGTGTCGTCGGTCAGTTGGGCCAGATCCTTGGTCCTCGCGGCCTGATGCCCAACCCCAAGGTGGGCACCGTAACGCCGGATGTCGCCCAGGCAGTGAAAAACGCCAAGGGTGGTCAGGTGCGTTATCGCACGGACAAGAACGGTATTATTCATGCGTCTATCGGCAAGGTAGGGTTCGACCCATCTGCGCTGAAGGAAAATCTGGAGGCATTGCTGGCAGATCTGAAAAAGGCCAAGCCCAGTGCGGCCAAAGGTGTGTATGTGAAAAAGATCACCGTGTCTTCCACCATGGGACCGGGGATCGTACTGGATCAGGGCTCACTGAGCCTCTGATCGGTTCAGAATGCTGCGACGGGTTAGCTCCCGCCGCACAAAAGGCTTT
The DNA here is from genome assembly GCA_964522855.1 of uncultured Sedimenticola sp. Lineage (GTDB taxonomy): Bacteria > Pseudomonadota > Gammaproteobacteria > Chromatiales > Chromatiaceae > Thiolapillus. Next base: position 2,484 of record CAZFXI010000069.1, read on the forward strand.
GGGGCAGCGATCGAAAGATCGCCTGCCGTCAAAGACCGCAGGTGCCAGTATTGGCTTAATATACCTGCGCAGATGGCGCTCCGAAATCAGGGCTTTCCTGATGCCGGGCACCAGAAAAGGTGGAATGAATCGATTTCATTCCTGGTGTAACCGAGAACGGGAAACCGTTCCTCATCGTTGTCGGGAGGTGACGACTTTGGCACTTAATCTTGAACAAAAGAAAGCCATCGTCGCCGAAGTTGCTGACGTAGCGAGTAGTGCTTTTTCTGCTATCGCCGCTGAGTATCGTGGACTGACTGTCGAAGATTTAACCGAACTGCGCAAGAATGCGCGGGGTTCCGGTGTTTATCTTCGCGTCGTCAAGAATACGCTGGCCAAGCGAGCTGTGGAAGATACGGATTTTGCCTGTATGCAGGAGGGCTTTGTCGGCCCGCTGCTGCTGGCTTTCTCTCAGGAGGATCCGGGCGCTGCCGCACGTGTGATCAATGATTTCGCCAAAGAGCACGACGAGCTGATAGTGAAAATGGTTTCCATCAATGGGAAACTGCTGGAGCCATCAGAAATCGGTGTTCTGGCGAAGATGCCTACTTACGACCAGGCAGTCAGTATGTTGATGGGTACCCTATTGGCGCCTGTTCAGAAACTGGTTACCACGCTCAATGAAGTTCCGAGCAAGCTGGTTCGTACGGTAGCAGCAATTCGCGACGCTAAAGAGGCTGGTTAAATCCGGTCCTTTAATCCCACTTTTAACTTGAAGATATGTAGGAGCCCTGAAAATGGCAGTTTCTAAAGACGATATCCTCGAAGCAATCGCCAGCATGTCCGTAATGGACGTTGTCGAGCTGATCGAGGCAATGGAAGAAAAATTTGGTGTAACCGCAGCTGCAGCCGTAGCCGCAGCGCCTGCTGCCGGCGGTGACGCTGGTGGTGCAGCTGCTGAAGAGCAGACCGAGTTCGACGTAGTACTGACCGGTTTTGGCGACAAGAAGGTTGGCGTGATCAAGGCCGTTCGCGGTCTGACCGGCCTGGGTCTGAAGGAAGCCAAAGACGCGGTAGAAGGCACGCCTTCTGTACTGAAGGAAGGCGTAAGCAAGGACGAAGCTGAAGAAGCAAAGAAAACGCTAGAAGAAGCTGGCGCATCTGTCGAGATCAAGTAAGACCGATCTTGGCTGGCGTTTACGCAAAGCCGGAAATGGCTGGCGGCTCGAATGCCGTCGGCCTTTTCCTGTTTGTGTAGGATTTTGCCCGCAAGGGTGGTCGGCAGCATGCCGGCGGTAATGACTGGACTAAACTGAGGGAAGGCAAGCATGGCCTATTCGTTTACTGAAAAAAAGCGCATCCGTAAGGATTTTGCGAAACGCGGCAGCGTTCTCGAAATACCTTTTCTCCTTGCGACGCAGATCGATTCCTATCGCAAGTTCCTGCAGGCGGACAAAAAGCCGGACGAGCGGGACGCGCACGGATTGCATGCGGCATTCAGCTCGGTTTTCCCCATCGTCAGTCACAATGGCAGTGCAGCGCTTGAATATGTGAGCTACCGCCTTGGCGAGCCCATGTTCGATGTGCGTGAGTGCCAGTTGCGTGGCGTGACCTATGCGGCGCCATTGCGCGTACTGGTGCGTCTGGTCATCTATGATCGTGATGCGCCAGCCAACGTCAAGCGCATCAAGGACGTGAAGGAGCAGGAAATCTATATGGGCGAACTGCCGCTCATGACCGATACCGGCACCTTCGTCATCAACGGTACCGAGCGGGTTATCGTGTCCCAGCTGCACCGTTCTCCCGGCGTGTTCTTCGATCACGACAAGGGCAAGACACATTCCTCGGGCAAGCTGCTGTTCTCTGCCCGGGTAATTCCCTATCGCGGTTCCTGGCTGGATTTCGAATTCGATCCCAAGGATGCCGTGTTCGTGCGCATCGACCGCCGTCGCAAGATTCCCGCGACCATACTATTGCGTGCCCTGGGCTACAACACCCAGGAAATTCTCGATTATTTCTTCGACACTGACACCTTCACCCTGAAAGGCGACAAGATTATGCTGGATCTGGTTCCAGCCCGTCTGCGTGGTGAGACGGCCGGGTTCGACATCAAGGCTGGCAGGAAGGTGATCGTCGAAGCGGGCAAGCGCATCACCGCCCGTCACATCCGCGCCATGGAAAAGGAAGGCATCAAGCAGCTGGAAGTACCGGACGAGTATCTGGTGGGCAAGACCCTTGCGCACGATATCATCGACCCGGAGACCGGCGAACTGCTGGCGGCTGCCAACGATGAAATCACCGAAGAGATGATGCTTGCCATCAAGGAAAAGGGCATCAAGGAACTCCAGACCTTGTTTACCAATGATCTGGATCATGGTCCGTATATTTCCGAGACCCTGCGTCTTGATCCCACTTCCACGCGCCTGGAAGCGCAGGTGGAAATCTACCGCATGATGCGTCCCGGCGAGCCGCCCACCAAGGAAGCCGCCCAGAACCTGTTCCACAATCTGTTCTTTACCAACGAGCGCTATGACCTGTCTGCGGTAGGCCGCATGAAGTTCAATCGTCGCCTGGGGCGTGAAGAAACCGAAGGGCTCGGTATCCTTTACGACGGCAAGTATTTCAGTCAGCGTGACGATGCCATTTCCAAGGAACTTTTTGCTGAGAATGGCGATACGTCCGACATCGTGGATGTGCTCAAGACCCTGGTGGATATTCGCGACGGCAAGGGCACTACCGATGACATTGACCACCTGGGCAACCGTCGCGTGCGCTGCGTGGGCGAGATGGCGGAAAATCAGTTCCGCGTCGGACTGGTACGTGTCGAACGTGCGGTCAAGGAACGTCTGACCCTGGCGGAAGCCGAAGGCCTGATGCCCCAGGAAATGATCAACGCCAAGCCGGTGTCTGCGGCGATCAAGGAATTCTTCGGTTCCAGCCAGTTGTCTCAGTTCATGGATCAGAACAATCCCCTGTCCGAAATTACCCACAAGCGTCGTGTTTCCGCGCTCGGCCCTGGTGGTCTGGCACGGGAGCGTGCGGGATTCGAGGTGCGTGACGTGCATCCCACCCACTATGGCCGGGTATGCCCCATCGAGACGCCTGAAGGACCCAACATCGGTTTGATCAACTCCCTGGCCGTGTACGCCAAGACCAACCGTTACGGTTTCCTGGAAACGCCTTACCGCGTGGTAAAAGATAGCAAGGCCACGACAGAAATTCATTATCTGTCCGCCATCGAAGAAGGCCGCTTCGTGATCGCTCAGGCCAGTGCGGCCATGGACAAGAATGGCAAACTCACCGAAGACCTGGTTTCCTGCCGCCATCAGAACGAATTCGCCTTGTTCACCCCGGACAAGGTGGAATACATGGACGTGTCGCCCAAGCAGATCGTTTCTGTCGCCGCGGCGCTGATTCCCTTCCTGGAGCATGACGACGCCAACCGCGCCCTCATGGGTTCCAATATGCAGCGCCAGGCGGTGCCTACCCTGCGTGCGGAAAAGCCCCTGGTGGGCACCGGTATCGAGCGCAACGTAGCGGTGGATTCCGGTGTGACCGTGGTCGCCAAACGTGGCGGATCAGTGGAGTCCGTGGATGCCAGCCGTATCGTGGTGCGCGTCAACGATGATGAGACCATGGCCGGCGAATCGGGCGTGGACATCTACAACCTGACCAAATATACCCGTTCCAATCAGAACACCTGTATCAACCAGCGTCCGCTGGTGATGGTAGGTGATACGGTGGCGCGGGGTGACGTGATGGCCGATGGCCCTTCCACCGACATGGGTGAGCTGGCACTGGGCCAGAACCTGCGTGTGGCCTTCATGCCGTGGAACGGCTACAACTTCGAGGATTCCATCCTTATCTCCGAGAATGTGGTGAAGGAAGATCGTTTCACCACCATCCATATCGAAGAGCTGACCTGTCAGGCCCGGGACACCAAGCTGGGCTCGGAAGAGATCACCGGTGATATCCCCAACGTGGGTGAGGCGGCCCTCGCCAAGCTGGACCAGTCCGGCATCGTCTACGTGGGCGCCGAGGTAAAGGAAGGCGATATCCTGGTGGGCAAGGTTACGCCGAAAGGTGAAACCCAGCTGACGCCGGAAGAAAAACTGCTGCGCGCCATCTTCGGCGAGAAGGCCTCCGATGTGAAAGACACCTCCCTGCGGGTGAAATCCGGGGTATCCGGCACCGTCATCGACGTGCAGGTGTTCACCCGTGATGGCGTTGAGAAGGATGCCCGTGCCCTGGAGATCCAGGAAGCCGAGCTGGAGCGTATCCGCAAGGATATTGCCGACCAGCAGCGCATCATGGAAGAGGATACCTTCGCCCGAGTGGAGAAGATGCTGTCAGGCAAAGTCGCCGATGGTGGTCCCAACAAGCTCAAGGCAGGTTCCAAGATCACCAAGAGTTATCTGGCCGATCTGGACAAGGATAAGTGGTTCGAAATCCGCCTGCGCAATGAAGAAGCGCAGCAACAACTCGAAGCCATTGGCAAGCAAGTGGAAGAGCAGCGTCAGACCTTCCGTGACTACTACGAAGACAAGAAGCGCAAGCTCTCCACCGGTGACGATCTGGCGCCTGGCGTGTTGAAGATGGTCAAGGTGTATGTGGCCATCAAGCGTCGTATCCAGCCTGGTGACAAGATGGCGGGTCGTCATGGTAACAAGGGCGTCATTTCCATGATCGTTCCTGTCGAAGACATGCCTTTCGACGAGAACGGTCGTCCCGTGGATATCGCCCTGAATCCCCTGGGTGTGCCTTCGCGCATGAACATCGGGCAGATTCTGGAAACCCATCTGGGCTTTGCGGCCAAGGGCGTGGGTGAACGCATCGGCGAGATGCTCGACGCCCAGGCCAAGATCACCGAGCTGCGCAAGTACCTGAACGATGTGTACAACTTCAGTGGCAAGCAGGAAGATCTGAAATCCTTCTCTGATGAAGAGCTCATCGAGCTGGCGAGTAATCTACGCAATGGCGTACCCATGGCGACACCGGTATTCGATGGTGCCACCGAGGAAGAGATCCGCCACTTGCTGAAACTGGGTGGCTTGCCCGAAAGTGGACAATGCACCCTGTTTGACGGGCGTACCGGCGAGCAGTTCGAGCGTCCCGTTACCGTGGGCTACATGTACATGCTCAAACTCAACCATCTGGTCGATGACAAGATGCATGCCCGCTCCACCGGCCCTTACAGCCTGGTCACCCAGCAACCCCTGGGCGGTAAGGCGCAGTTTGGTGGCCAACGCTTCGGTGAGATGGAAGTCTGGGCGCTGGAAGCCTATGGCGCGGCCTATACCTTGCAGGAAATGTTGACCGTCAAATCTGATGACGTGAATGGACGTACCCGGATGTACAAGAACATCGTTGATGGCAACCACCAGATGGAGGCCGGTATGCCCGAGTCCTTCAACGTGCTGGTGAAAGAAGTGAAATCGCTGGGCATTAATATCGAGCTGGAGCAGGATTGATGCCTGCCATCCCTAGCAGGCACCCTGCGGGCGCACTGTGTGCGTCCCAATCCGCTCCCGGCGGATTGGTAAGGCGACTCTTTTGAGTCGAACAGCGATACAACGGAGATAGATTCGTGAAAGATTTGCTTAAGATTCTGAAACAACAGGGGCAGAACGAAGAGTTCGATGCCATTCGTATTGGTCTAGCCTCACCGGACATGATCCGGTCCTGGTCCTTTGGCGAGGTGAAGAAGCCTGAGACCATCAACTACCGCACCTTCAAGCCCGAGCGGGAAGGGTTGTTCTGTGCCAAGATATTCGGCCCGGTCAATGACTACGAATGCCTGTGCGGAAAGTACAAGCGCCTCAAGCACCGTGGTGTGGTGTGCGAGAAGTGTGGTGTGGAAGTCACCCTGTCCAAGGTGCGCCGCGAGCGCATGGGACACATCGAGCTGGCCAGCCCGGTCGCCCATATCTGGTATCTCAAGTCTCTGCCATCGCGCATCGGCCTGCTGTTGGACATGACCCTCAAGAGCATCGAGCGCATTTTGTACTTCGAATCCTACGTGGTGATCGATCCCGGCATGACCATGCTCGAGCGTGGTCAGCTCATGAACGATGAGCAATACCTCGAGGCTATCGAAGAGAATGGCGATGAGTTCGATGCCCGCATGGGAGCCGAAGCGGTTAATGAACTGCTCATCTCTCTGGATATACCCGCGGAGATTCTGCGCCTGCGCGAGGAGATCGGTGCGACCAATTCCGAGACCAAGATCAAGAAGATCGCCAAGCGTCTCAAGCTGCTGGAATCCCTGGAGGAGTCCGGCAACCGTCCCGAGTGGATGATCCTCAAGGTGCTGCCCGTACTGCCGCCGGAACTGCGCCCCCTGGTGCCCCTGGATGGCGGCCGTTTTGCCACCTCGGATCTCAATGATCTGTATCGTCGGGTGATCAACCGCAACAACCGCCTCAAACGGTTGCTTGAGCTGACCGCGCCGGACATCATCGTGCGTAACGAAAAGCGCATGTTGCAGGAAGCCGTGGATGCCCTGCTGGACAACGGTCGCCGCGGCCGCGCTATCACCGGTACCAACAAGCGCCCGCTGAAATCCCTGGCCGATATGATCAAGGGCAAGCAGGGGCGTTTCCGCCAGAACCTGCTGGGTAAGCGTGTGGACTATTCCGGTCGTTCCGTGATCGTAGTGGGCCCGACCCTGAAGCTGCACCAGTGCGGCCTGCCCAAGCGCATGGCTCTGGAGCTGTTCAAGCCCTTTATCTTCGCCAAGCTCCAGTCCCGCGGACTGGCCACCACCATCAAGGCCGCCAAGAAGCTGGTCGATCGCGGTGCGGCGGAAGTCTGGGATATCCTGGAAAACGTCATCCGTGAGCATCCGGTGATGCTCAACCGTGCGCCCACCCTGCATCGTCTGGGGATCCAGGCTTTCGAGCCGGTGCTCATCGAGGGCAAGGCCATTCAGCTGCATCCCCTGGTATGTACGGCTTTCAACGCCGATTTCGATGGCGACCAGATGGCCGTACACGTACCCCTGTCTCTGGAAGCCCAGCTGGAAGCGCGCACTCTCATGATGGCGAGCAACAATATCCTCTCTGCCGCCAACGGCGAACCCATCATCGTGCCTACCCAGGACGTGGTACTGGGGCTCTACTACATGACCCGCGAGCGTATCAATGCAAAAGGCGAGGGCATGATGCTGGCCAATATCAGCGAAGCCCGTCGTGCTTATGAAACCGGTCAGGCGGAGCTACATGCCCGGGTCAAGGTGCGTATCGATGAAGAAGTACAACAGGACGATGGTTCTTTTGCCGTACAGCCCACCGTGTATGACGCGACGGTAGGCCGCGCCATTTTGTGGGATATCATCCCCAAGCGCCTGTCGTTCGACAAGCTGGTAAATACTACGCTCAACAAGAAAGCCATTTCGCGTCTGGTCAACACCTGTTATCGAGAGCTGGGTCTCAAGGACACCGTGGTGTTTGCCGATCAGCTCATGTACACCGGCTTCCGTTATGCGGCTCGTTCCGGCGCTTCTGTCTGCGCAGACGATATGGTCGTCCCGGCCGAGAAGGAAACACTGCTGGCGGCCGCAGAGAAGGAAGTCAAGGAAATCGAGGATCAGTACGCCTCCGGTCTGGTAACCAACGGTGAGCGTTACAACAAGGTGATCGATATCTGGTCCCATGCCAATGATCAGGTGGCCAAGGCCATGATGGATCAGCTGGGCAAGGAAATCGTGGTGGACAAGGATGGCAATAAGGTGGAGCAGCCTTCGTTCAATTCCATCTTCATGATGGCCGACTCCGGCGCCCGGGGTTCGGCGGCGCAGATTCGTCAGCTCGCTGGTATGCGTGGTCTGATGGCAAAGCCCGACGGCTCCATTATCGAAACGCCCATCACGGCCAATTTCCGCGAAGGTCTGGACGTGTTGCAATACTTCATATCCACCCACGGCGCACGCAAGGGTCTGGCCGATACGGCATTGAAAACCGCGAACTCCGGTTACCTTACCCGTCGCCTCGTGGATGTGGCTCAGGATCTGGTGATAACTTCAGAAGACTGTGGCACCGAAAACGGCCTGCTGATGCAGCCCATCATCGAAGGCGGTGATGTGGTGGAAGCACTGGCCGAGCGTATTCTGGGGCGAGTGACTTCCAAGGAAGTGTACAAGCCGGGTTCCGAGGATGTGCTGGTTGAATCTGGCGTGTTGCTGGATGAAGTGCTGGTTGAAATGCTGGAAGAGCATGGCGTGGATCAGGTGTATGTGCGATCTGCCATCAGCTGTGAAGCGAAATACGGCATCTGTAGTGCCTGCTACGGCCGTGACCTGGGTCGTGGGCACGGGGTCAACCTCGGTGAGGCGGTAGGTGTGGTTGCGGCCCAGTCCATCGGTGAGCCGGGCACCCAGCTGACCATGCGTACCTTCCACATCGGTGGTGCGGCTTCCCGGTCGGCGGCGGCCAGCAGCATCGAGGTCAAGAATACCGGTAAGGTGACCCTGAACAACATCAAGACCGTGGAACGGGTAGACGGCAAGCTGGTCGCCGTTTCCCGTTCCGGTGAGATCATCGTGCATGATATACGCGGCAGTGAGCGCGAGCGCTACAAGCTGCCTTACGGTGCAGAGCTGCAGGTCAAGGATGGTGAAGAAGTTACCGCCGGTCAACTGGTTGCAACCTGGGATCCGCACACGCACCCGGTTGTCACCGAGATGGCCGGTATCCTGCGTTTCGTGGATTTCGTGGATGGCGTGACAGTTCAGACCAAGACCGACGATGTCACCGGCCTGACCTCGCTGGAGGTCATGGATCCCAAGCAGCGTCCCACCAGCGGCAAGGACCTGCGTCCCATGATCAAGCTGGTAGACGAGAAAGGCAATGATGTGAACATCGCGGGCACCACATTGCCGGCCAACTACGTACTCCCGGCCGGTGCCGTGGTCAGCGTACAGGACGGTGCGAAGGTGGGTGTAGGTGACGTACTGGCGCGCATTCCCCAGGAATCCTCCAAGACCCGTGATATCACCGGTGGTCTGCCGCGGGTTGCAGATCTGTTCGAGGCGCGCAAGCCCAAGGAGCCGGCGATTCTGGCGGAAGCCAGCGGTACCATCGGATTTGGCAAGGATACCAAGGGCAAGCAGCGTCTGGTGATTACCATGTCTGACGGTGAACAGGTGGAGTCACTGATTCCCAAGTGGCGCCATGTGGATGTGTTCGAAGGTGAGCATGTCGAGAGGGGTGAGGTGATTGCCGAGGGTGAACTCAATCCCCATGACATCCTGCGCCTGCGCGGCGTAACCGCCCTGGCTGAATACCTGGTGCAGGAAATCCAGGATGTCTATCGTCTGCAGGGTGTGGGTATCAACGACAAGCACATCGAAGTCATCATCCGTCAGATGTTGCGTAAGGTGGAAATCGTCGATGGCGGTGATACCAAGTTGCTGCGCGGTGAACAGATTTCTCGTTCCAGGGTGCTGGAAGAAAATGAAAAGGTACTGAAGAAAGACGAGATGCCTGCTACCTGGGAGCCACTGTTGCTGGGTATCACCAAGGCCTCCCTGGCTACGGAATCTTTCATTTCTGCAGCCTCTTTCCAGGAGACCACCAGGGTTCTTACGGAAGCATCGGTGCGCGGTGCGAAAGATCGCCTGCACGGCCTGAAAGAAAACGTCATCGTGGGACGTCTGATTCCTGCGGGTACGGGGCTGGCTTTCCATGAAGCCCGCAAGCGTCGTCGTACAGAGGAGCTGTTGTCTGGCGAACAGGGTGGCGTGGTCGAGATGGCCAGTGATGAGGTGGAAGCCGTGATCAAGGAAGCATTGAACACGTCAGAAGCCGAATCGTGATGGGTTTCTGATGGTAGCGAAAGTTTCGCTATAGATTTTGTTGAAACAAAGCTTGACACGAAGACTGCGCATCTCTAAAATGCGCGGTCTTCGCATAAGGGTGGAAGCTTTACTCGCCCTTATAGATTATTCCGCGGCCCAGGCCGCATGGCGAAAATAACCGATTCGACTGCATGATGCCGTCCAAAGTTACATCGGACGGGGTGTCCTCTGCACGAATTTTTGGCGCTCCGGCAAGAAGACCGAGGCGTCCGGAGACTGTATTTAATGGCTACAATCAATCAGTTGGTGCGCAAGCCCCGCAAGCGCGCGGTGGAAAAGAGCAATGTGCCTGCGCTGGAGGCCTGTCCTCAGCGTCGTGGCGTATGTACTCGCGTCTATACCACTACCCCCAAGAAGCCGAACTCGGCTCTGCGTAAGGTTGCGCGTGTTCGTTTGACCAATGGATATGAAGTGACTTCCTACATCGGTGGTGAGGGTCACAACCTTCAGGAACACTCCGTGGTGCTGATTCGCGGTGGTCGGGTAAAGGACTTGCCTGGTGTACGTTATCACGTCGTTCGTGGTGCGCTGGATACCTCTGGTGTTGAGTCACGTCGCCAGGGTCGTTCCAAGTACGGCGCCAAGCGTCCAAAGAGCTGATCACACAGCGTTGATTGTTTTTAACCACAGGATCACAGAGTAGAGCGTCATGGCAAGAAGAAGAGTAGCGGCCCGCCGCGAGATATTACCAGACCCCAAATTCGGAAGTCTGACCCTGGCCAAGTTCATCAACATGGTGATGGTCGATGGCAAGAAGTCTGTCGCCGAGCGCGTGCTGTACGGTGCGCTGGATCAGATCGCGGAAAAGAAAGGCGGGGATCCTCTGGAGTCCCTGGAGCAGGCGCTGGAAAACGTGCGTCCCGTGGTAGAGGTCAAGTCCCGCCGCGTGGGTGGCGCCACATACCAGGTGCCCGTGGAGGTGCGTCCCCTGCGTCGCAATGCCTTGGCTATGCGCTGGCTGATCGAGGCCGCACGCAAGCGCAGCGAAAAATCCATGGCGGATCGTCTTGCCGGTGAATTGATGGACGCTTCCGATTCCCGCGGTACCGCGGTGAAGAAGAAAGAAGATACTCATCGCATGGCGGAGGCCAACAAGGCCTTCTCCCATTATCGCTGGTAAGTTTTTAAACCATTTAAGCTCTTTTACAGTTTTACTTTTTCAGGACGGATATAAGCGTGGCACGTAGCACACCTATTAACAGATACCGCAATGTGGGCATCATGGCTCATATCGACGCGGGCAAGACCACCACTACTGAGCGCGTGCTGTATTACACCGGCGTTTCTCACAAGATTGGTGAAGTGCACGATGGCGCGGCCACCATGGACTGGATGGAGCAAGAGCAGGAGCGTGGTATTACGATCACCTCTGCTGCGACTACCTGTTTCTGGAAAGGTATGGCCGGGAACTATCCCGAGCATCGCATCAATATCATCGATACCCCGGGGCACGTGGACTTCACCATCGAGGTGGAGCGTTCCCTGCGTGTGCTTGACGGCGCCGTATTCGTGCTCTGCGCGGTAGGCGGCGTGGAGCCTCAGTCCGAGACTGTGTGGCGTCAGGCCAATCGTTACGAAGTGCCCCGCATGGCCTTCGTCAACAAGATGGACCGCATGGGCGCCAACTTCTTCCGCGTGGTGGAGCAGCTCAAGGAGCGTCTGGGCGCCAATGCCGTGCCCATCCAGGTGCCCATCGGCGCGGAAGAAGATTTCTCTGGCGTCATCGACCTGATCAAGATGAAGTCCATCGTATGGAGCGACGAGAACATGGGCGTGGAATTCCATTACGAGGACATTCCCGCGGACATGATGGAAGTGGCCGAGGAATGGCGTGGTCACATGGTCGAAGCTGCGGCCGAAGCCAACGACGAGATGATGGAAAAGTATCTCGAGGGTGAGG
>CAZFXI010000070.1:0-14047 GCA_964522855.1 uncultured Sedimenticola sp.
GGGTAGCGGCCCATGAATGGGCGATCTTCGGTGAGGTTGTGGATGCGAAAGGCCGGCCGATGGCGGGAATGAATGTTCAGCTTATCAACAAGAAACAGCGCACTACGCGGAAGAAAATTGTTTCGGAAACGGACGAGTTTGGTGATTTTTTTCTCATATTGCCGGTAGAGGCTGTACTTCAACCGGCGGAGAAGATAAGCGCTGGTAGGCGGCTTGCCCTCGATCTGCGCCTACGCATAGCAGACGATCAGGGGGTAGAGCGGTATTTATCGACAACCTCATTGACCCCTCACGCCGGCCATGCAGAATACTTCAAGATAACACTTTCGGATGCCACTCCCCGCGGGAAAAAGACCGTTCAGCGCAAGAAATCATAGAGAGCTGCTGTTCTGTTCTGTGCAATGGAATAGTTCTGTTTCCGGTCTATACAGCTATGACCCCACTATGGAACAGAGAAATGCGTTTCTTGAGAATCCCGGTATTGGTGACCGTGCTCAGTGTCTCCACAAATATTCAGGCACTGGAGCCTAACAGCAGTTCCCAGGCGACAAATTGGCTTGGCGTAGAGGTTATTGAACCACAGCGGGCAGGTATCGGCACTACAATCGTGGATGTTCCTTTCTTTGAACTCCGTGGCCATTCGTCTTCCCTACACAAGATAGCGGGGACCAAAGGAACGGTGATCGTGGTACGTGATCCCGAGTGTCCGGTATCAAAACGCTACGGGCCGCGCATAGCCGCCATGGCTAGATATTATATCGGCAAAGGTTTTTCCTTTGCCTTCATTTATCTGAATGAACATCTGGATGCCGCTGAACTCGAGAAGGATGCACGGGACCTGCAAGTGTCTGCCGTAAAGATTGGCAAAGGCAGTTTTGCCATCGCTCAGGCGCTGGGCGTGAAAAGTACCGGGGATGTGTTCGTGCTGGACAGCGAATATCGCCTGATTTATCGGGGGGCCATCGATGATCAGTATGGATTTGGCTATACTCAGGATGCACCTACCCACAATTATCTGCGCAACGCCCTGGAGGCGGAGCTGAAAAGCTGGCCTGTCGCTACACCTGCAACCCTCGCGCCCGGTTGTATCATCGATGCTGATCCCGAAAAAGATGATTTACTTCCCATTCCGCCAGATGGAGCGCTATCCTGAAGCTTGCTGAGGACTTATAATTAGCACTTTGAGCATCTGGAAGAAGGAAAACCTCTCATGTCCGATTGTCCGTGCGGATCTGGTGCCGAGTATGCGGCCTGTTGTGAACCCGTGTTGTCTGGTGCCGAACCGGCAAAAACGGCAGAAGCACTCATGCGTGCCCGCTATTCTGCGTATATCAAGGGAAAGATTGCCTTCCTGGGAGAAAGCCTGCATCCCGGCAGTCGTCATGACTGGGATGAGGCGGCCACCCGCAAATGGGCGGAGCAATCCCAGTGGCTGGGCCTGGAAGTGCGTTCGACCGAAAATGGCCAGGAAGAGGACGAAGAGGGGATGGTGGAGTTCATTGCCGCCTACAAGGAAGACGGGCTACTCAAGCAACATCATGAGCGCAGCCTGTTTCGCAAGGAAGGTGGACGCTGGTATTACGTTGACGGGAAGTTGCCCACGCCGGAAACCATCAAGCGCGAAGCACCCAAGGTTGGCCGAAACGACCCCTGTCCCTGTGGTAGTGGTAAAAAATACAAGAAGTGCTGTGGGGCTTGAGTGCGATATCTCCTGATCTCTTTTCTGCTGTTTTTTCTGGTGCAAGGCGTTGTCGCAGATATATACAAGTTCGAAGACAACGAGGGACGTACCCTGCTGACCAACATTCCCTCCAGCGGCAAGGGCATGATGCTGAAGAAGCGGTTTCACTTCAGTTATGCCAAACCCCATAGCGGGGGACGAGCACCGATTCTCAAGGTGCTCAAGGACAGAATCCGCAAGTACAAACCCTTTATCATGCAGGCGGCCCGGGACACGGGGCTGAATACCGATCTGATACATGCCGTTATCCTGGCTGAATCGGCCTATGATCCAAAGGCGGTGTCTCCCAAAGGCGCCATGGGCTTGATGCAGTTGATGCCGGCAACGGCGAAACGTTTCGGTGTCAGTGATGCCTACGATCCAGCGCAGAATATCCGTGGTGGTACCGCATATCTGAAATTTCTCATGGAACGATTTGGTAATGACATGGAACTGGCGACGGCTGCGTACAATGCCGGTGAAGGTGCGGTGGAAAAATATGGAAACGCTATCCCGCCTTACAAGGAAACCCGCTTGTACGTAAAGAAGGTCAAGGATTTCATGCAGCAGGGGATGGTGGCATTCAATTGATGGCCGTTTCCGGCCTGCAGCTTTTCCCCGAATCTGCCATGCAGCATTGGCTGGAACACCCCTGGCACCAGGAAATTGCCGATTTCAAACTACCGGAAAAAGAACTGCTTTCACTGCATGCGGCCTGTGTCACAACGTCCCGCCATCTTGGTCCGGAGCAAGCGCAGGGTGGCGTGTATACGGCGGATGGCGACTATGTTTCCTCTTCGAGACACTTGCGCCGAAGCAAGGATCTGACAGCCAGCAATCCCCACACCATCCGTTTGTCAAATGACATGCCCAGGTTGTCGGGACGTTATCTGTATCTCGGCTGGTTCTTCAATCACTACGGACATTTCATTCTGGAAAGCCTGGCCAGAGCCTGGGCGGTGCAAGAGCTGTCCCTGGTTGACGGCTATATCATGCATGTTCATGCGGCGGATGCCAGGCCGGCTTCCTATCTGATGGATTTTTTTGATCTGCTCGAGATACCGCGGGATAAACTGCTGTTTCTCAGTCAGGATATGCAGGTCGAGGAATTGCTGCTTCCTTCTCAACAAGCGGTGTTGTCCCGCGGGATGTCCGAAGACATGCGCAGGCTTTATCATCAGCTGGGCAGCAAGGCTGCGCAGCAGGCAGATACGGACAGCAGCAGACGCAAACTCTATATTTCCCGACGCTTCCTGCCGATGGATCAGCGCAACGCAAGCAATGAGAAAGCATTGGAAGAGCGATTCCGGATGGAGGGCTATCAGGTTGTTCATCCTCAGTTCCTGGATGTGAAATCCCAGCTTGCAATGTACTACATGGCAACAGATTTTGCCGGCCTCGAAGGCAGCGGCTTGCACAATGTCCTGTTTGCCAAAGACCCGCAAGGTGTATGGATGCTTGGTGCCAGAAACCATCTGGCCGACGCCATCACGCAAGTTGTGCTTGATGAGTATTGTCATTGTGAAACGGAATTGCATCTACAGAGCGCACCGGAATTTTCCTGCCTGCATCCGCGCATCACGCCTTTCCTCATCTCTCCCGGCGACGACAGGAGCAGCTACCTTTCGGGTATCGGAGCCACGACCTACGATCGCTTCCTGTGGTTGTCCGCTCTGGCGGATCAACTGGACAGAAAGGGCTGTCCGTATGATGAATTAATCGATACAAGCGGGCAGATGCGGAAGACAGAAATCGAGTTGCTGGCCAGGCTTCCCGTTTCCAGCGACGATGATGGAGAGACGTCTGTCGGTCTTTCCCGGGGCAATGAGTTTCATGACTTCCTGGCGGCTGAGCGATATTTTGTGCAGGGAAGGCTAGCACTCGCCATCGGTCAGATGGAACGCCTTCTGTCCAGCCATGAAGGTCATGCCGGTTTTTTACACAGATATGCGCAGATGCTGACGGCGGATGGACGAGATGATGAGGCATTGGAGGTCGCAACCCGGGCATTGACGCTGGATCACATGCACCCAATGCTGGCGGTGTTCCATAGCGGTTTGATGATGCAGCTGGGTCGTGCGGAGGATGCGATTTTGAACTTGCGGGGACTGACGAAAACCTTTCCCCGCTATTTTCAGGCGAAAGTGAAGCTAGCTGAAGCACTGGCGGAGATGAAACAGTTTCACGAAGCGGCGGAGGTTCTGCAAGCCGTTATTCAGGACTCCGGCAAGCACAACGGATTGCTTCCCCGACTGACCTGGTATTTGTTCAAGTGCGGGCACTATGAGGCCGCGAAGGTAGCGGCGCACAAGGCGCTGGAACAGGTTCCCGACAATCCGTTCAGTTTGCTGCACCTGTCCCGTATCCATCTGGCGCTGGATGAGCCGGAAACCGCGCTGGAATGGGTCGAGCGGGCGATCAGGCGTTCTCCCGAGAAGCAGGATTTGTATCAGCTGCAACAGAAGATCAGACAGCATTTGTGAGGCTCAGGTAAGCGCCAGGAAGTCTTCACCTTGGACTTTGCCCATGTGCTTCAGTGCATCTGTGATTTTCTTTCTGGCGCCATGATTGCTTACGAAAATGAGCACAAAGGCTTGCGGATGCTGCTCCAGGTCACGCCAGTCGATCACGGGAATGCCCTGGAGTTCCCTGCCGATTTTCCGAGGATCGATGTCCACCCAGGCTTTGGGTTGAAGGCCCCGAGCCAGTAGATGGCGGCAGCGTCGACGGGTCTTTCGGCCGGCACCCCAAATGAAGACATGATCTTTTCGGCGCAGGAGACGCGCGTCATGGGCCAGATAACGGGCTTTGAGCCGGTCGAAGGCATCTCGTGAGCAGCGCGGATCTGTTCGAGAGGTGCGACAGGGGCTTTCCCGCCAGTTCAACAGCACTTTGTCGATTTTTTCCATCACCTGGCCTGAATGAAACAGTCGCAGCCACAGGTCATAGTCTTCAGGAAACCTGCCTTCACGATACCCGCCCAGATCTGCCACCACGTTCTTGCGGAAGCAAACCGAGGGGTGGACGAAGGGCGATTCGATATAGATCTGCTGGGCGATATCGTCGCTGGAACAACACTGATTCTGCCAACGCAGGTATTCTCGATAGCCTGCCTTGATCGATTCTTCGGGAAAGAGTCGGACCCGGGTGGCGGAAAGCGCCAGTGTCGGCCTGGACCGGAAATGAGTCAATTGCATTGCCAGGCGTTGCGGATGCATGATGTCATCTGCATCCATGCGTGCCACCAATTCGCTGTTGCAGTGTTGCAGCCCATGATTGAGAGCGGAAACCAGGCCTTTTCCAGGATTGCTGAGGGTGCGAATACGGGAGTCCCGACAGCTGTATTGCTGCAAGCATTCGCGGGAGCCGTCATTGGCATGATCATCGACGGCGATGAGTTCCCAGTTGTCCAGGGTTTGTTTCTGGATGCTGTGCAAACAGGCCGGCAGCGTGCTGCGTGCGTTGTAAAACGGCATTAGAATACTGATCGCTTCAGACATACAGGAAATTCAATGAGTAGCGAAAGCAAACCCAAGGATAAGCCATTCAAACCACGCTGGCGACGTTGGGCTGTCGATATCGCATTGGTGCTTGTGGTGATCTTCGGAATACATCTGTGGCAGACACGGAATCTGCCCGTGGGACCGGCGCCTGAGCTGCAGGGAACGATGCTTGACGGGCAAGCGGTAGATCTGAAGGATTTTCGCGGGAAACCGGTGCTGGTACATTTCTGGGCTACCTGGTGTCCCATTTGCCGTACCGAAGAAGGCAGTATCAACAGTTTGGCACAAGACTATCCCGTGTTGACTATTGCAACGGGGTCAGGCGAGGCTGCCGAGCTACAAAAGTATCTGGCAGATAATGATCTGGATTTTCCGGTACTCGTGGATGAAAGCGGGATGCAAGGTGTGAACTGGGGTGTTCGTGGTGTGCCCAGCAGTTTTATTGTGGATGCCGATGGCCAGATCCGTCATGTAGCCGTTGGTTATACGACAGAACTGGGGTTGCGCATCAGGCTATGGCTGGCAGGGTATTGATGCTCGTGAACGGCATTGCCAACGATCAGAAATTGGCAGTGACAAACAATAACGGGCCACTGTAATCGAGATCGATCGCCCATGATTTGCTGGACTTGTCTGCAGCAATATCGAAACTGAGGTAACGATAGGCCAGCCCCACCCCAACATTCTTGAACATCTGGTACTGGACGGCAGCTTCGGTGTTCCACAAGGTGCCGTCATAGTCACCGATATTGGCGCTGATCCAGTCCACTCTGCCCTTGACTATCCATTTGGGGGAAAAGGCATAGTTGCCATAGGCTCCCAGATTCGGCAGTACGGCCCAATCATCGAAGCCCCTTTTTACCCGGCCCACCGGAATACCGATGATCTTGGCTTCGCCGGCAATGGCGGTGTCCACACCCAGGTAGTGTAGCCCCAATCCGAGTCCAAACTCTTTCTTGTCGTCCTTGATCAGGCTGTAACCGTAGAAGAACCGACCAACATCAAGATCCATGTTGGATTTGATTTTTACACCGACGTCATATTCAACACCATCCCAGATGATTGTACGACCTGCCTTCCCACTGTTGTTCTGACCCATGGTGAAGTATTCAAAGCTCACACGCTGTTTGTTGGTTACGCGCCAATTCAGGAGGAAGGCGGGTAGCGTATCGGTATCGTCAAAATTGAAGTCGTCTTCAAAATCGATATCGGTTCCCTGGCTGCTCTTATTGGACAATTCGGCCTGACTGTTTGTAGTGGCCCGGAAAGCGCCGACGCTCAGAACCCAGGGATCGCTTTGCAAAGGGTGTATGCCGGAAAAGGATGCTGCGGATGCTAACTGAATACCGGCCAGGCTTGAGAAAACACAAAGAATCCCTCTATAGATAAACTTTTTCATCGTATCCACCCCCTTGTTAATTTGTAGAACTCAATGTATTTATCCTATCAGTAGTATCGATAAATAGCTATATTGTGGCGAATAGGGTGTTGTGCTATTTCCAGTCAATACAATGGTGCGTTTTGCATTACTCACACACTTAGCACTTTTCCAGGAGGAAAGCATGAAGCGGCAACGGTCACTTGAAAGCGCCTAGATATCGCCGATGACACGTTCATCCCGGGGGATGCTCAGCAGCTTTTCGGCTTCTACGGTATTTTTTGCAAACACCAACCGGAATTCCTGTGGATCTCGGTCGGGATACTTGTCCCGCTCTTCCTTCACCCGCATCTTGGCATCACGGTATTTCGGGTAGGTTTCGATATGGGTGAGCAGGCGCGCACCGGATTCGGGGTGCGTAACCACTTCATAAGTAAAATACGGCATTGCTTCCTCCTGTTTACAGGGTTTCCAGCTCGGCGATCGGCCCCGGGTTCTTGGCTTCTACCTGGTGATAGAGAGAAGTCAAGGCGGCCTGCAGGGCTTCTTCCATCACCGGATGATAGAAAGGCATTTGAATCAGTTCGCTCACGGTCATTTCCTTTTGAATGCACCAGGCGAGCAGGTGAGCCAGGTGCTCTCCTCGCGGGGTGATCATTTCCGCTCCCAGAATTTTACCGCTTTGCTTGTCGGCATAGACGCGGATCACGCCACGGTTTTTGCCCATGATCAGGGCGCGACCCACGGGAGCGATTTTCATTTCACCGGTCTTGAAGCTGTCTGGCTCCAGATCGGCAAACCTTGTTCCCACGCTGATGATGTTGGGGTCACTGAAGACGATGGCCAGTGGCGTTTTGCGTTTGAATGCCTTGATCTGATCGTGTCCCGCATTGTAGCCGGCGATTTTTCCTTCATCACCGGCCTCGTGGAGTATGGGACGATCGGCATTGATGTCGCCAGCCAGAAACAGGGGGTGATCACCAATTTGCATGGTGTTGGGGTTGTACTGGGGAATGCCGCGTTCATCCAGCTCGATGCCCAGCTTCTCCAGACCCAGATTATCCAGGTTGGGACGGCGTCCCAGACTGGCGAACACCTTGTCCACGACAACGCTATTCTGGCCTGCGGTGATCTTGAGGCGGCCATCGGCCTCCTCGGTGATCTCTGCGCCATGACCGAGCCACAGGGGGAATTCCTTGGAGATGATTTCGATGGCGGCCTTGTTCACTTCGGGATCGCTGATGCCGCCGATATGTTCGGCCAGATCGATGCCGGTGACTTCCACGCCTAGGCGAGCAATTGCTTGCCCGAGTTCCAGACCGATGACGCCCAGGCCGATAACGGCCATGGAGGCGGGAAGATCTTCCAGTTCGAAGAACTCATCGGTGGTGACGATACGGTCGCCGAAGGCTTTCCAGGCTTCGGGAACGATGGGGGTGGAGCCGGTGGCGATGACAAATTTGTCGGCGCGGATACGCCGGCCATCGTCCAGTTCCACCACACCGGGCTCCACGAAGCGTGCATACTGTTCGATGAATACGTCTTCGCTGAGGTGGTCGGTGCTGTTGGACAGCACGCGATCCACGAAGGTGTCGCGCAGGTCGCGGGTGTGCTCCATTGCTTCGGGAATGTTGACACGCATGGCTTCCCAATTCTCGATGCCCATACGATCGAACAGAGCTTTGCGGTGAAAGTCTTCGGCGACCTGTATGATGGCTTTGGATGGCATGCAGCCGACACGGGCGCAGGTAGTGCCGGGCTCACCGCCGTTGATCAGCACAAAATCCTTCTCCGCCCGTTTCACCCGCCCCATGGCGTTGAGGCCAGCGGTTCCTGAGCCAATGATGGCTACATCTACTTTCTTTTGTGTCACGATGATTCCTCGAGTGGGTTTTCTGGCGCTATTCTAGCCGCAACCCGGCTGATTCTCATACTGAATTAAGGTGTGGGAATAGTGGTGGCGGGTGTTTTGAGTATTGGAGTGGTCAGGTATTGTGGTGTATAGGGGTAGGTAGGACGCGGAGAATAGCGGGGTTGTGAGAGAAAGTAGGATGGATGGGGAACGGCGTGTCTAGCGGTCTCTGGACGCATATAACGGGGAGGCTGATGGCCTGATCTGCCGCCCATGACAAACTTGAAACAGAAAAAGGCATGTGCCTGTTGCAGTGGCAGGAGGCTCAGGCAAATTAAAGTGACGAAGAGGTAAGCTGTTTTGGGCATGTTTCCCGGAAAAAATGCATAAACTGTACAGAGTATGGCAGATTTCCAGGAAATTTCCGTTGCCGGGGTTGAAATCCCCCTTGTTGAACCCAAGGTAAAACCAGATTTGATGAATTCACGATCATAAAAACAGGAGTCTACGCATGACCGTCGAAGCACATAAAGAAACCATGGAATTTCAGGCAGAGGTGAGCCAGGTATTGAACCTGGTGATCCGTTCGCTGTACAGCAACAAGGAAATCTTCCTGCGCGAGCTGATTTCCAATGCCTCGGATGCCGCAGAAAAACTGCGCTTTGAAGCCTTGTCCGATGACGCTTTGTATGAAGGTGATCCTGAGCTCAGGATTCGGGTGTGGGCAGACAAGGATGCCGGTACATTGACCGTTTCCGACAATGGTATCGGCATGAGCCGCCAGGAAGTCATGGAAACCATCGGCACCATTGCCAGTTCTGGTACCAAGAAGTTTCTGGAAAACCTCAGTGGCGACGAGAGCACTGACAGCCAGCTCATTGGCCAGTTTGGCGTGGGGTTCTATTCGGCGTTTATCGTTGCCGACAAGGTCATCCTCACCACACGTCGTGCCGGCATGGAGCCAGAGCATGGCGTGCGCTGGGAATCCAGTGGCGAGGGCAGTTACAGCATCGAAACCGTGGAGAAAACGGGCAGGGGGACAGAAGTTACCCTGCACCTGCGGGAGGAAGACAAGGAATTTCTGGACAGCTGGCGCTTGCGACAGATCATCAACAAGTTTTCCGACCACCTGGCCATTCCCATCGAGATGCCCAAGGAGGTGGTTCCCGAAGAAGATAGCGACGAGAAGGAAAACAAGCCCCAGGAAATCGAGTGGGAGCAGGTCAACAAGGGCATTGCGCTATGGATGCGCAACAAGTCTGAAATATCGGATGAGGAATACAAGGACTTCTACAAGTCCATCTCCCACGATTTTGAAGACCCGCTGGACTGGGTGCACACTCGTGTCGAGGGAACCAGTGAATACACTTCCTTGCTGTATATCCCCTCGAAGGCACCTTTCGATCTGTGGGACAGGGAACAGAAGCACGGCGTAAAATTGTATGTACGCCGGGTGTTCATCATGGACGAGGCGGACAAACTCATGCCGCACTACTTGCGTTTCATCAAAGGCGTGGTGGATTCTGATGATCTGCCGCTCAATGTTTCCCGGGAACTGCTGCAGCACAATCGCAAGATCGACACCATTCGCAGCGCCAACGTGAAACGTATCCTCGGCCTGCTGGAGAAAATGGCCAGGAACGATAGCGAGAAATACCAGAAATTCTGGGATGAGTTTGGCAAGGTATTGAAGGAAGGACCTGCCGAAGACTTCGCCAACAAGGAACGCCTGGCGGGACTGTTCCGCTTTGCCAGTACCAAATCAGAAGATGATGAGCAAACAGTGACGCTGGATGACTACCTGGAGCGCATGGCAGAGAAGCAGGAGAAGATCTATTACATCACAGCAGATTCTCTCACTGCGGCTCGTAACAGCCCGCATCTCGAGATCTTCAAGAAGAAGGACATCGAGGTGCTGCTCCTCACCGATCGTGTGGATGAGTGGTTGATGTCGCATCTGACGGAATACAAGGAAAAGCTCTTCCAGTCTGTCACCAAGGGGCAACTGGATCTGGGTGAACTGGAAGACGAGGAAGACAAGGAGCAGCAGGAAAAAGCCGAGAAAGCGCACAAGAAGCTGCTCAAGGGTATCAGCAAGGCGCTGGGTGAAAAGGTCAAGGATGTGCGTGTGTCAAGTCGCCTGGTGGAATCACCGGCCTGCCTGGTGGTGGATGACTATGACATGAGCCAGAATCTTGCCCGCGTACTCAAGCAGTTGGGACAGGATGCGCCGATGCCCACGCCCATCATGGAACTCAATGTAGAACATCCCCTGGTAGAGAGGCTGGAGCAGGAGGAAGACAAAAACCGCTATTCAGAACTGGCGGAGCTCTTGTATGATCAGGCTTTGCTGGCAGAAGGCGGACAACTGGAAGATCCTGCAGGGTTTGTGCACCGGTTGAACCGTTTGATGCTGGATATGTCAGAAGCTAAATAAGGTCTATTGCGTGTGGCTGTCGCATTGGCGTACAGCCACACGCCCGATTTCGGTGGATGTTGATGAAGATTTGTTCCAGATGGTGGTTGTCGTGCCTGATTTTTCTGCTCTTGCCTGTCGTGGCTTCGGCATCCAGCGTGATGCGCATGGATATGGCAGAAATGAAAGGCGGTGCACAACTCGTTTTCGAAGGCCGTGTTATTGGCATCCGCATTGAACACCAGTCGGGGGCACGCGCCATTCACACTTGGGTCAGGTTCGAGGTGCTGGATGTCATCAAGGGGCAATATGATCAGCCAGCTCTGGAACTCTCTTTTCTGGGTGGGACAGCGGGGAAGTATTCCGTAAAAGTGTCGGACATGCAGATCCCGAAAATGGGTGAACATGGCATCTATTTTGTGGAAGACATAAACAAGCCCATGGTCAACCCCCTGTATGGCTGGGCCCAGGGGCATTTCCTGATTCAGTATGATCGCAAACAGCAGCAACAGATGATCACGACCCTGAAAGGCGAACCGGTCTTTGATGTGGAAGCGGGTGCAGTGTCGTCGCAGATTCAGGAGATCAGCCAGGGAATTGCCCGCGGTGTTTTCACCACGCCACGGGCCGCGCAAGACAATCCTCTGGAGCCGGACCAGTTCAAGGCGGTCCTGCGGGGGATGACAGAATGAAAAAGCAACTGTTTTCGATTGTTGGGGCGCTTTGCCTGGCCACGGCGATGCAGGCAAATGCCTATGTTCTGGACGGCACAAAATGGCCAGATGGACAATCGACATTTCATGTCAATTTCACCAATAATGGGCCAACCAGCCCCAGCGGAAAATCCTGGAACACCGCTTTTCGGGATGCCGCCAATGCGTGGACCAGTCAAACTGCATTCAAATATACCGTTGATACCAGCAACCCGTCCCATCCCTGTGCCGGTGTGGACGGGTTTGCCCAGGACGGGTTCCGAAACGGTGCGGCGTTCTATGGCAAGGTATGCAATCAGGTCGACAACACCCAGGATGATTTTGGCAAGCGGGTGCTGGCTGTCACCGTAAGTTATACGTTTACCAGCAAGCCGGAAGAAAAAGTGGAAACCGACATTTTCTTCAATACTGCCGAATCCTGGGATATTTATGACGGTCCGACCCAGGCCAGATTTGATTTCAAACGTATCGCCCTGCATGAGCTGGGACACGGTTTGGGATTGGGGCATGAAGCATCCAAGCCGGCCATCATGCAGCCAACGATCAGTAATCTCTATACATTGCAAGCAGATGATCTGGCGGGGGTGACTGCGTTGTATGGATCGGCTGGTCCGGGAGATGATCCAATCCGCATGTCCATAGAGGAGCCCTTCAATGGGGATGTGAAGTCTGGTGTAAGCACCTTCAGAGGCTGGGTGGTTTCCAAGAATCCCCTGATGTCCCTGACGCTGTATCGTGATGGAAGTTTGTTCGCAGAACTGGATCACAACGGTAAACGTGCGGATGTCGGTAACAAATTCCCGAATTATCCCGATTCCATGAATTCCGGCTTCGCCTTTGCTACCAACTTTGGTGTGCTTGCTGCGGGGCAACATCGGTACCGGCTGGTGGCCAGAGACAATAAAAGCAATGTGCTGGAAAAGAACGTGAGCTTCAGCATTGCGCGTTTTGACAATGCTTTTGTAAACGATGATTCAAAGGTTTCCCTGGGCAGCGCCAGTATCTATTCGCCGGGTGGAAACGATATTCGTATCGATCGTATGCAACATGATGGCAAGGAATATCGGGTAATACTCCGCTGGAAGAAAGCAAAGCAAGGTTTTGATCCTATAGAAATAATTCGAACAAAATAGGGGTTTTTCCCATAAGCCCGGCAAATCCGGCTATTTGCAGGCTCGAATACTCAGGGAGGGTGTGCTGTGTCACACTCGGGACACTCAATTTACATAATCTTTATTACTCGGGGGCTGTAATCAATGAAAATCATACTTTTAGGTGGACCGGGTGCCGGCAAGGGCACTCAGGCGAACTTCATCAAGGAAAAATACAATATTCCCCAGATTTCCACGGGTGATATGTTGCGTGCGCATGTCAAGGCGGGCACCGAACTGGGCAAAGCGGCAAAGAAAATCATGGATGAGGGCGGCCTGGTTTCCGATGACATCATCATGGGCATGGTCAAGGAGCGCATCAAGGAAGACGATTGCAAAAATGGCTATCTTTTCGACGGTTTTCCCCGCACCATTCCACAGGCGGAAGCCATGAAGGAAGCAGACATCGCCATCGACGCTGTGGTCGAAATCGATGTGCCCGATGAAGAAATCATCAAGCGCATGTCCGGTCGTCGTGTGCATCTGCCATCTGGTCGTACCTACCATGTAGTCTTCAACCCACCCAAGGTGGAAGGGAAGGACGATGTTACCGGTGAGGATCTGGTTCAGCGTGATGATGATCAGGAAGAAACCGTTAAAGAACGTCTGCGCGTTTACCATGACCAGACCGAGCCCTTGATTGATTTCTATTCGAAGGAAGCAGCTGCTGGAAAGCTCAAGTATGTGAAGGTCAATGGCGTTGGCAGTGTTGATGAAATTCGCGATGGCATTTTTGCCGGACTTGATAGCTGACAGTCATTCAGAAGGTATGCAGAAGCCGGGGTGATGCCTCGGTTTTTGTTATACTAACGAAAACTTACTCTACATCAGGAGGCCTTAGGTGGCTGTTGTCGAACTAAACAAAGATAATTTTGAAGATACCATCAATAACAATTCATTCGTGATCATCGATTTTTGGGCGCCTTGGTGTGGTCCCTGTAAAAGCTTTGCACCAACCTATGAGAAGGTTTCTGAAGATTTTCCCGATGTGGTATTTTCCAAAATAAATACCGAAGATGAACAAGAGATTGCAGCACATT
This sequence comes from uncultured Sedimenticola sp., assembly GCA_964522855.1. Classification (GTDB taxonomy): domain Bacteria; phylum Pseudomonadota; class Gammaproteobacteria; order Chromatiales; family Chromatiaceae; genus Thiolapillus. The sequence goes on from CAZFXI010000070.1 coordinate 13,774, forward strand.
TCCAGATTCGCTCCATTCCCACACTGATGATTTTCCGCGATCAGGTCATCATTTACAGCGAAGCAGGGGCGCTGCCGGAAGGCTCATTCCGCCAGTTGGTTGAGCAAGCTTCTACGCTCGATATGGACGATGTGCGCAAGCAGATTGCCGAATCTGAGTCCGGCGCTGATTCTGCAGACGCCTGATCACCGCTCCTAATCATTCTCAACCGGAGGCGTATGACGTGCTTCCGGTTTTTTATGTACAGGATGTACGGTATGCCGCGGGCGCAGGG
>CAZFXI010000071.1:0-14029 GCA_964522855.1 uncultured Sedimenticola sp.
AGCCCAGAAATCTGGCGAAAAGTGTAACCGTAGAGTGAGGCCGTGGGTGGGATCTTGTGTAATTATTTGGTGAGAATAAAGTCGTAATTCACACAATAAAGTCGTAATAAAGTTATCCACAGGGAATAATAAAGTCGTAATTTCTTAAAAAATAGCGTGTGATTTCGCCGTGGGTTATAGATATCCCCGCAATTTCAGACGAAGGTGGATCAGAGCAAATCTGCGAGGTAAAAAGAATCTACGACGGCGACACCATGACCGTAAAATGCCATGGCAAGCGGATGAAAGTGCGCCTCTACTGCATCGACGCGTCCGAGATGAAGCAAAGACCTTGGGGACGTGAGAGCCGGGACTAGCTGCGCGGGATCACGCCCCGGAGCGCGGAGGTTCGCCAGATCAACCGGGATCGCTACGGTCGCTCCGTGGGAGAAGTGCTCGCCCGGGAAAGGTGAGCAGGTGGTGAGCCTAAACCTGGAAATGGTACGATCCGGGAGAGCCGCCGTCTATGGCCGATTCTGCAGCGACCTCCGCTACTTCGCCGAGCAGGAACAGGAGAGACGGCAGAAGTTGGGCATCTGGAGCAAGCCAGGATTGCATCAGACCCCCGTGGAAGTACCGATAGCATAGACCCATGAACTAAAGCCGTTGCTGCTTTTGCCAACTTATGCCAGTCGGCCAAGTTTTCGACAAAGTATGCCCTTCTCTTTAAAGAAGTTGCTTCGGCTGTGCGATATGATTACTCAGGGTCGTAAGAAACTGATCCGAATCCCCTAAGAGGATTCACCTTCTTATGGATTGACCACACAGAGTATTTCACATGCCAACCGTTTTCAGTCACATCATCGAGAAACGTTTCTCCCGGGTTCGCGAAGACGTCGCCACGGATGCTTTGGCCTTCATACTTCGTCGCAGTGAAAAGGTCAGGTTGGGACTGCTGAAGCTGTTGCGGGTCTTGGAGCCTGATCTCCCGGAACTATATTTCCGAACCCAGCAGGTTGAGGAAAACATGCGACCTGACATGGCTGGGATTGCGTATGACGGTCTGCATGTCTTTCTGGAAAACAAGTTCTGGGCAGGCCTTACTGACAATCAGCCGGTCGCTTATTTGAAGCGCCTTGCAGATTCGACTTCCCCGACAATCCTATTGGTGGTTGCACCGGCAGCACGGGAACAATCATTGTGGCGAGAGCTACTCAGAAGAGTGGAACAGGCCAATATTACAGTGGATGAGCAATCTCCCACGTCTGGATTTCTATGTTGTGCTCGAACAAGTGTCGGACCTTGGTTGGTGCTGACTTCCTGGGCGCAGCTCCTGGTTCACTTGGAGCAGGAGATTGTTGATGATTCCGAGACACAGAGCGATCTGCTCCAATTACGTGCGCTCTGCGAGTCGGCAGACGATGATGCATTTCTTCCGGTGGCTTTAGAAGATTTATCTGACCAACAGTTGCCCGGCTTTATCCTGCAGATGAGTCGCTTGGTGAGGGAGACTATCGAGCATGGGGTTACAGAAGGTCTGGTGGAAACCGGAGGTTTAATGCCTCAAGCCTCCTGGGATCGGATCGGGCGTTATGCTCGTTTTACGGGTGAGGACGCAACAGGCTTTTGGATCGGCATCCATTTCCAGTACTGGAAAGAACAGGGGGCCTCCCCCATCTGGATGATTTTCCCAGAAGGTGATTTCGGACGTGCAGAGGAGGTCGCTCCGAGATTGGAACCCATGCTGGTAGAAAAAGGGATTCCCTATGTAGAAAGGGAGGGGGAATTTTCGGTTGCCCTGGATATTCCCAGGGGAGAGGACAAAGCTGTGGTTGTCTGCCACATCCTGGATTTCATGAAATCAGTGAAGAGGCGGCTAGATTAAAGATGACCGAAACCCAAACCATCAGCAGCCCCTTTCCTCCCGATCTGAAAGAGCTAGTCAGGCAGGCTGAATGGACCTTCGCCAAGACCATGCCAGAGTGGCCGCATGAGTACCTGGTTCGAGATAAGCTAGATGATCTTTTGTTTGAACGGCTTGTGATGCACATTCGAACTCATGGGTATTCAGGATGGTTCTATCGAAAATCCATCACTTACTTTGAAGAAGAAGGAAAGGTGTACTGGACCATGGGGGCCCCTCTGGAAGAAACGGTTATCATCAACCGGTGTGCCAAGGAAGATACTTTTGAATACCGCCAGAAACATGACCTGCTGCCTACTAAAGCATAGGCATGTGCGGTCGCTACAATCTCATCACCGATGGTCAAGCTTTCATCGATGCCTTCCAGGTCATCAACCACCTGGATTGGCAACCGCGTTTTAATATTGCGCCTTCACAGGAAGTGCCGGCCATTCGGCAGGAGGAAGACGGTCGCAAGGCTGTTCTGCTGCGCTGGGGACTGATTCCTCACTGGGCCAAGGATGAGAAATTCGGCTACCGCACGATCAATGCCCGGGCGGAGATGGTAGACACCAAGCCCGCCTTCCGCACCGCGTTCAAGCGTCGTCGCTGCCTGATTCCTGCCACGGGCTTCTATGAATGGCGGCGGATGCAAGGCTACAAGCAGCCTTACAACATTCGTGTCAAGAACCAGGAACTGTTCGCCTTCGCCGGCTTATGGGAACATTGGCAAAGCCCGGAAGGGAAGGCGGTGGAGTCCTGTACCATCATCGTCACCGAAGCCAATGAGGCAGTAAAACCTATCCATGACCGAATGCCGGTGATTCTGGAGCCGGATGACTATGGTGCCTGGCTTGATCCGGAAATGCAGGACACATCACGACTGAAAACACTTCTCAAATCCTATCCAGCCGACAAGATGGAGTACTGGCCAGTGAGCCGCAGAGTGGGCAGCCCAGCCAATGATGATCCTCACCTGATTGAACCATTGAAGCAAACATAAAGCCCTCTTGCTGGTAGGATAGCTGAAGTGGCATGATGAATACCTGTAACCCTTTGTTATTGGATAGCTCCAAGGTGTCACCTCTATGAGTTCTGTATATTGCCTTAACAATGATGGAAGCACTGTTGCCATGAATCGAGTGCATTGCGCTGATGAGGAAAAGGAATTGCAGGAGGTTCTTGAGAGGAATCCTGGATTGCTGCCTGGCGATCAAATTAATCCGGAATCACCGAGGCGATGGTTGCTTGTGGCTCGGGAGATGTCGGTGCCTGACCCATCTTCAGGGCAAGACCGTTGGTCCATCGATTTCGTTTATTTAGATCAGGATGCCATTCCTACCTTTGTGGAATGCAAACGTTTTAAAGATACTCGGTCACGCAGGGAAGTGGTGGCCCAGATGCTGGAGTATGCAGCCAACGGACATCATTACTGGACGGCGCAAGGGCTGCGAGCACTGACGGAAAGGAATTTGGCTGATCCAGAGAATGATCTGGTTGATGTGCTCGCAGGATTATTCAGCACCAACGAGGAGGTGGATCCCGAAACCTATTTCGAAAGAGCGGAAGAAAATCTTCGGGAAGGCCGTATCCGTCTGGTGTTCTTCCTGGAAGAGGCGCCCGAAGAGTTGAAAAGCATCATAGATTTCCTCAATCGTCAGATGGAACGCACCGAAGTCTTGCTGGTGGAGGCAAAGCAATACGAGCTATATGGTTGCAAAATCATTGTGCCTACACTATTTGGATATACTGAAGAAGCGCGCTTGGCCAAACGCAGAAGCACTGTTTCTACAGAACAGCGCATACGGTGGAACGAACAACTGTTTTTTGCGGCAGCCTCAGGTTATCTCACTGCGCAGGAATTGGAAATTGTGCACAGCCTGTACGAACATACGCTGGAAAAAGGTTTAGAAGTCACTTGGGGTACAGGGGCAAAGAGAGGCAGTATGAATGTAAAAGCCGTCTTTATCTGCCCTCGTTCGATTTTCACAGTACTTACAGACGGCAGGATGTACCTGAATTTTGGTTGGCTTGATGGTAACGAGATAGCTGTTGGGTTCAGAAAGCGTTTTATGGAGATGTTGAATGAGGATCTGGGTTGGAAAATATTACCAGAACAGGAAACCAAATATCCACCGGTATCAAAATTGGAATGGATGCCAAAAGCCAAACAACTTGTGGATCTAATTGCAGACTTAGTGGAGAAGTTGGCCTCCAATACTTCTGCGACTCTGTCTGATTGAAACCTATAACCTTTCCCATATCCCGCCCCCTGCTCGGGCTGCCTGCGCCCGCAACCCCGCGCGCTCCGGCACCCTCCCAAGGGGCTCCGAACTCCGTAGCCGACGCCTCACCCTACAGACCGCCAGACCCTCCGGCACGGCGGGCATCATGCAGACGCATCATGCCCTTGCGCCTCCGGTCTGGCTGGTAAAGCAGGCCCGGCAAAGCCGCACCCACAGGAGGCCGGTCGTTGGTGTTGACACTTCGCGCAGTCTCGCTTCGCTTCTTTCAGCTCCGCCGCCTCCCCCACCCACCTGCCGCGCCCACCGCTTGAGGTGGCCGCCAGACAAGCCTTGCCAGCTTCGGCTTCATGCCATTCAGCATGCCACCTTCATCGGCGCGTCAACTGGCCGGTGTCGTCGGAATATATAGAATGTCGTAGATATTTGTTTGATATTTAGACATTATTAGTACTGCAATCTAAGCGTATGAGGCAAACACAATTTTGGAACAATTATCGCCGACCAGTCTGAAATCTATCCTGCATTCAAAACGTGCCAATATCTACTACTTGGAAAAATGTAGAGTGATGCAGAAAGGTGGCAGAGTCGTCTACCTCACTGAAGAGAAAATTGAAAAACAGTACTGGAACATTCCCATTGCCAATACCACTGTTATTTTGCTGGGAACGGGTACATCTATCACCCAAGCTGCGGTGAGAATGCTGGCATCCGCAGGCGTACTCATTGGTTTTACCAGCGGCGGCGGTACACCACTGCTAATGGGCAGCGAGATTGAATGGCTATCGCCACAGAGTGAATATCGCCCAACTGAGTACGTTCAGGGTTGGCTCAAGTTTTGGTTTGATGAGGAAAAGAGGCTTGAGGCGGCACGCCAATTTCAACAATTGAGAATCAACTACCTCAAACAAGTCTGGAGCAATGACCGCGATCTTCATAATGAAGGCTTCTATATCGATGATATGGATGTAGAGAAAGCCTTGCAAAGCTTTTCTAGAAAGATTATAGCAAGCGACAATGTCAATAAATTGCTGCTGGTTGAAGCGCAACTCACTAAGAATCTGTACAAAATTGCTGCCAATCGAACCAAACAGGAGGACTTTGTTCGGGAACATGGTGACAACATTGCCGATGCCAATGGTTTTCTCGACCATGGCAACTACCTGGCTTATGGACTGGCGGCCACCACACTCTGGGTACTGGGCATTCCCCACGGCTTCGCAGTGCTGCATGGAAAAACCAGACGGGGTGCGCTGGTATTTGATGTCGCCGATTTGGTTAAGGATGCATTAATCCTTCCCTGGGCGTTTATCTGCGCAAAAGAGGAAGCCTCCGAGCAGGAATTTCGCCAGCAATGCTTGCAAAACTTTACCCGCCACAAAGCGCTCGATTTTATGTTCAATGTCGTAAAAGAGCTCAGCCTGCACGGCCCGCAGTCGTGATGGTGACCTTCGTCTCGCAGTGCGAGAAAAAGGCGCTGAACAAGACACGCCGCGTACTCGATGCCTTTGCCAACCGGATTGGCAGCCGCACCTGGCAGACCGTCATCACTGCAGAGGGCTTGCTGGCAGTGAAGAAGCTGCTGCGCAAAACCGCCAGTAAAAACACCGCAGTCTCCTGTCACTGGCAGCGCAGTCGAAGCCGCAGTGAGCTTGCATGGATCATCGGCAACCGCAGCAAATTTGATGCCCAGGGGTATGTGCCGGTCAATAGCACCCGCAAAACCATCATGAATACCCAGTGGGAAAACGATTGGCACTATCTCCCTCTCATCAAGTCGCTGGCCGCTCTGGCGGCGCTATTTCATGACTGGGGCAAGGCTTCAGAGTTTTTCCAGTCCAAGCTCAGGGAGAACAAGATCATTGGTGATCCTTTGCGCCATGAATGGATATCCACCCTGTTTCTTGAAGCCTATGTTGGGGCCGAGCCCGGTGATCAATGGTTGACTAGATTGGAATCGGGGGAGGTAGATGTTGAGGGAATTACGCAACGAGCCAAAAACAAAAAACCGAAGCCCCTCGCCGATCTGCCTCCTGCAGCCAACCTGCTTGCCTGGTTGATCGTCACTCACCACCGCTTGCCGGCTCCTCGTGACAGGGGCATTTTAGAGAACTGGAGGGGCGAGCCTGCAGCGAACCTGAATAAAGTCCTCAAGCGAATTACACAAGAGTGGGGCTATGAAAACCGCCACGATGAAGAAGCATTCACCGAAAATCTGGAACGCTGCTTCACTTATGAAAAAGGACTCCCCAGCCAATCTAAGGCCTGGCTGAAGCAAGCAAAGAAATGGGCGAAACGCCTGCATGATTGCCAACCCTTGATCGAACAGGCAATGGCCGATGGCAGTTGGCGACTTATACTGCACCATGCTCGCCTGTCACTGATGTTGGGCGATCACCATTACTCCTCCTGTGATGCCGACTCGCACTGGCACAGCGAGCTGGATTTATTCGCCAATACGGATCGAAAAACACAAGAGCTGAAACAAAAGCTTGATGAACACCTAGTCGGTGTAACCCGACATGCACTGAGTACAGCCCACCTGCTCCCTGCATTCGAGGGGAAGAATGGTGAGTTACCCAGAGCGTTCGACGTGAAGGCTTTGAAAAAGAAAAGCCGGGGCGCTTTTCGCTGGCAGGAAACCGCTGTCAACAAGATTACCAACTGGCGCAAAACGCTGCCGGAAAACCAGGGCATCGAAGAGATGGGTTTCTTCGCCGTCAATATGGCCAGCACCGGCAAGGGAAAAACCTTTGCCAATGCCAAGATCATGCGGGCGCTCTCACCTGACCAGGATAGTCTGCGCTTTATTCTGGCGCTGGGTCTGCGGACACTCACCCTGCAAACCGGTGATGAGTATCGGGAGCGTATCGGCCTGGATACCACGGAGCTCGCAGTCTTGATCGGTTCCCGTGCAGTCCTGGAACTGCACAACCAGCGAGTCTCCGAGGAGAAGGAGATATCCGACGCTGACCTGGGGTCGGAGTCGCTGGAGGTATTGCTCGATAACGAGGTCTATTTCGAGAGTGAAATTCCCGAGGATGCTCTGGCCGCGGTACTTGCCAACGATGCGCAGAGGGAAAAGAACAAGAAGTTTCTCTATGCCCCGGTTTTGAGTTGCACCATTGATCACCTGATGGCGGCGACAGAGACCAGCCGTGGAGGCCGCTATATTTTGCCGGCGCTGCGCCTGATGTCTTCCGATCTGGTGATCGATGAAATCGATGACTTCGATGGCAAGGATCTGATTGCCATTGGGCGACTCATCCATCTGGCGGGCATGCTGGGGCGCAAAGTGATGATCTCCTCCGCCACCATTGCACCGGATCTGGCTGAAGGGTATTTCAATGCCTATCAGGCGGGCTGGTCGATCTACACAAAAACCCGTGATGCCAGCAGCCTAGTCGGCTGTGCGTGGATCGATGAATTCACTACCCGTGTGGAAGGCATTGCCGCCACAGGTAGCCCCGAAAACGCCACCAGCTTTCTGCAACAGCATCAGGCATTTGTCAGCAGGCGGGTATCCGAGCTGAAACGGCAGCCAGTCAAACGCAAAGCCGATATCATCGACTGTAGCGCCATAAAGGAAGGTGCAGAAACCAGTGAAAAAGAGACCATTCAGGAAAGTTGGTTTGGAACAATCCAGCAAGCCATTGTGAAAAAACACCACGATCATCACGCCGTTGAGGAACATAGCGGCACAAAGGTATCTTTCGGGGTGGTGCGGGTGGCCAACATTTCGCCGTGCCTTGCGCTAACACGCCACCTCGCCGGTGCAGACTGGCCCGGAGATCATGAAGTCCGGGTCATGGCCTATCACAGCCAGCAGGTCTTGCTGATGCGCAGCGCCCAGGAAAAGCACCTCGATGAGGTACTGAAACGTGACCGAGATAACCCGCAGAATATTTTTAAAAACCCGGTCATCCGCAAACACCTGGAACAGTGCACAAGCAAGAACCTGATTTTTATCCTCGTCGCCACCCCGGTCGAAGAAGTGGGGCGGGATCATGACTTCGACTGGGCGGTTATCGAACCTTCTTCATTCCGCTCCATCGTCCAGCTTGCCGGGCGGGTACTGCGCCATAGGGAAATGCCGGTAGAAACACCCAACCTGGGCCTGCTTCAGTACAACCTTAATTCACTGACTCGGGGCGATCACAAGCCGGCGTTTTGTCGTCCAGGATTCGAATCTGATGAAAACCGACTTTCCACCCATGATCTCACCAGCCTGCTGGATACCAAGGCGCTGGCAAAAAGCGTTGATGCCCGAGCCCGCATCCAGAAGCGCAAGCAGCTCACACCAACAGAAAACCTTATCGATCTGGAGCACCACTGCCTGCACCAACTGCTGAGCGCCTACGAACAGCAAGGCCCGGAATCCCTGCAAGGTTGGCTCACTGAACACTGGTGGCTTACCGGCTTGCCGCAACGGCTCGTGCGTTTTCGTGAGAGCACGGAGCAACCGCTGATTTACCTGATTCCACAAGACGACGTATGGCGTTTCGTTGAAAAAGACACCCGAGGCAACACCAACCCCATCGACAAGCTTTTCAATATCTCGCAGTACAACCTGAGCCCAAAGGAACTCAGCCAAATGTGGCTCATCAGGGACTATGACATCCTGCTGGATGACATTGCCGAAGCGAGAGAAATGAGCCCCCGCAAGGCTGGCTTGCTGTTTGGTGAATTGTCACTGCCAACGTATGGAAAAGACCCGATGGGGATGAGTTTTAATTATTGCGACCAACTTGGACTGAACTGACCAACACAACCAACTCAAGGATTTGATATGTTAGACCCAGCCATCAAGGACTTCCTGCAAGAGCGCAAGGAAGCCCGCATCAAAAGCAAAACCAAGGCGTCGATGACGGACGAGGAAAAACAGGAAGTCATCGATGCCGCCGAAGAGGCATTGTCCCTGGCCTCCTGGTTGCCCAGTGCCGCCAAAAGAGCCTCCCAGCTTTCAATGGTCAGCCATCCCGGAAAATTCACCCATCCGAGTGCAAAGACCAGCTCCCTCATTGCCGAGTCACCCCGAAAAGCGGATGGTTTTCTACGCACTGGAAATGTCGAAACGTCACTGGATGTTTTCGGCAATGCAGCAGCTTTGGATGTCTACAAATTCCTGATGCTCAAGATGGAAGATGGCAGAAGTGTATTGGAACACCTCGAAGCAAATACCGATGAAATCCAGCAACAGTTGGGGCAATTAACAACCGGAGCCCCGGCTAATGCCGATTTGTTCGATTCGCCGCAAGATGCAGCTACCAGCACCACAAGCTACAACGAGATAAAGAGCGGGTTGCTCGCCATCAAACAAAACGACGATGCCGATGTTAAAACCCACGAACGTATCAAACAGGTCTATTTTCCGGTTGACGAGGATTACCACCTGCTATCCATTTTCACGCCCTCGGGATTGATGTTTGCACTAAAGGATCGGATCAACCATATCCGGTTTTCCGATGAGGCAAAATCGGCCAGAGAGGCCAGAAAAAAAGGCCAGTTGGACGAACAGGGTTTCGCTGAGATTTATGACCTGACCGTTATCGGCTTTGGCGGTACCAAACCCCAGAATGTCAGCGTAAAGAACAGCCAAAGTGGCGGCAAAGCCTATCTGTTGCCGAGCATGCCTCCCACATTACAACAACAATCCATCCAGCTCCCCCGACGGGATTTCTTCTCCAATTCGCTCAACCCCTGGCATTACCGGGAGGAATTCCAATCCTTCCACACACTGGTCAGCACCGATCATAACAACGTCAATATTCGTAATGCCATTGATAACCTGATCCAGTTCATCATTACCCAAATCATAGAGAAAGCTTGGGCTCTTCGGCGGGCAGAAGCCGGTTGGTCGGAGGGTGAGCGTTACAGCAAACTCCCTCGCTATCAAAAGATCTGGCTGGACAATGCCTATACCCAGGAACGAGAAGACGACGATGACTGGTTGGCTGAAATTGAGAAAGCGATGGCGCGCTGGTTTCTGCTGGCCTATCGCAAAGTCATCAAACAGCCAAAAGGGATGGGCGACGATGAGTTGCCCCACATCAAGCGCATTATCAACAACAACTGGGAGGGCTTGCGATGAAACGCATACTGCTGATTCCAGATATCAAGGTACACAATGCCAACGCCCTCTCCAGCCCCTACACCATCGGCTTTCCCGCAATGACCGCCTGGCTGGGTGCGACACACGCTTTGGAAAGAAAACTCAAGCCTTATGGTTTTGATGATCTTCAATTCAACAGCATGGCCGTTGTCTGTCACCATATCGACATGCAGACCTACAAGGGGAATGGCGATTTTGTCCACTCGATTATCGGTACTGGCAACCCGCTGGACAAGAACGGCAACCGACCCTCTTTTATCGAGGAAGCCCGATGCCATTTGAAAGTATCGCTGGTCATTGAATATGCCGGTGTCGATCAGGATGAGATGCCCGAGCTGCTCTCGGCGATCACTCGCCTCATGCACACGGGACTGAAGATGGCGGCCGGAGACATTATGGATTTTGGCGAACCCTCAGCGTTCAAAATCAGCAGCGAAAGGGATCACAAGGCACTAATGCGTAAACTCATGCCGGGTCATTGCCTCATAGAACGCCGCGAATTGATGCAAGATGCAATGGCAGATGGCCAGGATGCGATTGATGCCATGCTGGACTACCTCAAGGTTTACCACACCAGTGAAGAAAATGAGCAGGGAGAAATCACCTGGTCAGGCCATCGCAAGGCACCCGGCTGGATTGTTCCCATCGCCACCGGATTCTACGGTATCTCCGAACTCGGCCAGGCCCGAAGCCAGCGTGACCCGGATACCCCGCATCGCTTTGCAGAGAGCGTCGTAACCCTGGGCGAATTCGTCATGCCCTACCGAATCGAAACCCTCGATCAGATGCAATGGCATTACCACACGGATCTGGAAAACAACCTCTATCTCTGCCAACAGAAAACCTCGACATCTTCATCTTGAACTTCTAAAAGGAAAAAACATGGCCACTAAAAAAGACATCGCAACCGTACTGGCATTTGAAAAGAAACTCGTTCCCTCTGACGGGTTCATGTATGGCACGACCTGGGAAAATAAAGACAATCCTGAAGCTGCCAAACCACTCAAGCTGATCGAAAAGTCGGTGAGAGGCACCATCTCCAATCGGCTGAAAAAGGCTCTGCAAAGTGACCCCTTGAAGCTGGATGCAGAGGTTGAAAAACCCAATCTGCAAAAAGTCGATAGCTGCGCCCTGCCAATGGAGCTGGACACGCTGAAGCTGCAATTTACCTTGAAAGTGCTCAGCGGCGTGGAGCAGCCCTCGGCCTGTAACAATGCCAACTTCAACAACACCTACACAACAGCGGCCCAGGGCTATATCGAGAAAACCGGGTTCACAGAGCTGGCAAAACGCTATGCAACCAACATCGCCAATGCCCGTTTCCTCTGGCGCAATCGAGTCGGCGCAGAAAACGTTGAAGTCCAGGTAAAAATACTCAACAAGGATATCGAAGACACATGGACCTTTGATGCCGCTAGCCTGAGCACACGCAGCTTCGATACCGACAACGCCGATATCCAGGCATTGGCAGAGAAAATTGCCGAGGCACTATCGGGAAAGACGGACTTCCTCCTGCTGGATATTACAGCGTTTGCCCAGGTCGGCAATGCACAGGATATCTATCCCAGTGAAGAATTGGTGCTGGACAAGGGCAACAGCAAATCCAATAAAAGCAAAATTCTTTACGCCGTCGATGATATTGCCGCCATGCACTCACAAAAGATCGGCAATGCGCTACGCACCATCGATACCTGGTACCCGGAATACGACGAAGTGCCAACCGGCCCCATCGCCATCGAGCCTTATGGCGCAGTCACCAATCTCGGCAAGGCCTACCGCACACCCAAGGCCAAGGCCGACTTCTTCAGTCTCTTTGATCGCTTTGCACGAGGCGAAGAATTGGACAATACCAACGAGGAGCATTACGTCATGGCCGTACTGGTACGTGGCGGCGTCTTTGGGGAAAGCGGTAAGGATTGATGCCGATGAAATACTACCAAGACATCACGCTACACCCTGGCCCCGAGATACCACTCCATTTTCTCTGGGAAAAGTTTTATCAGCAATTTCATCTCGCTCTAGTAGAAATCCAGGATGCCCAAGGCCACTCTCCGGTCGGTGTGGCATTCCCGGAATATGATGCTGATCAACATCAGCTTGGGAGCAAACTTCGGCTATTCTCACCAACCGAAGAGTTGCTGGATCAACTCCACATCCAGCACTGGGCTGCACGCTTGAATGATTATGTGTATATCACCGGCATCAGAAAGACGCCTGAGAGGGCGGGTGCCTATGCTTGTTTTCGTAGAATACAGCCCAAAAGCAATAATGCCCGCCTGGCACGCCGTAAGGCAAAACGGCGGGGCATCCCCTATGAACAAGCACTTGCAGAAACAGACAACCACGCCGAACAACAGAGCACAGCACCTTACATCCACATCAAAAGCCATAGTTCAGACAATCGATTCAGATTGTTCATTGGCAAGTCAGATCAGAAAACTGGCGGTAACACACAACACTTCAGCACCTATGGCCTAAGTACCACCAGCACCGTTCCCCTGTTTTGACCAAAATATTGCATGTCTTCTCATATCTTATTAGGATCAATGACTTACAAACAGTCATTGATCCATTGCTAATATCGCGGGAAATGGCGTAAGTTGTTGTTACTAAGAATAATTCACTTGCAAAATTGCTGTTCACTGCCGTACAGGCAGCTTAGAAAAGCCCCTTCTCTTTTTCCACCCTGGCTCATTCGTTCACTGCCGTACAGGCAGCTTAGAAATACATGCAATGACGGGAACGACAAACCTATTCGTTCACTGCCGTACAGGCAGCTTAGAAAAAGGAAATACATGGTGGACATTTGTAACCGGAGTTCACTGCCGTACAGGCAGCTTAGAAAGCTACCAGTGCGCCGTAACGGATATGCGCCACGTTCACTGCCGTACAGGCAGCTTAGAAATGCGCGGAAATTTGATCACGGTAGCGTTTGTAGTTCACTGCCGTACAGGCAGCTTAGAAAAAGGTAAGTTGCAGGCTAACAAGGCCAGCCGCGTTCACTGCCGTACAGGCAGCTTAGAAAGAATCGGGACAATGATCTGATCGCCCGGCGGCGTTCACTGCCGTACAGGCAGCTTAGAAACAGCAGAGAAATCGGCTATATCACATAGCCAAGTTCACTGCCGTACAGGCAGCTTAGAAAAGCATAACCAGCCCACTGGAATTGATTGCCTGGTTCACTGCCGTACAGGCAGCTTAGAAAATATCCTGAGCGCTGGCGGTGCCATTTCTGAGGTTCACTGCCGTACAGGCAGCTTAGAAAATCCATTGCCACAGCCATTCTGGAAGCCTGACGTTCACTGCCGTACAGGCAGCTTAGAAAGAGCGCAAGTTCATTCTGGCGTTTGGGGCATTGTTCACTGCCGTACAGGCAGCTTAGAAATCACAATATGCAACTGTCACTGGTTCGCCTGTGTTCACTGCCGTACAGGCAGCTTAGAAATGGGTTTTTGCGTTTTCAATGCCGGTCAAATAGTTCACTGCCGTACAGGCAGCTTAGAAATTGCGATGGTGCAGGATGCTGGAATTAACCTGGTTCACTGCCGTACAGGCAGCTTAGAAATAAAACAATTATCTTTTGGCCAAACCATTTTTGTTCACTGCCGTACAGGCAGCTTAGAAAATTCAGGATGACGGTACAGGAGCGATGACCGGGTTCACTGCCGTACAGGCAGCTTAGAAACCTGGAAATGGTCAACAGATGTCACTGCGGATAGTTCACTGCCGTACAGGCAGCTTAGAAACAACACCCACGCAGCTTAACGGGCAGGAGTATGTTCCCTGCCGTAC
>CAZFXI010000072.1:0-13974 GCA_964522855.1 uncultured Sedimenticola sp.
TGGTGCTGGCGCTGTTCCTGGTGCTGGTGGTGATGGCGGTGCAGTATGAATCCCTGCGCAACCCCCTGATCATCCTGTTCAGTGTGGTTTTTTCTCTCATCGGTGTGGCTTTGGGTCTGAAATGGACCCATACGCCCATTTCCATGCCCGTGTGGCTGGGGATGATCATGCTTGCAGGCATCGTGGTCAACAATGCCATCATCCTTGTGGAATACATCGAAATCAAGCGCGGAGACGGACTGCCAAAAATGCGCGCCATAGTTGAAGCCGCACGCCTGCGACTGCGCCCCATTCTCATGACCACACTGACTACGGTGGTCGGGATGTTGCCCTTGGCACTGGCCTGGGGACAGGGCTCTGAAATGCTGCAGCCCCTGGCTATCACTATCGTGTCCGGACTGTCTTTTTCCATGCTGGTGAGCCTGCTACTGGTTCCCAGCAGCTATCGCTATGTCAGCAGGGTGTGACTCCTCAACTTACTGGAAAAGTGGACAATAGGCATTCACATGGCAACCCTGCCAATAAGAGCCATTCAACTTGTCGGTAACAAAGTTGGCCACTTCACGATCAGTATCACCGAGTTCGATTTTCCATTCCACTGGCTTGCCGTCAAAGTCCGGACCATAAGGTTCAACCGCGTTGACTGGATGATATTGTTCCACCAGTTCCTGCAACGAATGCTTTTCCACCCTTTCGGGTAAATCACTCAATAAAATTACCATTTTTCTCGCTTCCTACAGTCAGTTCGACCAAAAGTCTGCTGACTCCTGGTGCGGACCCCAGATAAGGTGCGAGTTGAATGGAAACATGCGGATTGGCGGTCCGCGCCTTTTCTACCTCTGCCGGGATGTCTTCGCTGACATGCCGTCCGGCTGATAGAAAATAGGGCAAGACCACAACCTGGTCAGCACCAAGTCGTATGCATGCTTCAATACCTTCAGGAATGGAAGGCTGGGCCAGTTCCAGAAAACCAGCCATTACGACGCCAAACTCCTCATCACCTTTTTCTTCTTGTATCCGTTCGCACAGCCTTGTTACTTCTTCATTCGACGCCGTGCGGCGGCTACCGTGTGCTACCACGAGCAACGCTTTCATGCCTGCAGGCTCTTTTCGGCCACTTCATAGACATCGCGGGAAACGGATTCCTTACGGCTTATCCGTTCCAGCTGCGTACGTGCCAGTTGCTGACGATGCTCATCATAATGACGCCAGCGTGACAGGTTGCGCAGCAGTCGTGCAGCAATCTGGGGATTGGTGCTATCCAGTTCAAGCACCTTGTCCACCAGGAAAGTATACCCCTTTCCATCCTCTGAATGAAAGCGCAGGGGATTTGCGCCGACAAAACTCCCGATCAGCGCTCGAACCTTATTGGGATTGCGCATGGAAAAAGCCGTATGTTTCTCCAGTTTCCGGATACACGACAGGGTATCTTCCCGGCTGGAGCGCGCCTGAACCGCGAACCATTTGTCCATGACCAGTGGGTCATGCTGCCAGCGCTCGGCAAAATCCTCCAGCAACTGCACTCGCTCAAGCATATCACTGTCTGCGATCAGCGCCAGGGCGGCGATCACATCAGTCATGTTGTGTGCGGCCCGGTATTGTTCCACGCACAGGTCTTCGGGCGCATTACTCGGGTCAGCCAACAGATAGGATAGCAACAGATTTTTCAGCCGCCTTCGGCCGATGGCCACCGAGGTAATCTGATACTCGCCCTGATCCTGCAAGCTACGGTAATGCTCCAACAGGTCATCATGCAGTATACGTGCGACATGCCGCTTCACCTGTTCCCGGGCATCGTGGATGCCCTCCACGTCGATCACCGTCATTTGCTCCCCGAGGAAGGTCTCGGAAGGCAGTGACAACACTTCTGACAGCAGTGCGGCATCCGTATGGGCGGCATCCAGGGCACGATGGAAGGCATGGGTGAATTCCGCCAGCATATCCTGCGCCCGGGGCGATTTATCTACCAGTTCAAGAATGACACGCTGAGCCAGTTGCTGTCCGGCATCCCAGCGATTGAAACCGTCCGCATCATGCGCCATGAGGAACACGAGTTCATGGTCAGCATAGGGGTATTGCAGCTTCAGTGGTGCGGAGAAGCCTCGCAGCAGAGAAGGTGTCGGCTCTTCCGCCACCGCCAGGAAGGTAAAGCTCTGCTCCCTACGGGTGACTTCCAGCAGCGCCGGATGCACTGCTTCATCAGCCCGTTGCAGGGGCATGTCCCTGCCATGGCTGTCCAGCAGGCCAACCACCACCGGAATATGGAAAGCTGGCTTGCCGGATTGTCCCGGCGTGTCCGGTATGTGTTGAGAAAAATGCAGTTGATATGTCCCGGCTTCGGCATCGTATTCCCCGCGCACCTTGAGCTCCGGGGTTCCTGCATAGTCATACCAGTGTTTGAACTGACTCAGATCCCGCCCCGATGCCGCTTCCATGCAGGCCACAAAATCGTCGGTAGTCACCGCCTGACCGTCATGGCGCTGAAAATACAGGTCCGTGGCCTTGCGAAACAGCTCCGGCCCCAGCAGGTTCGCCTGCATGCGCACCACTTCCGCACCCTTTTCGTACACGGTGACGGTGTAGAAATTGTTGATCTCCATGTAGGATGCCGGGCGCACGGGATGTGCCATGGGGCTGGAATCCTCGGCGAACTGGTGGGCACGCAGCAAACGCACGTCATCGATGCGCTTTACACCGCGATCACCCATGTCGGAGGAAAATTCCTGATCTCTGTATACGGTGAATCCTTCCTTCAGAGACAGCTGAAACCAGTCCCGGCAAGTGATGCGATTGCCAGTCCAGTTGTGGAAGTATTCATGGGCGATGACCGCCTCGATGCCCTGATAATCCTCATCAGTCGCCGTATCGGGGCGTGCCAGCACATATTTGGAGTTGAATATATTCAGCCCCTTGTTTTCCATCGCTCCCATATTGAAATCGTTCACCGCGACGATATTGAACACATCCAGGTCATATTCCCGCCCGTATCGTTCTTCATCCCAGCGCATGGAACTGATCAGAGAACGCATGGCATGATCACATTTGTCGATATTTTCGGGTTCGACATGAATTCGCAGGCTCACCTTGCAACCGGACGCAGTCGTAAAATGATCTTCAATGAATTCCAGATCCCCTGCTACCAGGGCGAAGAGATAGCTGGGCTTTGGAAAAGGGTCCTCCCATTCGGCGTAGTGGCGTCCATCGGGCAGATCACCCTGCTCCAACGGATTTCCGTTGGACAGCAATACCGGATATCTGGACTTGTCCGCTTCGATGCGCACCTTGAAACGCGCCATAACATCCGGACGATCCTGATACCAGGTGATACGACGAAACCCTTCGGCCTCGCACTGGGTACAGAACATACTGCCACTGCGGTACAGGCCTTCCAGGGCGGTGTTGGTTTCCGGTGACAGCTCCACTTCCGACTCCAGCACAAACCGCTGCGGCGGATTGAACAGGATCAGGCCCTGGTCATCGATGCGATAGGCGTCGCCATGCAACTCGCTGCCGTCCATACGCAACCAGATGGCCCTCAGCCCTTCCCCGTTCAGGCGCAGTTCGGACACCTCGGCAGCATGTTGCGGATTTTTCTCCAGCGTCAATCGGGAAATGACCCGGGTGCCCTGTTCATGGAGATGAAATTCCAGATCCACGGTATCTGTGATCCAGGCAGGTGGCTGGTAATCTTTGAGACAAATGGTCCTGGAACTGGCATTTTTCCACATGGCAGGGTCTGTGGCCACAAAGGGCTTTGGCTCGAAAGGGCACAGTTTACCCTGTTTTCAAGCGTAAAAAAGATGCTAGGATACGCGGATATAACAAAACATCGAAATTGCCATTGGAGAAAGCTGCCGTGTCATCACCCCGTATCGTCGTCTATTCCACCGCCATGTGTCCTTATTGTGTTCGCGCCAAATCCCTGTTGCAGAACAAAGGCGTCGAGTTTGAAGAAATCCGCGTGGACATGGACAGGGACAAGATGGCAGAGATGATGCAACGCAGCAACCGTCGCACGGTTCCCCAGATATTTATCGACGATTTCCACGTGGGAGGATTCGACGACATGGCCCAGCTGGATGCCTATGGTAAGCTCGACCCGCTGCTGGGTCTGGCTCCCCATAACGACGAGGCCGCCTTTGCCCACAGTATCGACGCCTCTGAAGACGGCCCCACCTGATCACCCGTAGCGAGCATGGACCAGCAGGAAAAGATGCGCCTCGACAAATGGCTCTGGGCAGCACGTTTCTTCAAGACCCGCAAACTGGCGGCGGAAGCCATCTCCGGCGGCAAAGTGCATCTGAACGGACAACGCAGCAAGCCGGGAAAGGAAGTCAGGCCGGGACACCAGCTCACCATTGCCAAGAATGGCCTGCATTGGGAAATCGAGATCCTGCAGCTTCCCAGGCAACGCCGCCCGGCTTCCGAGGCCGTACACTTCTATGCTGAATCGGAACAAAGCCGCAAACAGCGGGAGGATGAGTTGGCACTACTACGGGCTGCCCGCGCTTCCAGCCCCGTAAAAACAGATGGCCGCCCCAACAAGAAGGATCGCCGCCTGATTCATCGTTTCAAACAGGAACACTGAATTGGACGAAGACGCCTATCGCCAGACTTACGAAGAGGTCAACGCAAATTATTGCGTGTTCGAAAAAGGTATTTTAACCACGCAGGCAGGGTGCAGCCTCTGTCAGAAAATGCTCATTGCAGAGCGTGAAGCGGCCAATTGCACCGATACCCAGGCTCAGCGGACCTGCAAAAAGTTTCTGGAAGTGATGAAAGAGCAAGCCAGGTTTTCGCTGAAGCTGCATGATACCAGCCAGCTATTGGGCCATGCCAAAGCCATCAAGGTACAAATCGGCAGTTTGCGCGGGGTGTACCGAGCTCTCAACCCGGAACAGCCTATCCCCATGCCCATTCCGGAAATCGCCGGCCTGATCGACGAGGCTATCGTACGCTATGGTGCCTTGGAGAACCTGCCCTTTTCAGAAATCGTTCCCTGCATCAGCGCTTACGAAGGGCGCAAGCGACGACGTCGAAAAAAATAGCCTGGCCCGTATGTGTTATCGGGATCATCAGCTTTGCAATAGCGCGACAACGCCGAGATAGGTCTCCATGACAGGCGCCAGCTTGCGTCGCATGAGGGTGCCGATGGCATCCGTCTTGCTGAACACTGGCCTGACCACACCATAACCTGATCCCGACATTACCCGTAACGCGTGTAGCCTGTCAGTCAGTTTTGGATCAAGATCAAGAATCTGCTGTACCAGCGCGTTGCCCTTGTCGCTCACCCAGACCGCCGCTTCTTCCTTCAGGGCATCGATGGTGGCATCTGCCTGGCCCTCTGGTCTGGCCGCACTGAAATAATCTGCCGCCACATCCAGTGACCAGTTCACCACGTCCTGATTACCGGGCTTTTCCAGTACCTGCCTGAAGGTCGCCAGCCAAGTCTGGCCAGGCGCCGACAACACCCGTGCCAGCAGGCCCGCCAGATCGTTACCCTGCTTTGCCATCGCTTGCAGTTCCGGGGCCAACTCCAGCTGTCGCCCTTCCCCCGATAGGTCAGGCAGATCATCGGGCAGGGTGGCGAGGAATCCCACGTAGAAGGCGTTCTTGCGTTTACCCCGCTTCCACAGGTCCAGCACCTGTGACTGATCCAACAAGCCCGGCTGCAATACCAGTTGCATGGTATCCATGATTTTTTCCGCTTCGGTTTCGAAGGGCAGAAATTCCACCAGGAAGGCCGCAAGCTCAGGTCCCATCTCGCCATTTACGATCTGGGGCAAGCGCAACATCTGCCGGGCATTTTCTGCGTCTTCCAGTGCCCACCATACCTTGCGCGCCAGTTCATCCGTCAGTTCACTGGAATAGGCTACTGCAACAACTGCCGCAGGCTCCCCGAGCAGCAGCAGATCCTCGAGATTTTCGTTGCTCAGATGCCCCATGCGGGACCAGATATGCTGAGGATAACCAGAGGGGGAACCCAGGGCGTGCATGGAGAGCATTTCCCGAATCTGCTTCAGATACTGGTCATCCCTGCAGGTGGGATTGAGGGGGATTTCCATCTGCCCCTTGTCTGACAAGGCATACAAAATCATGCGCGATTCGTCGATGCGGATGGCCCTAGGCTGGTTGACCAGCATCACATTCAGGCGTAATGCGTCTTCAGGTGACAAATCCATAAATGGGGAAAACTATACTAGCAGGCTGGAAACTAATTGATTCTGGGTGGCACATAGTGCGGGTCGGCAGGGTTGAGGAAAACAAACTGCCAGCTTCCATCGTCCATCTCGACGTAATCCAGTGTGCATTCTTCCAAGTATTTATCAAAACTGGGATCCATGACCACTTCAACACCTTCGGTATTTATGCGCTTGTCAGTATCCGCCGGTTCATCAAATCCCATATGATAGGCAAACGAGCCATCCTTGTTTTCCTTGACTGCCATGCGTAAGGCCATGCCTTCGGTACCACCTTGCTCGGCGGCTACTTTGATCTGCTTTGCTGCTGCAGGAGTAATCGTTAACATTTCCAGCTACTTCCTCTCGTTTTTCCTGGCGTTCTTGCAAGTCCGCACATGCGCCACGAAGCGCTCAGCCCAGTGATTGCTCCCGACATTGCGCATATGCGAATAATTGGCCAGCAGGTTCTTGTATATCAGGCCGTCATGGACACCGTCCACACCAAACCCACGCTCCACCTTATAAGCGAATTTCTGAGTGGCGTCCAGACCTTCCAGTCCTGAATAATGAAATTCGTGTGCGTTCACCTGTTGGGCAAAGACATCCCTGCCCGGCCATGGATGGTCGCTAGTTTCACACAAACGCACATAACCCCTACCCTGTGGTTTCTGGTGCATTTTGACATCGGCGGGCAACACGCCTACCATTTGCGAAACCTTGCCTTTCCATTGCATGCTACGGCAAAGGTACATCAAACCACCACATTCTGCATAAGTGGGACCACCTTGCTCGATGAAGCGTTTTATGGAGGTCCGCATACCCTCATTTTGTTCCAGAGCCGCCATGGCGGTTTCCGGAAATCCTCCACCGATAAACAGGCCATCAACATCGGGAAGTGCCATATCATGCAAGGTATCAAACGGCAACAACTCCGCTCCTGCCTGGCGCAGGGTTTCCAGATCATCTGGATAGTAAAACCCGAAAGCCGCATCTCTTGCATAAGCAATGCGAACCTGCTCGCCATGCTGCTGCGGAGGAAACCGCGGTATTTCTGCGGGCTTTGTGGAGGGGGCTGCGGCGGCAATGGTCAGCAGTACATCGAGATCAACATTGTCCCCAACATGCTGGGCTATTTTATCGATGCGTTGCTGTGCTTCCTCGGCTTCATTGCTAGGCATCAGTCCCAGATGTCGTTCATCTATCCGCACCACATCATTGCGGGGAACCGCGCCGACAACCCGGACATCGGTGTAATGTTCAATCACATTGCGCAGCTTATTTTCGTGACGCATACCGCCCACGCTATTGAGAATAACGCCAGCGATACGAATATGCTCATCGAAAGCCTGATAGCCTAGTATCAGAGGGGCAATACCACGGGTCATGCCACGGGTATCGAGCACCAGCACCACAGGCACATCCAGCAAAGCCGCCAATGCGGCATTGCTGTTGCTACCGTGCAGATCCAGGCCATCATACAAGCCCTTGTTGCCCTCGATAATACCCACATCTGCATTGTGCATTCTGTGGGAGAACAGGCCGCTGATCTCTTCGGAACCCATGGTAAAAAAATCAAGGTTATAGCATGCTCGCCCCGCCGCCTGCCCCAACCACAGAGGATCAATATAATCCGGACCTTTCTTGAACGGTTGCACTACCAGGGATTTCGAACGGAAGGCAGCACACAAGCCAATGCTGATGGTCGTCTTTCCGGACGACTTGTGTGCAGCTGATATCATCAAATGAGCCATGGTCTTGGTCTCAGAATGTAAAAAGGCGGTCTGAAAGACCGCCTCAACACATTATGACATGCGTCTCGTATTATGACTTGACATGGTGAGGATCGGCAACTTCGTCGGACAATGTCGTCGGCAGGAAGCGCAGCATGCGAATACCGATGAAGGTCAACAGCAATACGACGGCGACACCACCCAGCCCCAGCAGAAATTCCGGCAGACTTGGCGCATACAACATGGGTTGCCCATTCACACCGTCGAAGAAACCACTGGCAACAATGGTCTTGCCCGGGAACATGGCCATGGGGAAAGCCTGACCACCAATAACAATGACATACACGGTAGCAAATCCGCCAAGGATAACCAGTGTGGAAGCAGCGATGATACCGCCCCGTGTTGCACCCAGACCCGGATGATAGATGATACCCATCGGAATCAAGCAACCTGCGAGTACCCACCCACCCCAGAAGAGCAAGGTATAAATACCGCCATCCCTGAGGATGAAAGCCTCATAGGCGTGATTTTCTGTGCCATAGAGATTGGCAAGATGATAGACCAAAGTGAAATACAATACGGCAGCAACGAAAATACCCAGCAGGTTTTTCAAACGCCTGAGCAACACACTGCCGATTTCCCGCCCATCTGCCTTGAACACGAACATCAGCACCAGCAGGTAGGCCGCCAGACCATAGGCAAAAGACATGATGACAAACATGGGGGCCAGAATGGCGGCATCATAACCCTGACGAGCTACGAGGAATCCAAAAATGGAACCGGTACCTGTTGTAAGCAGCAAGCGCCAGACAAAAGCGAAGATACCGGTAGGCTTGTACCAAGTCTTCATCCTGTGATCCATCATGAACCAGATATACACGGCCACGATCGCAAAGAAACCTGTATACAGATAGATATTCCACGCAAAAATGGATTTGAAATTGTAATAGGTCATGGCGATGATCAACCGGCCGGGTTGTCCCAGATCCAGCACCAGCACCGCGAGGCCACCAGCCAACAGGGTGATCGCCAATAGCGCCGACAACCTGCCTAATGGCTTGTATACCTTCTTGTCGAAAGCGGTGCCGATAGATGCCACGTTCAACGCACCTGAAGCTGCCACAATCAGGAAAATCGCAAAGACATGTGGTAACCCCCACACGACCTGATTGGTCATTCCCGTAACCCAGTGGCCACTATGCTCCATATAGAATACAGCGCCACCCGCAATGGCAATTATCAAACCCAGCACCGCGAGCATGCCCCAGTATCGAGGACTTTCTATTCCCCATTCGCTGAAGTGAATCTTTTTCATTACTTCACCACCTAATCAAATCAGATATTGCTGTAGCGTACGCCGGTGTTTAGTTTCAGATCAGCCCGTATCTGAACACTGGGATATGTTTTCAGTGCCTGTGATACCGCGCTGTCCGGATCATTCAAATCGCCGAATACGATGGCCTGATGCGAACAGGCATCCTGACAAGCCGTTGTAGTCTCTCCGTTATCCAGACGATGCACACACAGGTTGCAACTTTCCACACAGCCCTTGCCACGAGGCGCATGCGTCAGTTTTTCCGCAACTTCAGCATGAATAAAAGAACGCGCCTTGTAAGGGCAGGCCATCATACAATACCGGCAGCCGATGCAAATATGGCGATCCACCATGACGATACCATCAGCGCGACGGAAAGAAGCACCCGTAGGACAGACATCTACGCAGGGCGGTTCCTCACAATGCTGGCACATCATGGGCAAGTTCGTGATCTTGCCGGAAAGATTGTCTTTCAGCTTGACCTGTCTAATCCAGCGTGGCCGCTGACGCTCCCACAGGCTTTCATCGGCACCTTCAGGCATATCCACCAGGTCGAGACCATTTTCCTTATCACAGGCCGCCACGCAATCATTGCAGCCATCGGCACACTTGTTGGCGTCGATGAGCATTCCCCAGCGAACTTTGTCAGTCACCGCTGTGGTTCTCGGGCCTGCGTTTGCGGGCAAGGTATGCAACATCACGCCGGGTGCGACCGCTACCGCAGCTGCAGTTGCCGATTTTTTCAGAAATTCGCGACGCCCTTCATGCTTTACTTTGGACATACTCATTTCTCCCCAGGTGTGGTGCGATGGCAACTGAAGCAATCCAGGCTAACGGCAGCATAATCGTGGCAACCATCGCAAAACTGGCCTTCGGCGTTGACCGGAACTGCTTTACCGGAAGTGTCCTTTCTGGCGTGGCAATCAACACAACCGGAGAGACTGTGCTTGCTGCCACGAATCCCCTCATGCACCGTCAAATCGCGTTGATGCTTGATAAACTCAAAATGATTGCGACGCATTACGGACGTGGGCTCAACACACTGTTCCAGCTTGTCAGCCTTGGCCGTACCTTCTACTGCCTCACCGGCTTGCGCACTGCCCAGACTGATGAACAGCCCGGACACTACTACCGCCAGAAACATGATTGCACTTTTGCGAGTCATGGAAAAAGCCTCTGTTCCTGTTTACTCACCAAGTCCCATCTTGATGTAGCCGGTAGGACATACATCTGCACATATGTGACAGCCTACACAGCGAGAATAGTCAGTAGCAACATAACGCCCGGTTGTTGACTGATTCTTGGGCACCCGATATACAGCATCCTGAGGACAGTAAATGACACAGTTGTCACACTCGAAGCACATACCACAGCTCATGCAACGATCTGCTTCCTTCTGTGCTGTTTCCTCGTCCAGACCCTGCATACGTTCCTTGAAGTGCCCGAGCACTTCGTCGGCACTCGGTACGTCTTCAGCACGCTTGTGGCGTGGGGTCACTGCAAAGTGACCCAAGAACAGCTCATCACTGGAGATGATCTCTGCAAATGAGCGATCCTCATAGTTATGCACGGCATAATTGGCATCAGAAGTACCGCGCTGATCCCCGGCGTCAGGGTCGAATGTTTCGGGATCCAGGCCTGCTTCATGCATTTTTTCCAGCAAGTCGAAGTGATGCACATCGACTTTGGGACGTTTCTTGATTTCCTGTCCCTTGAGGAAGGTATCAACGGACTCGGCAGCAACCCATGCCTGACCGATAGCCGTGGTCAGCAGGTGCGGGCGCACAATATCACCGATGGCAAAATGGTTGGGCTTATCCTTGAGTTGATAGTTATTGGTGGTATCCATCAAGCCACGACCATTGTCAAAGCTTTCCAATCCAGCCAAATCACCGCCTTGACCGATGGCCGCTACGATAATATCGGCTTCCAGGATGCGCTCCGTACCTTCGACGGGAATCGGTGTCATTCCGTCCATGGTGCAATCACAGACTTTCAAGCCGGTAGCACGGCCGTCATCACCCTTGAGAACTTCCAGGGGCATAACACCATCAAGAATGGTCACACCTTCATGGATGGCATCATGAATCTCATGCTCTGCCGCCATCATGTTTTCTTTGGTGAACAGGGACGTCAGCGTGGCATCCACGGGTACGCGACCAGCGATCAGCGACTCGTCCTGATCCATACTGTCATCATGGACCACGTCTTCCGGGTTACCGGTCATGGCCGGATTGGTGCCAATACGGCGGGCCACGGAGACCACGTCGATAGACGTATCACCACCACCTACGCAAATCAGTTTCTTGCCGGTAACTTTCATGCGACCTTCGTTGAAAGCCTTGAGATAAGCAACTCCAGTCACGCAGTTGGGTGTACCTTCCCAACCATCGACAGGCAGAGCACGGCCCGTCCAGCAGCCGACTGCCCAGATGATGGCATCATAGTCTTTCTCGAGGTCTTCGACGCTGACGTCCTGACCTACGCGGGTATTGAATTTGACATCGACTCCCATATCCACGATGCGCTGGTTTTCCGCAGCGAGTTTGTCACGTGGCACACGATAGTTTGGAATACCGTAGCGCATCATGCCTCCCAATTCCGGCTGGGCTTCGAATACGACAACGCCATGACCCATGCGGCGCAATTGGTAGGCAGCCGCCATGCCACCGGGACCACCACCGATAATGGCGACTTTCTTGCCGGTGTCCTTGCCCGCTTCGAATGCATAGCCTTTTTCCAGCCCCTTATCACCAATGAACTGTTCGATGGAGTTGATACCGACAAAGTCTTCCACGTCATTGCGGTTACAACCGTCCTGACAAGGTGCAGGGCAAACCCGGCCCATCATGGAAGGGAAAGGATTCGACTCGGTAGCGCGCTGAAACGCGTACTCTTCCATCTCGACGCCTTCCGCAGGCTTCTCGATGCCACGGACGATGGACAACCAACCACGAACATCATGACCAGAGGGGCAACTACCCTGGCACGGCGGTGTTTCATGCACATAGGTGGGGCATTTGTGAGAGGTATCGTAGTTGAAGATATCATCGGTCCAATCGTCCCACTTGTTGTCACCTTCTTCAAACCGACGCCAGGTAATGTTCTTTGTCATTTCATCACTAGGAGTTGCCATTGTCACTCTCCAAACCAGTTAAAACCGTTACCCTTACGGGAGGATTATTTTGTAGCGGAAGGCTGCCTGATCAGGCAGCATCTTCCTCGGATTCATCTTCGTCTCCAGCTTCGCCCTGACCGGTAAGAATCAACGCATTCGACACCAACTGGTGGACGCTCACGATCTGGTCCATATCAAAGCCGTAATACGGTATCACCTTGGTAAACTGCGACTTGCAGATCGCGCATATTGCTGCCATATGCGTTACGCCATATTCTTCGGTAACACTCTTCAATGCTTCCATGCGGGGCTTGGCGCCCTTGACGCGAAGCTCCATGAGATCGTCAGTGAGCAAACCACCGCCACCACCACAACAGTAGGTTGCTTCGCGAATAGTGTCTTCCGGCATATCCACATAGTTATTACACACCGACTTGATGACCGCTCTCGGTATCTCGAACTGACCACCAGGTTTGTCGCCCATGCGCGTGGCCCGCGCCACATTGCATGAGTCATGAAAGGTCAGCACCATGTCGTCATTCAATGATTTGTCGATGTTCAAAGTGCCTTTCTCGATCTCACCCAGGGTGAACTCCAGAATATGCTGAGGCACCGGATAGTCCGGGTCCAGGAAATCCCAGGGACCTGCCAGGGTATTCAGGAAGGCGTAAGCGACCCGCCAGGCATGACCACACTCACCGAATATGATGCGCTTGACGCCGAGATCCAATGCCGCTTGTCGAATGCGCTGGGAGATCTTGCGCATGTTCTCGTAGGAGCCGATGAACATGCCAAAGTTCGCCGCTTCTGACGCATGGGAACTCATGGTCCATGAAACACCGGCTTCGTGGAACACCTTGCCATAACCTATCAGGCCATCGACATGAGGCTCTGCAAAAAAGTCTGCAGAAGGGGTGACCAGCAGAATATCTGCGCCTTTGACATCAAGAGGGTACTTTACCTCGACGCCGGTTTCGTCGAACACATCCTCTTCCAGTCCTTCGAGGGTATCTTCTAGCGCCGGGCCAGGCAGCCCCAGGTTGTTACCGATACGATAAACTTTGCCAATAATTTCGTTGGAATACTTGTCACCCAGCCCGATGCGATCCATGATTTCGCGGGCGGCCATGGAGATTTCCGCCGTATCGATGCCATAAGGGCAGAACACGGAGCAGCGACGACACTGTGAACACTGGTGATAATAGTTATACCAATCATCCAGAACTTCTTGGGTAAAATCGGTTGCACCCACCAGCTTGGGAAAATACTTTCCGGCGAAGGTGAAATAGCGACGATACACCTTGCGCATCAGATCCTGACGCGCCACGGGCATATTCTTAGGGTCTTTGGTACCTAGATAATAGTGGCATTTGTCCGTACAGGCACCGCACTTGACACAGGAATCCATGTACACTTTTAAGGAGCGATATTTGGTCAACATATCGCCCATGGCCTCAATGGCCTGTTCCTGCCAGTTTTCCTGTAACTCGCTCTGGAAACCCAATGCTTCCTGAAATTCTGGTTTCGCCTTGAAGGTTTCCAGATGAGCCATAGAGCCCGGCTCTATTTTTGGAACCTCTGGATATTCCTGGAGCTCGGGAACTTCAAAATTTGCTTTTGCCATGAGCT
>CAZFXI010000073.1:0-13595 GCA_964522855.1 uncultured Sedimenticola sp.
GATGCTCTCCCAGCTGAGCTAAGCACCCGATTGAGGCGCGCTAGTTTACTGCATCCTTTAGTGCTTTACCAGCTTTAAATGCTGGAGATTTTGAAGCCTTGATTTCAATGGCTTCACCTGTCTTTGGGTTGCGTCCGGTGCGTGCAGCGCGGTCGCGTACGAGGAAACTACCGAAGCCGACAATGGAGACAGTATCGCCTTCCTGAAGTGCTTTGGTTATTGTGACGATCATGCCATTCAACGCGTTACCAGCCTGTTGCTGAGATATGTCTGCTGACTCGGCAATCGCTTCAACCAACTCTTTTTTGTTCATCCTGTGGTGCCCCCTAATGTAGCTATTGTGTTTATCCTGAACCGGTTCGTTCAAGTATGAATGGAAGCTGTTATATCCCGAACGGTTTGCCGGTGCAACAGCAGATATCCAGGCTCCATAAAAGCGTGCGTTTTATACCAAGCCTAGGTGAAAATTGTCAAGGAAAAAGCGCTTTCCATGGGTAAATAATAGGCTACCAGACGTTTGTCGATCTGGCAGCCAACAGCTAATCGATCTTCAGAAGACAATTGGCTGAATTTTCGATTATCAGTGCGTGGTCAAACGCTTGCGCCGCGGTCTTTTTCCGGCAGCACCACTCTTGGTGTTCGCGTCTTGGGTCTTCGTTTTCTCGCCAGGCTGTGGTTGTTCCAGCAACGCCATCTCCAGAACCTCATCGATCCATTTTACCGGACGAATATCAAGGCTGCTGGTGATGTTGCCCGGCATTTCTTTCAGATCACGCTCATTTTCTTCCGGGATGATAACGGTCTTGATCCCGCCACGCGCGGCAGCCAGCAATTTTTCCTTCAATCCACCGATGGGCAGTACTTCACCCCGAAGCGTGATTTCCCCGGTCATGGCTACATCTGCCCTTACCGGGATATTGGTCAACGCGGAAACCAGCGCCGTACACATACCGATACCCGCACTGGGACCATCTTTCGGTGTGGCGCCTTCCGGAACATGCACATGGACGTCATATTGCTGATGAAAATCCTTGTCCAGACCCAACACATCGGCGCGACTGCGCACGACAGTCATGGCGGCCTGGATAGATTCCTTCATCACATCCCCGAGCTGGCCAGTATAGGTCAAACGCCCCTTCCCCGGAATGACGGCTGCTTCTATGGTCAGAAGCTCACCACCGACCTCGGTCCATGCCAGACCGGTCACCTGACCCACCTGATCGCGTTCTTCGGCCTTGCCATAGCGGAAACGCTGCACCCCGAGATAGTGCTCCAGCTTCTTGGGCGTGACGATGACCTTCTTGCCCTTGTTTTCACCCAGTAGAATCTCTTTTACTACCTTGCGGCAAATCTTGGCAATTTCCCGCTCCAGGCTACGCACACCGGCTTCGCGGGTGTAATACCGCACGATATCCCTGACGGCTGCTTCCCGGATAACGAGTTCGTTGCTTTTCAATCCATTGTGCTCCATTTGCTTGGGCACGAGATAACGCTCTGCGATATTCACTTTCTCATGTTCGGTGTAGCCGGACAAACGGATAACTTCCATCCGATCCAGCAGTGCCGGAGGAATATTCAGTGAATTGGCCGTCGCCACGAACATGATTTCCGACAGATCGAAATCCACTTCCAGGTAATGATCCTGGAAAGTATGGTTCTGCTCCGGATCAAGTACTTCAAGCAAGGCCGATGCCGGATCACCGCGAAAGTCCTGTGCCATCTTGTCGATTTCGTCCAACAGGAACAGGGGATTGCGCACGCCAGCCTTGGTCAGGTTCTGCACGATCTTGCCAGGCATGGCACCGATGTAAGTACGCCGGTGACCACGAATCTCCGCTTCGTCACGCACACCACCCAAAGCCATGCGAATGAACTTGCGGTTGGTAGCCCTGGCGATGGACTGCCCCAGGGAGGTCTTGCCCACGCCGGGAGGCCCCACGAGACACAGGATCGGCCCCTTGAGCTTGCGCACCCGCTGCTGCACTGCAAGATATTCCAGGATGCGTTCCTTGACCTTTTCCAGACCGTAGTGATCTGCTTCCAGTACCGCTTCGGCCTTGGCGATATCATTGCGTACGCGACTGCGCTTCTTCCAGGGCACGCTCACCAGGGCATCGATGTAATTGCGCACTACCGTCGCTTCCGCCGACATGGGAGACATCAGCTTCAGCTTGTTCAGCTCTGCTTCTGCCTTGGTTTTTGCCTCCTTGCTCATACCGGCTTTTTCAATCTTTTCGGCCAGTTCCTCAAATTCGTTGGGCACATCATCCATTTCGCCCAGTTCTTTCTGAATAGCTTTCATCTGCTCATTCAGGTAATACTCGCGCTGGTTCTTTTCCATCTGTTTCTTGACCCGGCCACGAATGCGCTTTTCCATCTGCAACACATCGTTTTCACCTTCCATGAGTGCCATCAGATGTTCCAGACGCTCGCGTACGCTCTGCATCTCCAGAACCTGCTGTTTTTCATCCAGCTTCAGGGACATATGCGCAGCCATGGTATCAGCCAGACGTGTCGGCTCGTCGATGCTGGCCAGGGAGGTCAGTACTTCAGGGGGAACTTTCTTGTTCAGCTTTACATACTGGTCAAACAGCCCTGTGGCCGTACGCATGAGCACTTCCATTTCCTGCTCAGGCAGGTCGTCCTCGTCATCGAGACGACTGACCTGGGCCACATAATAGCCATCCTTCTCCTCAATTTTCCTGATGCGACTGCGGCTGCTGCCTTCCACCAGCACTTTTACCGTACCATCTGGCAGTTTCAGCAATTGCAGGATACTTGCCATGGTACCCACTTCATACACGTCTTCGACACCGGGATCATCCACATCCGGGCTTTTCTGGGCAACCAGCAGTATCTGCTTGTTGTCCTGCATGGTGGCGTCCAGGGCCTTGATGGATTTCTCCCGTCCAACAAACAGGGGAATGACCATGTGTGGATATACCACCACATCGCGCAAGGGGAGTACCGGAATCAAAGTGCTGATTTCAGGCATTTGCTTGGATCCTTGTTCTTGATCCATGATTTTGTTCCTCTTGAAGATCTACACCCTTTTTCACTCAGTTAAGGATGCTATAAAAATAGAATATCGGGCGGGAAAACGCTGTTTTGTTACTGTAAATGGGGCTGGAAACCCGCATTTCAAGTACGGCGTCAGTTCCGCGTGACCTCTACGGATTGCGGAAATACTGGCTATGCAGGGGCAATTTTAACCCTACATGACCCACATGGAGGTGGGAAAGGCAGATAATGCAGGAGCAATTATCTGCCTTTCCGGTGCTTGCAGGCACCGGTTTCGGCATTCAGTCTTTATTCGCTGCTGCTCGCGGTCGGCTACTCTCCGCATCGCCACTATAGATAATATAGGGATCATTTTCACCATCGATCACCGTCTGGTCAATAGCCACCTTACTGACATTTTCCATGGAAGGAAGATCGTACATGATATCCAGCAATACATGCTCGAGGATGGTACGCAATCCCCGTGCTCCGGTCTTTCTTTTCATGGCCTTGCGGGCAATCGAGCGAAGTGCGTCATCACGTATTTCCAGTTCGGCACCTTCCATCTCAAACAGACGCTGATACTGTTTGACCAAGGCATTCTTGGGCAGGGTCAGTATCTGCACCAAAGCATCTTCATCCAGCTCTTCCAGCGTGGCGACTACCGGCAGACGACCCACAAACTCCGGAATCAGGCCATAGCTGACCAGGTCTTCCGGCTCTACATCCCTTAACAGTTCACCTATATTCCGGGTTTCATCCTTGGTACGGATTTCAGCAGAAAAACCGATACCGCCTTTTTCGGAACGGTTTCGAATTACCTTGTCCAGACCGGCAAAAGCGCCGCCAACCACGAACAGGATCTTGCTGGTATCCACCTGCAGGAACTCCTGCTGGGGATGCTTCCGCCCGCCCTGGGGAGGAATGGAAGCGATGGTGCCTTCGATCAGTTTCAGCAGCGCCTGCTGCACACCTTCACCGGAAACATCCCGGGTGATGGAAGGATTGTCAGATTTACGGGAAATCTTGTCGATTTCATCGATATAGACGATGCCGGTCTGGGCCTTTTCTACATCGTAGTCACACTTTTGCAACAACTTCTGGATAATATTCTCTACATCCTCGCCCACATAGCCTGCTTCCGTGAGGGTAGTGGCGTCTGCAATCGTGAACGGCACATTCAGCATTCGGGCCAGCGTTTCGGCAAGCAAGGTCTTACCGCAACCGGTGGGACCGATGAGCAATACATTCGACTTGGCGATTTCGACTTCATCCTTGCCGCCAGGAGCATCCATGCGCTTGTAGTGGTTGTATACGGCAACAGAAAGGACACGTTTGGCCTGATCCTGGCCGATGACATAGTTATCCAGGCCTTCCTTGATTTCATGCGGCGTGGGCAATTTGGCAACGGAACTGTCTGTATTTTCCTC
This sequence comes from uncultured Sedimenticola sp., assembly GCA_964522855.1. GTDB lineage: Bacteria > Pseudomonadota > Gammaproteobacteria > Chromatiales > Chromatiaceae > Thiolapillus. Next base: position 4,431 of record CAZFXI010000073.1, read on the forward strand.
CATTTCCTCGCGAATGATGTCATTGCACAATTCCACACATTCATCGCAAACAAAAACAGAGGGACCAGCAATGAGTTTTCTTACCTCGTGCTGACTCTTGCCACAAAAAGAGCAATATAGCAATTTGCCGTCATCACCTTTACCGTCGTTAATATCACTCATGTTCGATATCCTTGGAAACTCAACCCTACAACTTGAATATTCATACTCAATAATATCCCATCAATCCAGGATAGCAACCCCGAAAATAGCGTGTGTGTTCTCAGCAAAACAAAAAAGCCGGCCATCTCCACTGAAATGACCGACTATTCATACTACTAACACAACTCATTCTTATTCTGAAGAATCACTGTCCTCACCGCGGGCACCCAATACTTCATCGATAAGACCGTATTCTTTTGAGTCTTCCGCACTCATGAAGTTGTCACGTTCAGTATCTTCGTCAATCGTTTCCAACGACTGGCCACTGTGATGAGCCAGAATCTTGTTCAGCCTCTCGCGAATCAACAGAATTTCTCTGGCGTGAATCTCGATGTCAGACGCCTGACCTTGAAAGCCGCCAAGAGGCTGATGAATCATTACCCGGGAATTGGGCAGACAAAAACGTTTGCCATGTTCCCCGCCGGTAAGCAGCACCGCGCCCATGCTGGCCGCCTGACCAATACACATGGTGCTGATAGAAGGACGCACAAACTGCATGGTGTCATAAATGGCCATGCCCGCCGTTACCGAGCCGCCCGGAGAATTGATATACAAATGTATATCCTTGTCAGGATTCTCGGATTCCAGGAACAGCAACTGCGCCACAATCAAGTTGGCCATGTGATCCTCAACCGGACCCACACAGAAGATCACACGCTCCTTGAGCAGGCGCGAATAGATGTCATACGAGCGTTCGCCCCTCGGGGTTTGCTCCACAACCATGGGGATCAGCCCCAGATTCATGGGATCCAGATGGCCTGCCTGATATTTTTCCTGCATAGATTTCTCTCTTAAGCCTGATTCTGTTTGTTCAAAAGTTCGTCAAAAGACAAGGTTTCATCATCGACCCTGGCTTGCTCCAGTATCATATCGACCACCTGATCTTCTAGGACCACATTCTCGACAGAGGCGCGAGCTTGGGCATTCTCCTTGTACCAGCTGATGATTTCCTGAGGATCTTCAAACGTGGAAGCCTGTTCGGCAATCGCTTCGTCCACTCGGCCCTGATCGACTTCAATCTCATGCTTGCGCATGATCTCACCGACCAGCAAGCCCAGCTTTACCCGTCGTTCAGCCTGTGGCTCGAAAACGCTCAATGGCAAGTCTACGGTACTTTGCTGACCTGACTGCGCCATTTCCTGCTGGGTCTGCTGCTTGAGTGCCGCCGCTTCCTGGGAAATCATGGCGGCAGGCACGTTGATTTCGTTCGCCGCCAGCAAGGCATCCATCACCTGCTCCTTGGTGCGTCCTTTGACCTTCTGGCGCACTTCACGCTCCATATTTTCGCGGATTTCCTTGCGCAGACTATCTTCCGCACCATCTTCCACACCCAGAGCCTTGACGAATTCTTCATCGATCTCCGGCAGTTTGGGCTCGGCGACGGCCTTCACCTCGATCTCGAAGCTTACATCCTTGCCTGCGAGGTGTTCTACACGGTAATCCTCGGGGAATTTCAATTCCAGCACCGGTTTGTCTCCCACCTTGGCGCCAACTAGACCTTCCTCGAAACCGGGGATCATGGTGTCAGAACCCAGCACCAGAGGAATATCACTGGCGGTACCGCCTTCAAAGGCTTCACCATCCATGATACCGGTAAAATCCAGAGTGACGCGGTCATCATTCTCGGCAGCACGATCCACATCGACCCATTCGGTACGTTGCTCACGCAGTTTTTCTATCATGTTGTCTACATCCGCATCCTGGACTTCAGTCACAGGACGCTTGATTTCCAGTACAGACAGATCCGCCACCTCGATCTCTGGCATGACCTCAAAAGTTGCCGTGTATGCCAGACCACCATCAGCTTCGTCCTCACGCAGTTCAATGCTGGGCTCGCCAACAGGCTTCAGGCTTTCCTGCGTTGCTGCCTCATAGAAGCTGGACTGGATGAGTTCGCCATAAACGTCCTGTCGAATCTGTTCGCCATAACGCTGCCTGACCACACGCAAGGGCACCTTTCCGGGACGAAAGCCATCCATTCGCACTGTGCGCACAGCTTCCTTCAGCTTGGCGTCAATCAGTTCATTCACTTTGTCTGCAGGCAGGTTAACCAATAGACGTTTTACCAGGCCCTCACCTGATTCAACAGATACTTGCATTGAAACAATCTCCGACAGTGTTGTCTGTCTGTTAAAAGTCAAGGGCGCACCACGATGGATGACGCCCACCTTGTCTGGTGCGAAAGGGGAGACTTGAACTCCCACGGGTTGCCCCACTGGAACCTAAATCCAGCGCGTCTACCAATTCCGCCACTTTCGCTACACGGCGACTCCTCGAAGAGTCGCCAAGGGGAGTTCTCATCAGGTCATGGCCATGCAACCTGCCAAAACCAGGACCGAAGCTCCCCAGTGAGCGCGCCATTATACACAAACTGGAGAAATGACACCCCGCCGAACAACTACGAAAAGATTGGGGAAGCGAATTCGCAGCAAATCAGTCGGATTCTTGTTCCTGGCGACGCACTGAGCTAGTATCAGTAGATGCAGTATGAAATAAACTTACCATCATCCTCTAAACTACTTCTGGCATTGATTGCAGGGCTGCTGATACCCGTTTCTGCTTTTTCAGCCCGGATGCCAGCCTACTATCCACCCGGTTTTTCCCCGCCCCCGGCAACACCTGTTACCCAGCAGAGCAACACCCAGCCGACTTACCCCTCGGGAGGATATTATGCGCCGCCCCGGTTTCGGCCTCCACCCCAGCAGCAGTATTCCGGTACGCCACCAGGCAGCTACACGCGCCAATACTCCTTCAGCTATCGATCCAACAAGCAGAAGCCCTATCAGCCAGCAGTTCAGACCATGGTGGCACCAAGTGTAGAAACCAGCATCAGCGAACGTCGCCCCATGGTACAACAGAACCTGATCTACCGGGTGCGCATCAACAGCAGCGGCAACCTCAAGGAAGCCGCTCCCGAACCACCGCAATCGGAGGCAGTTGTTTTTCGCCAACTGGGGGAGCCATCCAATTACAGTGCGGCTGGAAATTCGGGCAACAAGCTGGTTACGGAATATACTTACCTGCTGATCCCCTTGCGGGAAGGGGAAATTTTTCTCCCCCCAGTCACGGTGGTCGGCAAGTACAACAATGGCAGCTCATTCAATATCACAGCCGAGCATGGCAGCGCCCTGTATGTACAGCCGGCACAGCCAGGGGTGCAGCCGTGGCTGCCACTGTATGATCTGCGCATAGGCTCCCATCTGCCCTCAAGCATCAGAGTCAAGGCAGGAGAACCTCTGGAAATAGAGATCGTCACCAGCGCAATCGGCGCCGTGGGCACTCAGTTGCCCAGCATTGCCTCCCAACTTAAAAGTGAAGACTTTTATATATACCCGGGCGAAGTCACCACCAGCGGCAAAATATCTGCCGATGGTCTGGACCTACTGGGCAGCAAGATCGAAAAATTTACCCTGGTTCCACGCTACGGTGGAAACCTGAATCTGCCCGCCCTGTCCCTGCAGTGGTGGAATCTGCGTAGCGGAAAAGCCGCTACCGCGATGCTTCCAGTACGGCAGTTTCAGGTCTCGGGATCACCCGATACCGGCGAGAAAGAAACAAATACCTTCTTCAGCCTGCCGGAAGGCAACAGCCTTCTGTTCTGGATACCTCTGGCGCTGGTCATACTGCTGATGCTTGCCAGCTGGGCGAAAGTACTGTTCGGCAGTGGCAGCAACCCGGTTGGAAGCTGGATAAGCCGGCAACTGCGGCATACTCTCGGCGAAATGTATCAACCACTGGCTGCCTTTGGGCGACGCTTGTCCCCCCGCCGCCATTTCCACCGGCTGCGCACCTGGATCGGCAGACAACTCCCCGTATCCTGGAAACTCTGGTATTGCCTGCGCGCCGTGGACAAGGAAGATGATCCCAACACCTGGGGGCCCGCCTTGCAGATACTGGCTGCTAAACACCTGGGGGTGCGCCCAAATTCTGATCTCCAATCCCTGGGACAAAGCATCGTCGCCTGTCATCCTGCTGCCAATCCACAAAAAGTGTCTCAGCTTATGGCCGAGCTGGACACCGCCGTCTACGGTGGACAGACACTCTCATCTTTTGCTGAATGGAAAGCCGAGTTCACGCGCCAGATAAAACCGCGCTTGTTCCCCATCCGCTTTCGCAATTGCCGCAAGCCATCCGACAAACATCTGCTGCCCGAGCTGAACCCGACAATCAACTGAGGAGCTTCAGGATGCCTAATGACGATCAACACAAGCTAGCACAACTTCTCTGCCACGGTGAGCTGGAAGCCTTCAATCAGGCGGTAACACTGATGGAATCACCCAGCATACGCGGTGCTGACTTGTGTGGAATCGACCTGCGAGAACTAGAGGCCAGTGGTCTGGACATGCGGGACTGCCATCTGCGACGCACGGATCTTCGGGGAGTCGACCTGTCCAATGCCCTGCTCGATGGCGCCAGTATCGGCGGTGCAAAGATTTCCGGCACCCTGTTTCCAAGAAGTCTCGACGCAGAAGAAATCACCTTGTCGCTGGTGCATGGCACGCGGATGCGCGCTATACCGGAGCATGAGTAGTCGGGCTGTTCTACTTGCCTAGTGCCGGCAACGCCAACAGCACCTTTACATGCGTTGCGTACCAGAAAGGATTGTCCTGCACCGCCAGCTGCGTGTCCCGCAGCACGGCTCGTGCCTTGCCGCGAAGCAGCTCATCTACTGAAGCGAGGGATAGCTGAATAATCCGTGCCGCTGCAGACGGCAGGGCGCCATCCTCCTGAGCCTGGACTGCAGGCATTCCTGGCAACAAAGCCTGACTGCCACTACGCCATCCCTTGTTGGTATAGAAGCGTTCCCAGGCGATTTGCAACAACTGGTCCGCCGTTTTCTCATCGGCGGCATTCCTGTTGACCCGCGCCCATGTCTTGAGCCCCTGAGCCACATAAGCATAGTCAGCGAGTGATGCCTGACCGATCGGCTTTCCTTCGTGAACCGCCCGGAACAACTGCTTGCCATCCCACAGCTGCTGTACCAGATAGTCACGCAATTTGCTGGCGGCCTGATGAAATTCCTCACGTTTCAGTTGCGCTGCTGCCGTTGCCAGGGCATTCAACAGCAGGCCATTCCAGCCTGCCAGACGCTTGTCATCCACAGGCAGACTGCGCCGAGCACGGGCTTGGAGCAGGCGTTTTTTTGCCTCTGCCAACTTTTTTCTAACGAGGGGAACCGGTTGATCGAATTGCTTTGCCAGCCTCTCCGCAGTCACTCCCCGCATGGGCAACACCCCTTCAGGATTGTTGTTTAAGTCCTGCAGCAACCAATGCTTCTGAGCCAATGCGTGCAACTCGGGATCGAGAACTTGCTTCAGCTCCTTCTCTTTCCACAGGTAATAGCCACCCTCCACCCCTGCCGCATCCACTGCGGAAAAACTGGCAACACAGGCTGCGGCCCTGGCGCACATCTCTTTTAGGGTGAATGCCAAGGTATCTGCGGCTACCCGGGCATAGTCAGGTTGATTGAACATATCTGCCGCGCGCAGGTACAGGCTCGCCAGCAAGGCCTGAGTGTAGAGCATTTTTTCGTAGTGCGGGGTTTGCCAGCCCGGGTCGACGGTGTAGCGAAAGAAACCACCTCCCAAGTGATCCCGAAGCCCTTTTGCGGCCATCTGATCCAATGTCAGGCGCAGGAAATGCGCCAGTGCCTCATTGGGCTCCCGTGCCTGAATGTCGAGCAGTGTAGACAATTGGGGCGTCATGGGGAAACGGTTCTGCTGACCGAAACCGCCAGCCATGTCATCTGCCATGGCCATGGCAGTTTTGACATACGCTTGCTGCAGTTTCTCCACAGACAAGGGTTTGTCTTTGACCTGCACTTGCCGCTGGGCTACCAGCGCATCCAGTGCCTTGCGCGCCAGTTCAGTCACCCCTTCCCTTTCTGCCGACCACATTTTCTGCAAACGGCCCAGCAGCACCCGGAAGCGCTCTGGCGGCAAATAGGTCATGCCCACTACCGGGTAACCTTCCGGCGTCAGGAAGACATTCAGGGGCCAGCCGGCACGCCCCTGGGTGCGCTGCACGAAATCGATGAGATGCTCATCCAGGGCGGGATTGAGCTCCCGGTCCACCTTGACCGGAATAAAGTAGGTGTTCAACAACTCCGCTATGGCCGGATTCCGGTAGCTTTCACGCTGCATCACATGACACCAGTGGCAGGCGAAATACCCACTGGAAACAAACAACAGCTTGCCTTCTTTTTTTGCAAGTTCCAGGGTTTCGGCATTCCAGACCTGCCAACGCACGGGATCTTTACCGTGCATCGCCAGATACGGAGAGGGATTGTCGGCAAGCTGGTTTTGCAGCGCTCCCACCTGCAAGCTGATCAACAGCAATGGCAGGAGAAGCAGGGCTCTGATCACGAATCAGTCATCCAGCTGGGAAAGAATGTTCTTTGCCACGACTACCTGCTCGTCGCTGCCTTCGACCAGCACTTCATACAACAACTTGCGGGCGGCATCAAAGTCCATGTCTTCACGCAGGCGATTGATGCGCTGCAGCTTTCGATCGACGGCATCTTCGGCGTCTGGTTCTTCCGCTTCGTCTGACTCAAACGGTTCTGCATGCCAGCTGTCTTCCTCCTCATCCAGTTCGGCTTCGAGGCGATCCAGTTCGGCCTCCATTTCTTCATCGGACAGGGGCTCGAATTCGTTCTCGTCATCTTTCTGCGCATGCACCGGCGCCGTAGCGACGCTGGCTCCGGCAGCTGTTTCTGTCAGGTCTTGCGCCTCGTCTTCATCCTCGCCCTCGCCCTTATCATCCCGTTCACGCACGAAGAAGCGGGAAAAGATGATGCCCGCTTCGAACAGCACCCACATGGGCAGCGCCAGCAAGGTCTGGGAAATAACATCCGGTGGCGTGAGCAACATGCCGGTGACAAACGCTCCGACGATGACATAGGGACGTTTTCCAGAAAGCTTTTCTGGCGTGGTCATGCCCATCCATACCAGTAGTATGGTGGCAATGGGTATCTCGAAGGCCAGTCCAAAAGCGAAGAACAAGGTCAGGACGAAATCCAGGTATTCGGAAATATCCGTCATCACCGCCACGCCTTCGGGTGTGACACTGGTAAAAAACTTGAACACCAGCGGGAAGACTACATAGTAGGCGAAAGCCGCCCCCAGGTAGAAAAGCACCACGCTGGACGCCAGCAGCGGCATGGCCATCTTCTTTTCATGGGCATAAAGTCCTGGCGCGATAAACCCCCACAGCTGATACAACAAGTACGGCATGCTGAAAAAAATCGCTGCGATCAGACTCAGCTTGAAGGGCGTGAGAAAGGGAGAAGCCACCTTGGTGGCGATCATGGAAGTGCCTTCGGGCATCACTGCCATCAGCGGTTGGGCGATGAAATGATAGATGTCGTTGCCAAAAGGAAACAGCACCAGGAACACCACCAGCACCACCAGCACCGCACGTAGCAAGCGGTCTCGCAGTTCCAGCAAGTGGGACATGAACGGCTGTTCGATGTCAGACGATGTGCTGTCCGTCATTGCTTGTCTAAGCCTGATTTTTCGGGTATTGCCTCTGAAGCGGATTTATCCGCAACCTTTACCGTGTCGCTGGCCTGCTTGACCACAGATTCAGTTTCCTTTCTGATGTCATTGAGCGCCGCCCGTGAATCATCCAGGATTTCATGCACGGCATTGGAGCCAGTCTGCTCTTCGAGTATGCGTTTGAGTTCCTCCGCCTTGAGTTCCTTCTCGATATCGGCTTTCACAGAACTGAGCATCCTTCGTCCACGGCCAACCCACAGCCCGACCGTGCGCGCCACCTTGGGCAGGCGTTCGGGACCGATCACCAGCAGTGCCACCACGGAAATCAGCAGCAGTTCAAAAAAACCGACGTCAAACATGGAAGAAATCCCCTATCAGGAATCTGCCTTGTCTTTTTCTCGTGTCGCTTCGCCTTCAATGACATTTTCTTCCTTAGAGTCATCGGCTATCTTGTCCTTTTCCTTATCACCATCACTCACGGCTTTCTTGAATCCCTTGAAGGCGGTACCCAGGTCGGAACCCATGTTGCGCAAACGCTTGGTGCCGAACAACAGCAACACGATTACCAGTACGATCAACAACTGCCAGATACTGATTCCACCAAAACCCATAACTCAATCTCCAAAAATGTAATCTTCTTGTCGGTGCGTAACCGTCGCCCGACATCACCAATGATGCATGATAGCTTATTCAGCCTTGCGGCTGGCTTTTTCTTCCAGCCCCGAAAGACCAAAACGCCGCTGCAGTTCTTTCAACACGTCCTCCGGACCCAGATCAGCATGGGCCAACAGTACCATGCTGTGAAACCACAGGTCTGCAGTTTCATAGACAATCTTGTCCTTGTCACCATCCTTGGCGGCCATCACGGTTTCCGTGGCTTCTTCGCCGATCTTCTTCAGGATGGCGTCCAGCCCCTTGTGATACAGGCCGGCGACATAGGAGCTGTCCGGCGCGGCGGATTTACGCTCCTCAAGCACTTTCGCAAGTTCCTGCAACGTGTCCACTACAATCTCACCTCGACGCCCTGGGCTGCCATGAAACGCTTGGCCTCGCCAATGCTGTATTCGGCGAAGTGAAAGATGGAAGCCGCCAGCACCGCATCGGCACCCCCTTCTTTCACCCCGTCCACCAGATGCTGCAGGTTCCCAACACCACCGGAAGCGATGACGGGAATACTCACCGCCTCTGCCACGGCCCGGGTCAGTTTGTTGTCGAAGCCGATCTTCGTGCCGTCACGATCCATACTGGTGAGCAGGATTTCACCGGCGCCATAATCCGTCATTTTTCTGGCCCACTCGATGGCATCGATGCCCGTGGGCTTGCGCCCGCCGTGGGTAAAGATCTCCCACTTGCCATCACCGACAGACTTGGCGTCGATAGCCACCACGATGGCCTGGGAGCCGATGCTGTCCGCCGCCTCTTTCACGAATTCGGGGTTGAACACGGCGGCGGTATTGATGGCTAC
>CAZFXI010000074.1:0-6024 GCA_964522855.1 uncultured Sedimenticola sp.
TCACGGAAAAAGCTGCAATTCACTGGACTTGCCCGGGAGTTGCAGGCGGTCAGCCCATTGAATACTCTGGCCAGAGGTTATTCCATCACCACCGATGCAGAAACAGGCGGCGTCATTACCCGCTATTCGGATACCGCTCCCGGACAGCGTATTCATACACGCTTACTGGAGGGTAGTCTCATTTCAGTAGTGAAAGAAGCACAGGAAAAAGACTAACCCCCCCATCATCACGGCCTAAAAATGTTGTCATCAACTGCATGTCGACACCGGCTGCCCACCATCATCTCATTGACAATCCGGCGTGCTGCACTTCGTCAACTTGAGATCACCGTCAAAGCTGGCGCTGTGGCTGATCACCGGGTGGCCATTGAGATCCAGAGCCAGGGAGGTGTACCAGCCTACGTGACCATCCCCGTCCGGGATTGCGATGGCATCATCACCACCAAAGCAGTAAATATCGTTGCAATGAACCAGTTTGAGATCATCGTTGGTCTCGTCAAAATAACTGATCACCGGATAGCCGCTGTCGTCCAGAACCAATGAACTGTATTTCCCCACATCACCATCACTATCTACAATCGTGATGCTTTTGAAGAAAGAGGGATTGCAATCGGGAGAATGGCAGTGCGCCATCTTTAGATCCTGGTTGTCAAAATCATAGTAGCTTATTGTGGGACGATCGCTGGCGCCGAGAGCCAGCGAAGTGTACCGTCCCACATTCGTGCCGCTGTCCACCGTATTGATGCTCTCGTCGCCACCAACGCAGGCAGGATCGTTGCAGCGGAGCAGTTTGAGATCCCCGTTGGTTCTATCGTAATAACTGACAACCGGGTGTCCGCTGGCATCCAGAACCAGGGAAGTGTACAAGCCCACATCACTGCTACTATCCACGGTAGTGATCGTCTCATCGGCACCGCTGCACCCAGGGTCATTGCAGTGCGCGAGTTTGAGCGCTTCATTCCCACTGTCATAGTAACTGATCACCGGATAACCATTCACGTCCAGAGCCAGTGAGCAGTATCGCCCTCCATCGATACTGCCATCCACGATGTTGATCGTCTCATCACCACCTCCACAAACAGGATCGTTGCAGTGGACAAGCTTGAGATCGCTGTTGGTGGAATCGTAGTAGCTGATCACCGGGTAGCCGGCTGCATCCAGAACCAGGGAAGTGTAGCGGCCCACACTATCGTCGCTGTCGACCACATTGATGGACTCGTCATTGCCAAAACAGGCAGGATCATTGCAGTGAATCAGTTTTAGATTTTGATTGCTACTATCATAATAACTTATGACAGGATGGCCATTGGTATCCAGGGTCAGAGAATTGTACTCGCCCACTCTACCGCTGCTGTCGACAATAAAACTGCGTGGTGGCAAGGGGATAAGATCGTAGAGACTCTTGCACTGCAGACTACCGTCGGTATTGATGCCAGTCATCATATAGCCGTTTGGACAAGATCCACTTACCCGGCGCTGAATTTGATTGCTATCGATATCGGCGGTGCCAAGGGTACCATCCTGGATCATGGCATTTGTGATACCACCGTTGGCCACACTGACCGTGCCACTGGTGGTGATCGGCCCACCGGTCAGCCCGGCGCCGGTATTCACCTGGGTGACGCCGCCGCCCACATCGTCAGTCTCACAGGTGACATTTCCGCTGGCATCGATGGCACGGATGCTCGAACCGGCGGGACAGCTACCGCTGCCGCCAAGTACCCTGTCCAGCGCTTGGGTGTTGGCCGCCGATATCTGTAGGGAGTTATCGGGAAAGCGGAAACCGGACTTGCTGTAGATCTCACCTTCTGCCGTGAGATCACCCGGTGCGTTCAGGGCAGCACGGGTGGCCAGAGGTTGAGCATCCACGCTCACCTCGGCCCACAGGGGCTGGGGCAAGGCCGTATCGACATGGCTTTCCAGCGCTCGGGACGGCTTGTTTTCGCCCTTGAGCTGCCACTGATCAGTAGAGAGTTGATGCACTTCCAGCACTTCACCCCCTTCAGGCGTGGCATAGAGAATTAAAGTGATCTTTCCGATGGAAGAATCATTAATATCTTCCGGCACCCTATGGCTGACCACATATTCCCGTGCGTTGACGGGTGAAACCAAAATTAAAAGTAGAAAAAGAACCAGATGGCGCAACAACATCATAAGAACCTCCTTTCCAGAACATTTTCATCCTCCAGAAAATTGACAAAAATCTACATTCCTATGTTTAAAAACTAGTTGGCTGCTTTTCACCTGTCAAACCAAACCGAGAGCCTATTTACAAATAATTTGATCAAAGTCAACCGAAGCAATGAGGACCGAGCGCCAAATAACACTTACTTAATGTCAGATAATCTTGTATTTCTGTAGGTTACAACCTTATTCTGTGCTGGCGCCATGGCTTTTCTCTGCCTTTACATTCGCCCTACTATTCACGGCAGGGAGATAACGGCTCCGCCAGAGCTCTCAGGGTTTACGCGGTGGAATAAAAGGGAAAATACCGATGTATTTACGCTGCCACCAAGCACCGGTTTGCTCATGCTCTTCCGGCGTGGTGAAACGATACTGCCAGGCGGTGACACGTAAATATTCTGGAGGAGTATCCGGGTAGGGATTCTTTTCCAATAATGCCAGCACCGGTGCAGAACCGCGCTTGAGTCCCTTGAGAAACTCACCGAACCAATACATCTGCACCGGATGCTGGGTGGGAACGAACCACATCATCCAGTCCAGTCTCGGTTGGTGAGGCACGATAAAACCGGGTCGCTTGTCTGGAGCTTGGGGCTTGTAGCGGAAAACATATTCCTTCCATTGCCTGCCATCATGCGAGCCTTCAACGATCAACTCCTGCCTTTTTGTCTGCATGGTCGGGAACACGTGGTAGATGGCGCCCACGCCAAAACCCTGCACAAGTTTGCGCGCGGGTCCCACCAGCGGCAGATGATGGCCGCTGGCAAGGGTATAGAAACCGGTGGTGCTGGCGAAGAGCAACGACACAGCCAGCATACTCAGCAAAAGGCGATGACCCCAACCGGGCGAAACAGGTGCTGACGTTATCGGTTTGTTTTCATCCTTCTTTCTCAATAGCCAGCGAATAGCCCTGTCATCCAACAGCAGGATACAAAGCGCAATGGTCAGCAGGTTGAAGAAGTTGTGATTGCTGGTGGCAAGAATCATCCCCTGCATGAACAACGTAATGGCGACGGCAGTGAGACGAAAAGGTCGTGGCAGAAAAATGAAGAACGGCACCAGCAGTTCGGTGAAGAAGGTGAAGCCCACGCCGACCTGGTGCAGCCATTCCGGCAGCCAATGCGCATACCAGGCTCCGCTGTGCGGCAAGGGCTGCGTTTCGAAATAATGATCCAGGGTGGTGAACTGTGCCCAAGACGGGTCACCACTGATCAGTTTGAAAATACCGGACATAAAACGCAGGCGAAACAGCAGCCAGTGATAGAGAAACAGCACCAGCGCGGTGGGGCTTCGCTGTAAAAACAACGCCAGCAGGCCGGCTTCCAGCAGCAGCGTATCCCATTGAAAATTCATGAACACCTGCCCCGCACGGTAAAGGGACAGGTAGAGCACGAACAGCATGATCAGTGAAAACAGCGGCCAGCACCCGAACAGCAGCAACAGGGCAAATGCCACTCCCGCCCAAGCCACGCCCTGCAGGGCGGTATCCGAGGCATTAAGCCAGAACAGCGTAGGCACCTGCAACCAGGCCTGGTAACCCAGCGCCTGCCAGGCATTGTCCAAATAGATATGAAAAGGCAGGATACCGTCCGGACCTGCCAGGCCGGCAATCTGAAACGTAAGAGAAGCGAAAGCCGCCAGATAGATCAGCGCCAGCGCTTTGAGAAAGACGCTGCTGGCGAGCTGGAACTCAGGTCTTGGCTGGAACAGTGCTGTCAGATAGGCGTACATCTGTGTCTATGCTCGCTTCGGTCTGCAGATCTGAATCCAGTTGCCCGACCGCAACGATACTTGATTTATCAGCTCACGTTGGGACTCGCTGCCAGAATCTTTTCCGTCGCCTGATCTGCAAACTTCTGGAAGTTTTCCTTGAACATGCGCGCCAGCTTGCGCTCCTGGGCATCGTAAGCATCCTTGTCTGCCCAGGTATCCCGGGGAAACAACACTTCGTCCGGCACCCCCGGCACATGCAGGGGAATCTCGAAGCCGAAGATGGGGTCCTTGCGCATGGGCACGTCGTCCAGTTGCTCATCCAGCACGGCATTCACCATGGCGCGGGTATAGGGAATGGAGATACGCTCACCCACGCCGTAAGGTCCGCCCGTCCAACCCGTATTGATCAACCACACTGTGGAGCCATGCTCTTCGAGGCGTTGACCCAGGAGTTCGGCATAACGATCGGGATGCAAGGGCATGAACGGCTCGCCGTAGCAGGCACTGAACACCGGCGTAGGTTCGGTCACGCCTTTCTCGGTACCTGCAACCCGTGCCGTATAACCAGAGATAAAATGATACATGGCCTGGGCAGTGGTCAGCCGGGAAACCGGTGGTAACACACCGAAAGCATCGGCAGTGAGAAACAGGATCTCCTTCGGATGCCCACCCTCGCCTTCGAGGGTGGCATTGGGAATGGCGGAGATATGATAGGCGCCGCGGGTATTTTCGGTGAGTGACCCATCATCCAAATTCAGGCGACGCGCAGTCGCATTCATACCCACATTTTCCAGTACCGTGCCAAAACGCACGGTGGTGCTGTAGATCTCCGGTTCATTCTCCGGAGAGAGGTTGATCATCTTGGCATAGCAACCGCCCTCGAAGTTGAACACGCCGTGCTCACTCCAGCCATGCTCGTCATCACCAATCAGGGTACGGCTGGCATCTGCCGACAACGTGGTCTTGCCAGTGCCACTCAAGCCGAAAAAGAGCGCAGTACGACCGTCATTCCGAATGTTGGCGGAGCAATGCATGGGCAATACATTGTGAAATGGCATGAGGTAGTTCATGACGCTGAAGATGGATTTCTTGATCTCTCCCGCATAACTGGTGCCACCGATCAGCACCAGCTTCTTTGCAAAATTAACGACGATGAACGTCTCGCAGCGCGTACCATCGACATCAGGATCCGAATGAAAACGCGGCGCATCGATGACCGTAAATTCCGGTTGGTGAACCGCCAGCTCCTCATCCGTTGCCATGATGAACACATTGCGTGCAAATAGGCTGTGCCAGGCATACTCGGTGATGACCCGGATAGGCATGCGGTGTCGCTCGTCGGCACCGACAAAACAGTCCTGTACATAGACATCACGATTCTGCAGATAGTTGACCATGCGTTGATGGATACCATCGAAAGCTTCTTCCGAGATGGGCCGGTTGATCTCGCCCCACCAGACCTCGCTACTGACTGAAGGCTCATCCACGATGAACTTGTCATTGGCCGAACGGCCTGTATGGTGCCCGGTGCGTACTACCAGTGGTCCGAGATGAGAAAGTTGCCCTTCGCGCCGGACAATGGCCTGCTCGATCAGCCTGGGTGTGGGCAGATTCCAGTAAATATCGTTGAGATTGTACAGGCCATGATTTTCCAGTCCCAAAGGACTGTGCTTGATTCCGCTCATCTCGTGCATAGCTGCTGTCTCCAGTCTGTTTGCGCCGGATTACCTCACTTCATGAGGGACTTGTTTCTGACGGACCAACACATTTCGTTAACCTTTAAACGATAGCCCGCTTGCCCGTGGAAACAAATGATTGAGATCAAAGGAAATCCGGAAGCCTGCTGCGAATAGCCTCCGGCGTCTGTTTGGCCACGTCCTTGGCAATTTCACCGGCGATCCGGGATTTGACATTGTCATCCAAGCATTCACGCAAGATACCCAAAAAGGCGGGGGCAGCCAGAATATAGAGTTTCTCGAATCGATTTTGCAACGCCGCCTGACGCAATTTATCGCACAATTCCTTACAAAAACGCTGTGCTTCGGTGCTTTTGGCGTCAGTTTCCGGCTCCATGGCATGGCGCCCCTGCCCACCGCTGTCGAAACTGCGACCGGCATCATCAGTATAGAG
>CAZFXI010000074.1:6124-13508 GCA_964522855.1 uncultured Sedimenticola sp.
CTGATTCCCTTGTTATCCGTGTATGGCCGACCATTGCAACGTATGGCGAGGTCGATGATCCCGGCTACAGGTCTGGCACTATGCTTCGGTGCTGTTTCGCTGTTTTTGATCGGAGCACTGGCAATAGGGTTCAAAAAACTGGGGCATCCCGGCTGGTTCTGGCACCTTTTCTGGGTGATCCCCCTTTTCATCCTGTTCCCCATGACCCTGCCAATCGTGGAAGAGCGGCTGCATTTCATCCTGTTCGGCAGCTTTGGCTTCCTTTCCATGCTGTTGTTTTCGCCCGTGACCGCCCTGGTGGTTTCACTGCTGGGTGCGGGGTTGGATGAAGCACTGCAATGGGGGCTGCCAGATCGAGTGGGAGACTGGCGGGACGTGGGCTTCAACGTGCTCGCCTGCCTGGGTGGCGGAGGCGCGGCTTTTTTCGGTACGCGAAAATGATGCGATACTCATACTTGCTGATACTGTCTGTTCTGACCTTTACCGCGTTGGCAGATCCACGTCTGGTGGTGTTGGACGTGGGAGAAGGTCAGGCACTGCTGGTACAGCAAGGCGACCGGGCCATGCTCATCGATACGGGCCACCCGGGGATGACCCGACATGTGCTGGATCGACTCAACGACCTGGGCGTGAAACACCTGGATTACCTGATCCTGACACACCTGCATCCGGATCATGCCGGTGGCTATTTCCGTCTGCGCGAAGCCTACCCGGAAACACCGGTGCTCTACAACGGCCATCCGCTGCCTGCCGACGTAAGCCCGGACCTGACCCGTTGGGTGCACGAGGCACTGCAACGGGATGCCCATAGACGCATCATTGCAGCCGGGGAGTTGTTGTCATGGCAAGGCATCACATTGGAAGTACTCTGGCCAGACAAATTCGTGAATCACAATCTCAATGCACACTCGCTGGTGCTATTGCTGCGTCATGGTGACTCTCAGGTATTGATCATGGGTGATGCCACTCAAAAAGTGGAGCAGGAGCTGCTGCGCCGCAAGCGCCTGCCAGTAAACATCAATGTGCTGGTGGTGGGACATCATGGTGCTAAAGATGCCAGCAGCGTTGCGTTTATCGACAGGATACGCCCCAAATTGGCCATTGTTTCGGTGAACCGGAACAACATTCGCGGTTATCCCGCTGCGGAAGTGCTGCAGCGCATAGAGAAGTCGGGTGCGAAAATACTGCGTACCGATCAGGAGGGTGATATTCAGCTGGATTTCTAGCCAATACAGGCGCTGGTTCTTGCCGCCCAGTGCAGGATCGGTCGTAAACGTTCTCCCAACAGCAGCTGTGCCTGCCTGAAATCCACCCAGCGATACTCATCATGCTCTGCTCTGCCAAGTTCGGGGTTGATGCCCAACACAACGTCCTGCTGATTTGTCGTCGCGAGGTAATAACGAGCAACTTTCTGTTGATTCCCGCTACGATAAGGCCGGGTTTCGTGAAAAACCTCACCCCAGGGAAACATCAATTCAGTGATGCCTGTCTCTTCCGTGACTTCACGCCGGGCCGTATCCAGCGGGTTTTCTCCTGGTTCGATTTCGCCTTTTGGAAAGTCCCAGTAGTTGTATGCCCGCAGCAACAAAAACCGGCACAGTTCCTGCTCCTTGCGTACAATCACCACCCCTGCCGACAGCACCATGATCTCACCCTTGAACAGTGACTCCATACATTTCAATGTTACTCGCATGAAACAGACAACGCATGATATCTCCGTCTTCCTTTTCGATTTTGGCGGCGTTCTGGCCGAAGAGGGTTTTCGTGATGGTCTGGCCGAGATCGCACGAAAAAACGGGCTGGACTCTGGCTCCCTGCTGGAACCCGCAATGGACGCCATCTACGATAGCCGCTATCTGCTGGGCGAAGGCACCGAAGAGCAATTCTGGCAACTATTGAGAGACAGGTACGGAATCACCGGTGATACTTCTGCCCTGCGCAATGAAATCCTGCAACGCTTCCGGCTACGACCCTGGATGCTCGATATCGTCGATAACCTGAGACAGCAAGGCTATCGCGTGGGCATACTCAGCGACCAAACCAACTGGTTGGATGAGCTGGAGGCCCGCGATCATTTCTTCCGGCATTTTGACATCGTCTTCAACAGCTATTATCTGGGATCAGGGAAGCGGAACCCCGAGCTGTTCCGTCAGGTGGCCAACAAGTTGGGAGAAAAACCTGCGAAGATACTCTTCATTGACGATTCACCAGGCAATATTCGGCGTGCCGCAACTGCAGGGCTGGAGACTATCCTGTTCAAGAACCGGGAACAGTTTGAGGGCGCACTGCGAAAAAAATTGCCAGAAGCTTTCACGGATCCTTCGAAGCAGCACCGAAACATTCCCTGAATCACACAGGTGCAGGGCAAAATCAGAGTAAAATGATTTTTCTGGGCTCCGCCTGGCATCAGAACAAATTGTTTTTCGGATTCTCCCTATCTGAACAGCCCCCCAAGTTCCAGGAACACACTGTGCCCAAGAGAAACATCAAACCCAAAGACCTACTGACCGCCTGGATGGAAATCGATTCGGCGTTCGAAAATGGCACGGCGCGGGAAGCTGGACAAATATTCGAGCAAGGTATTTCCGGTATCACCCCCGACCTGCTGCAGGCCACCACATCCCCAGACCCGGACCTGTTGCCCGGTGATCTGATGTCCAGATACCGTATCATTCGTCCACTGGGCAGCGGTGGCATGGGCGACGTCTATCTGGCGGAACGCGCGGACGGCCAATACGAAAAACAGGTTGCGCTGAAAATCATGTCCCTGGGATTCACCAGTCCTGCCCTGCTCACCCGCTTCCACAGAGAACGGCAAATCCAGGCCGAGCTGAACCATCCGGGTATTGCAAAATTGCTGGACGCCGGGATTGCAGAAGATGGCAGGCCCTGGTTTGTACTGGACTATATCCAGGGCATCCCGTTGCTCGAATTCTGCAACACACAGGCTCTCGATCAGGAAAAGGCTATCGGACTGTTTCTCCAGATATGCCGTGCCATCGCCTATGCCCACGACCACGGCGTGGTACACCGGGATCTCAAACCCGAGAACATTCTGGTGCAGGGCAGCGCAGACAAACCTCAACCCGTTATCGTGGATTTCGGCATCGCTTCCCGTGAACAGGATAAAGAACTCACCCAAATGGGTAACCTTCCAGGCACGCCGGCCTATTCCTCTCCGGAACAAATCAAGGGCAACTATGATGCACTCGATCACCACAGCGATATTTTTTCCCTGGGCATTCTGCTGTACGAACTGATCGACAACAGACGTCCTTTCAACGGAGAAAGTAGTGCCGAAATCAGCTATCACATCATCGACCAGGATACCCCCCCCCTGATCCACGAAGGTGTTTCACCTGACCTTTCTGCCATCATATTCAAGTGTCTGGAGAAATCTCCCCAGGACAGGTATTCGTCGGTGTACAAACTGATCGAGGATCTGGAGAATTACCAGCAGGGAAAATCAGTTGCCGCAAATCCCGTAGGATTCTGGTTCAGGGCCCGCCGCAAGGTTCGCAGATACCCCCTGCTCAGTGCATTGGCGCTGTTCACAACCGTGGTGATGCTGATCTTGGCGGGCATCTCCGTCTGGCAGTACCTGAACAAGCACAGATTTGCCGCCCAGCAGGCACAACTGGCACAGCACTATGGCCAGGTAGCGCAGCAGATAGAAAGCAATGCACGCCTGATCTACAGCAGACCCTCGCACAACATTGAAAAGGAACTGGCCGACCTCAAGAACCGCTATCAGGCCTTGAACGCCAACCTGGATCACCTGAACACATCCAGCCAATACGTCGCCCACTATGCCCTGGGGCGCGCTGCATTGAGCCTGGGAAACATCGACGACGCGAAGCAGCACCTGGAGCAGGCCTGGGAAGCCGGACTGAAAGAACCGCTACTGGCCTTGCGACTGGGGCAGACCTACGTAAAGCAATACGGCAAGGTAACTCGGGACATGCGCCTTCTCATGCTGTCCAGTGTTCAGACACGAAAAGAGGCCTTTGATCGGGCAAGAAGAAACTACCTGCAGCCCGCATTGAAATTTCTTGAATTGGGAGCCGCTGCAGATCATGAAGAAGTGGGCATTGCCAAAGCCATCCTGCTTTACAATGCGGGGGACACCGAAGCTGCGCTGCAAACCCTGCAACGAACGATCGATACTGCGGCCTGGCCGGTTACCGCTATGATAGCCAATGGCAACTTCTACCTCGAGCTGGCCGAAAACAGTCAGTTCGAAGGCAACAACCAGCAAACCTACCAGTATCTGCTCAAATCAGAAAGCTTGTTCGAGCACGCCACGCAAATCGCCAGAAGCCACCCTGACGCCATAACCGGCAACTGCATCGTACGCACAAAACTCATACAGAGCGGGGAATACCAAAAAGTCCTGCAGAAACACAGCAACCCTGCGCTCATCGAACCCTGCGATGCCTTGATGACCGTGCTGCCAAACGATCCGGATTCCAGGATTCAGGCCGCACGCGCCTATGTCAACGCAGCCCGGCAGATACGGCTCCACGGCGACAATCCTTCAAATGCTCTGCACCAGGCCGAAACCTACGTGACCAGCGCACTGAAACAGGAACCAAACAGCCCCCAGGCATTACGGCTCATGGGCTCGCTGCTGATGACGCGATCCCGTTGGCGCTATGACAGCGGCGGTGACGGCAATACCCTGCTGGCCGATGCCATAAAGGCATTTGAAAAAGCCGCACAATATGCACCCGGCGACCGTGCTCTGCTGGAAGAACTGGCACTTGCATTACAAGACGCAGGAGAAACCGAGTACGCCAATGGAAGAGATGGCAATCCCACCTACATTTTGAGCAACCAGCTCTACAGGCAACTCATGGCCCAGCCCCACGTAGCACTGACCACATGGATGGAGTATGCCAGCGGATTGTCCTGGCAGGCCTATTATCTCTATAGCAGTGGCCGCAAGGCAGAGCATCCCCTGCAGGAGGCCATCCGCATCGCACGCATGGCAGTGGAAAAAGCACCAGGAAACATGAACGCCATGCGAGTGGCGGCCATGGCCGAATACACACAGGCAGAATATCTGTACATGCAGATGAAAGACCCG
Organism: uncultured Sedimenticola sp.; assembly: GCA_964522855.1. Classification (GTDB taxonomy): domain Bacteria; phylum Pseudomonadota; class Gammaproteobacteria; order Chromatiales; family Chromatiaceae; genus Thiolapillus. The sequence continues at coordinate 11,214 of CAZFXI010000074.1, forward strand.
TCAGAAGTATCGGCTGCTGCATTCGATCACTACCGGAAAATCATCATCGCAGACCCCAGCAACCACATCGTCCGAATCAATCAGCTGGGCCCCTTGGCCCTGACCATCGACTTTTCACTGGATCAGGGCATATCCCAGAAGAAACAGCTGGCGGTAATGCACCAGCTATTGCTGGATTTCGAAGGTTACAGGAACAAGGCATTTCAGGCACAACTGATCTGGGCGGATTACTGGCGCTACAAAGCGAAGCAGGCACTGCTGGAAAACAGAACTCCTGAGGAGGCGCTTGCAAAAGCACATGCTTTTATGGATTTGGCGCTCAAGGGGAAACTGGATCGCTATGAAGCCATCCAGAGTTCCGGTCACCTGGCGGTTTTCGAGCATACCTGGCGCAAAAATTCGGGAAACTGGGATCAACAGACGTATAACGATGATTTGCGCACATTGTCGAGATACATTGACGAGTATCCGGATTTGCCCATACTTCGGGCGCTCCGAGGGCAACTCAAGGGAATCACCTCGAAACAGGCATCTGACTGGTCACGAGTGATCGCAGATTTTCAGTCGACGATTGCCATGAATCCCTTGCTGGAAAAGCGCTACGGCCCTGATCTGAAACATGCCATCATGATGTCGGTTCGCTGATTTGCCCCGTCTACTCAAACTAGGTATGCTCAAATCATCACAATAGCTCCCGTTCATTCAATAAACATGCTGCAAACCGTCTGGGAAGGAAAGGAAACCGGTCACATCACAAGAATGATTAATCTGGCATACGCCGGTGACACCGATGCCAGAGAAGAACTGCTGCCCCTGGTGTATCAGGAACTGAAGACGATCGCCGCACAGCAACGCAGACGCCAGGGCAAACCATCCGACATGCTCAATACCACCGCCGTGGTCAGCGAGGCATGGCTGCGGCTGCAACAGCACGGACAGGACTATGAAAACCGCTATCACTTCCTCGCCGTAGCCGCCACGGCAATGCGCCAACTGCTCATCGACGAGGCCCGCAAACAGCTTCGACACAAGCGCGGTGATGGTCTTGCCATCCAGGTCACACTGGGAGACAAACTCAGTGTTGAAGACCAGGCCGAATGGCTGGTGGCACTGGATCAGGCGCTGACCCGGTTAGGGGACTACAAGCCTCGCCTGCAGGATGTCTTTCAACTGCGTTTTTTCGTCGGGTTGACCGTACATGAGACGGGAAAAGCATTGAAGATCAGCGAAAGCACCGTCCGCCGCGACTGGGCGAAAGCCAAAGCCATGCTCTCGCTGGCCTTGTAGCTGCCGCACACTTCCCCACCCTTTTTCTATAAATCACTCTAATGCCAGCATAACAATATAGTCTGCATCTTTTTGACTGGTTGTCGGGCTTTCCGACGTATTTAGCTAATAGGAGCGAAAAACATCTTCGCAAAAAAAGCTGAATACTTTGGAGGCAATGCCATGCTTAGCAACACTAACTTTCCCGCCTGGGAAAAACCCCTGTGCACACTTGCCCTTATTGGCGTGATCTCACCGATAACGCAGTTGCAGGCCACCGGTCTGACAGATACCGGGCAGGACCAATGCTACAACGGCAGCGCCATGGTGGCCTGCGACGCGATCAGCGCAGGAGACAGCGCCGATTATCCGGCTCAGGATGGACGATTTGGCCGCGATGCGGCAGCAGCGGCAGGCCAGCTCAGCAAAACCGGTGGCGGAGAAGCCGGGTTCGACTACACCAAAGTGTGCAACAGCGGTGAACTGGCGGGTAGCGGCGCCTGCCCCGCAAACCCTGCCCTGGGTAGCGCCAGCACCGAATGGGGTTGTACCAAAGACAACGTCACCGGCCTGATATGGGAAGTGAAAATCAATGATGCCACCCATCTGCGGCACAAAGAATGGTCATACACCTGGTTCAGCACCGATAGCACTACAAATGGAGGAAATGCCGGGACACCGGATGGTGGTGACAACTGCCTGGATATCACCCGTTGCGATACCAAAAAATTCATCGCCGATGTCAACTCGGCAGGGCTTTGTGGAAACAGCGACTGGCGAATGCCCTACATAAATGAACTGCACACCCTGACTCACTACGGCAAACCATACACCAGTGGCTCCTTCGACAAAGGCTACTTTCCCAACACCAATACACAGCCCGGTGCGCTCTATTGGTCGGCCACGTCCCTGGCAATTCTAGATCCCTCCAAATGGGCATGGGCGTGGAGGGGACCGAGCGAAGGCTTGGGCAGATCCGGAAAATCAACAGCGTATTCCGTGCGCCTGGTTCGCGGTGGGCAACCCTAG
>CAZFXI010000075.1:0-13494 GCA_964522855.1 uncultured Sedimenticola sp.
CTTTTTTTCTGGTTTGTTCTGCATGAGCATGGCCTGTGGCGCCGTAGAAATGCAGCAGCTCAACAGCGGCAAACTGTTGCTTGAAGACGTTCCACCCATTCCAGAACAGATCAAACAGGATCTCAAACGCTATCAGAATACACGCTCAGGCGCTTTTCTCGACTGGACCCGGGATGGGAAACAACTCTATATCCGAACGCGCTTCGGCGATGTGCGGCAGATTCACCGTGTGGCATTTCCGGGCGCTGCACGTTATCAGTTGACCTTTTTCGATGAACCCGTGGGCAGTGTCCAGCGTCAACCGCAGGGTGAATTGCTGAGCTTCAGCATGGATGCAGGCGGAAGTGAGAATGCACAAATCTTCTCCCTCGATCCGGCAACGGGTGACTGGAAGATGCTCAGTGACGGCGAATCGCGCAACGGCGCAGTGACCTGGGATCGCCAGGGAAAGCGCATTGCCTTCCAGAGTACCCGCAGAAACGGCAAAGCCAATGACATCTGGGTAATGTCTGTCGCTGAGCCGGACGCGGCAAGGCTGGTTCTGCAATCACCCGATGGCAGCTGGTGGGGTGCACAGGAATTTTCTGCCGACGGGAGGAAGCTGCTGCTGAGCAACTATATCAGCGTGGCCGTTTCCCGTATCCTGCTGCTGGATCTTCAAAGCGGCGAAAAACAGGTATTGGCAGGTGTCGAGAAAGACTCGGTGAATCTTCCACAGGCTTTCGATGCAACAGACAAAGGCATTTTCTTCATTACCGATCGTAACGGTGAGTTTGAACAGCTCGCCTGGCAGTCTCTGGAAAACCCCAAACAGATACGTTTCATCACACAGGATATACCCTGGGATGTGGACAGTCTGGTGCTGAGTCCGGATCGCAGCCGGGGTGTCTTCACCGTCAATGCGAACGGGCGTAGTGAACTCTATCTACTGGACACGACAAGCATGTCCTACCGCAAAGTTGAAAATCTTCCCATGGGTCTGGTATCCGGCGCCATGTTCAGTCCGGATGGAAAACAACTGGCCATGAGCCTGAACACCCCGAAGACACCCACCGACAGCTTCGTGCTATTCCTGGGGGAGCGCCCCCTGGATGCAGGTAACCTGGAACGCTGGACTTTCAGCGAGGTCGGCGGCCTGGATACGGCTGACTTTATCGAACCGGAGCTGATTCACTATCCCGGATTCGATACCGTGAATGGCAAACCCCGGCAGATTCCTGCATGGCTGTACAAACCCCGGGGGAAAGGGCCGTTTCCGGTCGTTGTATCCATTCACGGCGGCCCGGAGGGGCAGGCGCGCCCGCGTTTCTCCAGCACTTACCAGATGTGGCTGAACAAACTGGGTGTGGCAATCGTGGTGCCCAATGTGCGCGGCTCGTCAGGTTATGGCAAGACCTGGCTCTCCCTGGACAATGGTTTTAAACGGGAAGATTCGGTGAAGGACATCGGTGCGCTGCTGGACTGGATCGCTACGCAGAAGGATTTGGATCAGAAGCGGGTGGCGGTGTTCGGCGGCAGCTACGGCGGCTACATGGTGCTGGCCAGCGCGGTGCATTACAGTGATCGCCTCAAGGCGGCGGTGGATATCGTGGGCATCAGCAACTTCGTGACCTTTCTGGAAAATACGAAGGACTACCGACGTGATCTGCGCCGGGTGGAGTACGGCGACGAACGGGATCCGGCCATGCGCGCCCATCTGGAAAAGATCAGTCCCCTGAACAACGTGGAAAAGATCGGTATTCCGCTGCTGGTGGTGCAGGGGCAGAACGATCCCCGCGTACCGGTGACCGAGGCGGAACAGATCGTCAAGGCGCTGCGAACCAAGGGCCAGCCCGTGTGGTACATGAATGCGCTCAACGAAGGTCATGGCTATCGCAAGAAGGAAAACCGTGATGTCTATCAGCAGGTAGTGGTGATGTTCTTCAGAAAGTATCTGCTGGAAGAACAGGAAGATAGACGTCATAGCGCGTCTTCGGTCCGTTGATCTGGAAAGCGGGCATCTGATCTCCCAGAAAAGGGGCTTTACGTGGACGTTTCACCACAACCCGTTTATGAGTTGTCTGGCGCGCGGTCTGGAGCAATGCCTCCCCCTGTTGATCTGGCCCCAGCAGCTTCTGGAAAGTTTGCATTTCCTTCTTCGACAAGGCTTTCTTGCCGCGATGGGGATACATGGGATCGAGGTAAATCGTATCCGGGCGGGCAGAATCCGGCAATTGTCGCAGATAGGTGGCGGCATCTGCATGCACGAGGGACATGCGCTCGATGATGTCGGTGGTTTCCGGGGATTCACTCCCACGCCGCAAGCCATCTTCCAGCAAGGCATGGATGATCGGGGATTGCTCCACCAGCGTAACCTGACAGCCTAGCGTCGCCAGAACCAGGGCATCCTGGCCCAGACCCGCCGTGCCATCGATGACCACCGGAATAAAACCTGGCTTGAAACCAACCGCCCGGGCCAGGGGTGAGCTGCGGCCTTCTCCCTGTTGCCTGCGATGAGCTGCCTTGCCCGCAACGAAGTCCGCCCAAATGGGGCCGGGAACGTTATCGCCGGATTGCAGCAGTTGCAGGCGATCATTGGTAAATTGCAGCAGGAAGTCGGGTTCAGGGTCGCCCTGTTCGATCAGCGCCAGCCCTAACCGTTGAGTCAGGCTCAAGGCCTGCTCCACAAAACCGGCCGCGGCAACGACGCCAACAGACGGCTTCATGTCTGTGCTGCCACCACGCTGACCACAGCAGCGCAAAGTCGTGCCAGATCTTCCTCTTCCATGATGAAAGCTGGCATCAGATACACCAGCTTGCCAAAAGGTCGCACCCACACACCCGCTTTGACGAATGCCGGTTGAATGGTTTTCATATCAACCGGCTGCTTGAGTTCAACGACGCCGATAGCCCCCAGCACGCGCACCTCGGCAACCCCATCCAGTTCTCCACACGGAGCCAGCCCTTGTCGCAATCCCTGCTCGATCTGCCGCACACGTTGTTGCCACGGGCTGTCCAGCAACAGCTGAATGCTGGCGTTGGCTACCGCGCAGGCCAGGGGATTGGCCATGAAGGTAGGACCGTGCATGAACACGCCGGGCTCATTGTTGCTGATGGTTTCGCTGATGGTCGTCGTGGTCAGCGTGGCCGCCAGGGTCAGGTAACCGCCGGTCAATGCTTTTCCAAGGCAGAGAATATCCGGGCTGATGTCCGCCCATTCGCAGGCGAACAGCTTTCCCGTGCGGCCAAATCCGGTGGCGATTTCGTCGGCTATTAGCAGCACATCGTGTGCATCGCAAAGACGGCGTACCTGTTTCAGATAGTCTGCAGAGTAGAAGCGCATACCGCCTGCGCCTTGAACCACGGGTTCCAGTATGACGGCAGCAATCTCCCGGGCATGGTTCTGCAACAGTGCGGTGAATTCCTGAAGATGTGTTTCGGTACAAGGTTCACCAAAACCCGGCGACGGGGCAGGGGCGAACAACTGCCTGGGGAGTGCATCGGAAAAAAGACCATGCATCCCGGTAACCGGGTCACACACCGACATGGCGCCCAGGGTGTCACCGTGATAGCCATTGCGCAAGCTGAGGAAGCGCTGCCTGGACTGACCTCTGGCATGCCAGTACTGAATGGCCATTTTCATGGCCACTTCTACCGCTACAGAGCCGGAGTCGGCAAAAAATACACTTTGCAATGGCGCTGGCGTCAACTGGGCCAGACGCGTCGCCAGCTCTACCGCGGGGGCATGAGTCAGGCCGCCAAACATCACATGCGCCATCTCCTGCAACTGGATTTCAATGGCCGCGTTCAGAGCCGGGTGATTGTAACCGTGAATAGCGCACCACCAGGATGCCATGCCATCGATCAGTTCCTCACCGCTGACCAGTGTCAGGCGTACGCCCCGGGCAGAAGCCACAGGAAACACGGGGTTGCCACCGTGCATGGCAGCGTAGGGATGCCAGACAAAGCGGGCATCGTGTTCCATGAGCTCAGAAAGGTTCATCGAAATGTGTAATCGGCAACGATGCCTGCAAAAATGATCACCCCGACCCAGTGATTGTGCAGGAAAGCCTTGAAACACAATTCCCGTTGGCGATCGCGGATCAACCATTGGTGATAAAGCATCAACATCGCTGCCGCAGCGAGGCTGATGACATAGTAATCACCCAGTCCAAACAGGTGCCCAACATGAAACAGCAATCCCAGGAATAGCACTTGCAGCAAGCCAATGATGAGGCGGTCGTAACGGCCAAACAGGATGGCGGTGGACTTGACCCCGATGTTCACGTCGTCGTCCCTGTCTACCATGGCATACATGGTGTCGTAGATCAGCGCCCATACCAGTACCGCGCCGAATAACCACCAGGAGCGGGAGTCCACGGAGCCGGTCTGGGCGGCGAACGCCATGGGGATGGCCCAGCCGAAGGCTGCGCCCAGATACGCCTGGGGCAAATGGGTGAAGCGCTTGGTAAACGGGTAGCTGATGGCAAGAAAGGCGCCCACCAGCGACAAGCCGATGGTCAGCGGATTGAGGGTCAGCACCAGCAGAAAGGCCAGCACTACCAGCAGGGAAAACAGCGTCAAGGCTTCTTTCTTGCTTACCAGTCCAGCCGTCAGAGGACGCTGCGCGGTGCGTTTGACATGGCTGTCGATTTTGCGATCCGCGTAATCGTTGATAACACAACCTGCCGAGCGCATCAGCACCACACCGGCGACAAAGACAGCTACCAGCCAGGGCTTGGGATGTCCGTCGCCGGCGATCCACAAGGCCCACAAAGTCGGCCACAGGAGCAACAAAATGCCGATGGGTTTGTCCAATCGCATGAGGTGGACATAGTGTTGCCAACGAGTGGCAATAGCAGCGGTGTTCAAAAAGTGCCTTTTTGTTGATGATTGGGTAGATGGGTTATGATAGCAAATACACGCTTTCCATTGTCTTGATTCTTATGATCCGTTCCCTCGTTTTCCTGCTTTCTACGGCCATCTTTCTGGCGGCCTGTGCTACCAGCCCGACCGGAAGATCACAGTTGATGCTGGTCAGTCCCGAGCATGCGGTGAAGGCATCCGCTATGGCCTATCCGGAAAAACTGGAAAAGTACAAAAAAGAGGGCAAACTCAATACCGACCCACAGTTGGTGGAGCGGATAAAGCGCATCACCGGACGGTTGATTGTGGAGGCAGAAAAGATGTATCCCGAAGCCCGCAGCTGGGACTGGGAAGTGGCTCTGGTGGACGAACCTGATACGGTAAATGCCTGGTGCATGGCCGGTGGAAAAATGGCAATTTATACGGGACTTATCGAGCAGGTCAAGCCTACGGACGATGAGCTGGCACAGGTCATGGCGCACGAGATCAGCCACGCCCTGGCCAATCACGTGGCTGAACAGATGTCCGTGGCCATGGCCTCCCAAATCGGCCTGGCCGTACTTTCGGCTACAGCACTGAAAGACAACAGATACCGCAGCGCGGCACTGACCGGGGCCGCTCTCGCAGCGACGGTGGCTATCTCGCTGCCTTACAGCCGTGCCGCAGAGACAGAGGCAGATCGTATCGGCATTGAAATCGCGGCCAGGGCCGGTTATGACCCTTATGCGGCGGCAAGCCTGTGGCGCAAAATGGGACAGGTCAACAAGAAATCGCCACCCGAACTGCTGAATACGCATCCTGCTGCATCCAGTCGTGAAGAAACCCTGCGGCAGCTCGCACCGGAAATGATGAAATACTACCAACCGGAAGCGCGGCATCTGAGATACCGCTTCCAGTAGAGAACACCTCAATCAATGAGGCCAAATCAGCCGGGATACCGAATGTGGGTATTGAAGGAAACCTGACTATCAGGCTGTCAACAGACGCGGACACGGTACAAACAGCCGCTATCGTATCCGGCCGGCCTGTGCATGCATCCCGGGTGTTTGAAGGTAAAACCGTAACCCGGTGTCTCGATCTGTTTCCCTTGTTGTTCAGCGTTTGCGCGACCGCCCAATCCTGTGCCGCTGTTCGAGCTTGTGAGAATGCCAATGGCAGGCATCCCGTAGACGCGGTGGAAATGCTGCGTGACAAGCTGGTTGATATGGAAACCGTGCGAGAGCACTTGTGGCGAATTTTTCTGGATTGGCCGGCTTTTACTGCCGGAAAGCCTGACAAGGACAGCATGATGCGGGTAATCACCATCCAGAATGACTATCAAAAAGTGCTATGTCCGGCGCAGCCTGTTTTCCTGCCGGAAGCAGCAGGGTGTCAGCCGGACAGGCGTGGTCTTGAAATCGTCGAAGCGCGCCTCACCGAGTTATTGCAAACGCAGGTTTTCGCCATGCCCACCAGTGAATGGCTGATGATCAGCGATATTGAGATGCTGGAAACATGGGCATCAAAAAAGCAGACGGTCGCAGCCAGTTTGATCCAGTACGTTATCGAAAACGGATGGAGTGCAGCAGGGCAGTGTGACATGCACGACTTGCCCACCTTGTCACAGGATGAACTGCATCGAAGATTTCAGGATTCGCGGTTTGTGGAAAGGCCCCGCTGGCAGTCAGAATGTCGGGAAACAACGACCTTCACTCGCGTGCACAGCTCTTTGCTGAATGCACTGGAAGTGACATTCGGCAATGGCTTGCTGACCCGCTTGATTGCCCGGCTCACGGAACTTGCACAATTGTCCCAACGCTTGATGCCGATCGACATGGCAACTGCGGACCAGCAAAGAGAGAGGGGAGTGACGCCGAGCCACCGGGGGATCGGCCAGGCGAGGGCGGCGCGAGGCCAATTGGTGCATCGTGTGGAACTGCAGGGCGGCGTCATCGGCAGATATCAGATTCTGGCGCCGACAGAATGGAACTTTCATCCGCAAGGCGTCGTGGTAAAAGCACTTTCCACCTTGAACGGCGACAGAACTCAGATAGAGCAACAGGCGCGATTGTTGATCAATGCCATCGATCCCTGTGTCGGCTATGAACTGGCACTGGAAAGGGCAGTCCGGGATGCATGAAATGGCGTTGTGTGAGAGCATTGTGCAGATCCTGGAGGACAATGCAGCTAGTCAGGGCTTCAGTCGGGTAAAAACCCTGTGGCTGGAAATCGGCGTACTCTCCGGAGTGGAGGTTGATGCCATGCGTTTTGGCTTTGAAGTGGTCAGTCGTGGCACATTGGCAGATGCAGCCAGGTTGGAGATCATCGAGGTGCCGGGACGGGCTTGGTGCATGCAGTGTGCACATACGGTGAAGATAAGTCGGCGTTTCGATGCCTGCCCGGATTGCGGCAGCTATCAGTTGCAGGTATCAGGCGGAGAAGAAATGAAAATCAAAGAGCTGGAGGTGGAATGATGTGCACAGTATGCGGATGCGGTGAGGGCGACACCCAGATCGAAGGTCATGAACACACCCACGATCACCACCATCATGCCCATGATCATCACCCTCATGGGGATCATGCCCATGATTATGGCCAGGGTCCGGCCCATGCGCATGCGCCGGGATTGACCCAGGCACGCATGGTGCAGATCGAGACAGATATTCTTGGCAAGAACAACGAATATGCCGCCGCCAATCGGCGCTGGTTCAGTGAGCACGGCATCCTGGCCCTGAACCTTGTGTCCAGCCCGGGATCAGGCAAGACCATGCTGTTGACCCGCACCATCGACGACCTAAAAAACGAGCTGGGACTGTCGGTGATAGAAGGAGATCAGCAGACGGCAAACGATGCCGAGCGTATCCGTGAAACCGGCGTCAAGGCACTGCAGATCAATACCGGCAAGGGTTGCCATCTTGACGGTCACATGGTGGGGCATGCGCTCGAAACCTTGAATCCGGATGACGAGAGTGTCTTGTTCATCGAAAATGTCGGTAACCTGGTTTGTCCGGCGGCCTTCGACCTGGGTGAGGCGCACAAGGTCGCCATCCTGTCGGTAACCGAAGGAGAGGACAAGCCCATCAAATATCCGGATATGTTCCATGCGTCGGATCTGATGCTGCTCAACAAGATAGATCTGCTGCCCTATTTGCAATTCGATGTGGATAAATGCATCGATTATGCCAAGCGGGTAAATCCGGGCATCAAGATCATTCAGATCTCCGCCACTACCGGGGAAGGCATGGATGACTGGTACCGGTGGATTCGTGCTACCCGGCAACTGGCGCTGATCGGGCGCTGATCATGTGTCTCGCACTGCCAGCACAGATCATCAGCATAGACGAACAGGCAGACACTGCTGTTGTTGCTTTGGGCGAAATCAGGAAAGAAATATCTCTCGCGCTGGTAGAAGATGTCGGGGAGGGTGATTTTGTCCTGATTCATGTGGGCTACGCCTTGAGCAAGCTCAGTCCAAAAGAGGCGGAACGAACGCTGCAGCTGTTTGCAGAAGGCATCGAAGACAAGGCGCCATCGTGAAGTTTGTCGAGGAATTCCGGCGTCGTGATCTGGCACGGCGCTTGTCTGCCGCCATTCATGAGGCAGTGGAACCCGAGCGCCAATACAATCTGATGGAATTCTGCGGCGGCCATACCCATGCCATTTTCCGCTATGGCGTACAGGATCTGATGCCACCCAATATCCGGTTTGTGCACGGACCCGGCTGCCCCGTTTGCGTGTTGCCTATCGGCCGCATCGACAATGCCATTCAATTGGTACAGGATCACGATGTCATTCTGTGCACTTACGGTGACATGTTGCGTGTGCCGGCAAGTGGACGCAAGAGCCTGCTCAAACTCAAGGCAGAAGGTGGTGATGTGCGTATGCTGTATTCAACACAGGATGCGCTGAATATAGCCCGTGACAATCCGAAACGCCAAGTGGTGTTTTTCGCCATCGGTTTTGAAACCACAACACCACCCACCGCCGTTGCCATCAGGCAGGCCCAGGCAGAACAACTGAAAAATTTCAGCGTGTTCTGCAACCATGTACTCACACCACCGGCCATTGCACGCATCCTGGATGCGCCAGACACGGAAGATGCCTGCTCTGTCGCGATCGACGGCTTCCTTGGCCCATCTCACGTAAGTTCTATAATAGGAAGTCAACCCTATGAATATTTTACTAAAAATTACTCAAAGCCTGTAGTTATTGCCGGTTTTGAACCGCTGGATGTCATGCAGTCAGCACTGATGCTGGTACGCCAGATCAACACTGGCCGTGCCGAAGTGGAGAATGAATACACGCGGGTTGTTTCACGGGAAGGCAACCGCAAGGCCCAGGCGCTGGTAGCGGACGTCATGGAACTGCGCCCCAACTTCGAGTGGCGGGGATTGGGAATGATCCCCGAGAGCGCTTTGCGTATCAAAAACAGCTACGCAACATTTGATGCGGAAAAACGCTTTGCCATGCCCGCTATCCAGGCATCGGATGTCACGGGCTGCGAATGCCCGCGCATACTCAGGGGGGTGAAAATACCCACGGATTGCAAACTCTTCGGCACAATTTGTACGCCGGAAAACCCCATGGGCGCCTGCATGGTATCTTCGGAAGGAGCATGTGCAGCCTACTGGAGTTACGGGCGCTTTCGCAGCTTGGGGTCAACACAGGAGACGGCGGCATGACAGTCAGGCCAAAACATTTTCCTGTGCGTATCGATACCAGAGAAGGCCGGGTGGACATGACGCATGGAAGTGGCGGCCGCGCCATGGCGCAATTGATCGAAGAGATCTTTGTGAAACATTTTGACAATGAGCTGCTGCGTCAGGGCAATGACCAGGCCATGTTCGATACTCCCCCGGGGCGCATGGTGATGAGTACCGACGGCCATGTTATTTCACCTCTGTTCTTTCCCGGCGGGGACATAGGTTCCTTGTCCGTGCATGGCACTATCAACGATGTCGCCATGTCCGGCGCCAAACCCCTGTATCTGTCGGCAGGCTTCATTATCGAGGAAGGTTTTCCCCTTAGCGAGCTGGAACAGATCGTCATCAGCATGGCAGAAGCAGCCAATACGGCCGGTGTCCCGGTAGTCACAGGTGATACCAAGGTGGTGGAGAAGGGCAAGGGTGACGGTTTGTTTATTACCACCACCGGCATAGGCTCAGTGCCAGACGGCATCAACATCTCCGGTGAGCGGGCGCAACCCGGTGATGCCATCCTCGTCAGCGGGACGCTTGGGGATCATGGGGTCGCCATCATGTCCTGTCGGGAAAACCTGACTTTCGAAACCACCATCACCTCGGATTCTGCCGCCTTGCATGGGCTGGTTGCCGAAATGGTCGCCGCCGCGCCGGGCATCCACTGTTTGCGTGATCCCACGAGAGGCGGTCTGGCCACCACCCTGAACGAACTGGCGCTGCAATCCGGAGTGGGCATGACACTCCAGGAAATGGCGATCCCCATCGATCCCGCCGTGGATGCGGCCTGTGAGTTATTGGGACTCGATCCCTTGTATGTAGCCAACGAAGGAAAGCTGGTATGCATCTGCGACAGGCAGGACGCCGACGGGCTCGTGGAAATAATGCAAACTCACCCACTGGGGAAGCAGGCCGCGATCATCGGTGAGGTGGTGGAAGATGAACGTGGTTTTGTTCAGATGCAGACCCGCCTCGGCGGCAGCAGAATGGTTGACTGGCTGGCCGGCGAACAACTGCCACGGATCTGCTGAGTTGCCCGGTCAGGATGCGCATGCTGCATCGATCGCAGGCGAGCGCATGCGCGTTACGGGCATCGTGCAGGGCGTGGGGTTTCGCCCCCTGGTCTGGCGGCTGGCGCAAGAGCAGGGTATCGTCGGGCAGGTGTGGAACGATGCGCAAGGTGTCGTCGTACATGCCTGGGGAAACCGCGCTTCACTGGATGCCCTGGTGGAAGACATGCAGGCTCAACAGCCCCCCTTGGCAGTCATTCAAACCATCGAACGCACTGCGCTGGACAGCCAGGCCAGAATCCCCGCAGGTTTCTCCATCGTCTCCAGCAAAGGCGGGGTGATTCGTACCGGCGTAACGCCGGATGCAGCAACCTGTCAGGATTGCCTGGCAGAAGTGATGGACCCTGCCAATCGCCGCTACCGTTATCCTTTTACCAATTGCACCCATTGTGGCCCAAGGCTGTCGATCGTTCGAACCATTCCCTATGATCGCGCCAATACCAGCATGGCCGAGTTTCCGATGTGTGAAAAATGTCAGGCAGAATATGAGGACCCTGCCAATCGCCGCTTCCATGCGCAACCCAATGCCTGCAGGCAGTGTGGCCCCAATGTCTGTCTGGAAGACAATGACGCCAAACCACTGGTGTCGGAACCGGGCCTCGACACCATCGAAATGGCAGCCAGCCTGCTGCGACAGGGCTATATCCTTGCCATCAAGGGCATCGGCGGCATTCATCTGGCTTGTGACGCCGGCAACGAAACGGCGGTGACAAAATTACGCCAGCGCAAACAGCGCCATCACAAGGCTTTTGCGCTCATGGCTCGGGATATCGCCATGGTTAGCCAATATGTCCTGGTGGACGATGCAGCAGTTGAAGCACTGGGTAATACAGCGGCTCCGATTGTTGTTCTGTCCAAAAAGGGGGCCTGTCTGGCCGATGGTCTGGCACCGGGACAAAATACACTGGGATTCATGTTGCCCTATACGCCGTTGCATCACCTCTTGATGGCGTCTTTGCAACGCCCGATTGTGCTAACGTCCGGCAATCTCAGTGACGAGCCCCAATCAATAGATAACGATGAAGCCCGCCAGCGCCTGCATGGCATCGCGGACTTCTATTTGTTACACAACCGGAAGATCGTTACGCGCCTGGATGATTCAGTAGTGCATATCGTCGATGAGCAACCCCGGTTGCTGCGCAGGGCCAGGGGTTATGTACCTATGCCTATAACACTGCCGCCAAGATGCGACGGATCCTTGCGCATACTGGCTATGGGTGGTGAACTGAAAAGCACATTCTGCCTGATCAGTGATGGCAAGGCTATCCTGTCCCAGCATTTGGGTGATCTGGAAAACGCAGATACTTTTCGCGAATATCAGAGCATGATACGGCACTACCAGAAGCTGTATGACTTCACGCCAGACCTCATCGTCGTGGACAAGCACCCCGAGTATCTTTCCAGCAAACTGGGCAGACAGTTTTCCAGTGAGCAACGGCTTCCATTGATTGAAGTGCAGCACCACCATGCCCATATCGTCGCCTGTATGGCGGAGCAGGGCATGGCACTGGATTCCGATCCCGTACTGGGTATCGCGCTCGATGGCCTCGGGTATGGTGAAGATGGCACTTTCTGGGGCGGCGAATTTTTATTGGCTGACTACAAAAGTTTCCAAAGGCTGGCCAGTTTCCAGCCTGTTCCCATGCCCGGCGGCAGCAAGGCGATGTTTGAGCCCTGGCGCAATACCTTTGCCTATCTCACGACTGTGTTGGACTGGGAGCAAGTACAACAACAATATGCGGACCTGGAACTGATCCGATTTTTACAGAAAAAACCGCTACACAATCTGCAGATCATGATGGACAAACGAATAAACAGCCCGATGGCTTCATCAGCCGGTCGGCTGTTCGACGCGGTAGCAGCGGCTGCGGGAATCTGTCGCGAACAGTCCAGCTTTGAAGGCCAGGCCGCCATGGAGTTACAGGCTATGGCAGAACCCTGCATCCGTGAACTGAAAGACACAGATGCCTATCCCTTTGACTTTGACGCGCAAGATCGGCAATTGCGTTGGGCGCCTTTGTGGTTGGAGATTCTGGATGATCTCCAGAAGGGAATACCACCTTGTATCGTTGCAGCGCGCTTTCATTTGGGCCTGGCTGCTGCTGTAGCAACCACCGCGAAGGATCTGTGCAACCAACACGGTATCGATAAAGTCGCTCTTGCCGGGGGTGTTTATCAAAACAGTTTATTATTTAAATTGACAGATAAATACTTGTTAGAACAAGGTATTGAAACACTTACTTCGAGTAATATACCCATCAATGACGGTGGTATTTCTTTTGGCCAGGGGATGGTTGGCCTGCGCAAATGGGAGGAGGCGCGACAGGAGAAGGAGAAGTGATGGAATCTTTCTATCCAGACAAATAGAACATTTAACATAATATACATTATGCGCAATTGTGTCTAGGCGGACAGGGTCAGTCCCGCAATTAACCCGCAATTAAATGGACGTCCAAGCATACAGCTAAACATTTTCCAAGCTAACCCCTAAATTTACAAATGCGTTTATCCGTTACCGAAAAGTTCAGGCGCAGGGGTCGCTCGACGGTGATTTTTAAATAGGCGAAGTCCTGATTGTTGAATATTTTGCTGACAAACTGGGTTTTGCTCTGATCCCTGGCGACTTTTTTCGGCAGCTCCACATTGGTATTGATCTGCGCCAGTGTACGTGTGTCATTGTGCTTGAAGTCGGCGTAGATTTTGGTAAGTTCGGCAATATGATCCGGCTCGCCGGGGTGTTCCGGTGCATCCCCCTCGCCCAGTTTTTTACGCTTGTTGCCAGGGCTTGTTGTCATTTTCCCGGCAAAGTCGGTGCCATTGATCAGCTGCACCTTGCCGCGCCGTTGGGGGCTTTTGCGGTTGGTAACGAACCAGATATAGGAGTAGATGCCAGTGGTATAAAA
>CAZFXI010000076.1:0-13037 GCA_964522855.1 uncultured Sedimenticola sp.
ATCCGGAAAATCAACAGCGTATTCCGTGCGCCTGGTTCGCGGTGGGCAACCCTAGGGAAGCATGCCCAATCCGATACATATCACCAGTACGACAACACGCCTAACGCACAGCCACAAGAGGAAGTTCATCATGTCCCGCGTGAATCACCTATTCGACATCGAGCCACTACAACTCGTACAGAGCTGGCATCCGGCGGGCAAATACCTAGCCGTCATGCTATTTGCCACGATCCTGCCATTTTGCGGCGCAAAAGCAGCCTGTACGGCAGGTTATCCTGTCGCCAATATGCCGGAATCCACCCCCGGCAACGACTTTGTTTTCAATGCCGGTGGCACTGTAATCCACAGCAACACAAGTTTGGTGTGGGATCGCTGTGCGTTGGGAATGGTATTGAATGACAACAACACACCGGGTGATTACATGGATGATACTTGCACCGGCACTCCAATGGCTGACACTTGGCAGAATGTTCTCAAGGAAGTGGTCAACAGAAACAACACCAACTACCTCGGACACAACGACTGGCGTTTACCCAACATCAAGGAACTGCTTTCTATAGTGGAATACTGCGGTACGAGTCCATCGATCAACCAAACTGTTTTTCCTGACACCCCCTGGACTTCACCAACCTATTTCTGGTCCTCCACATCCGAATTCGACATATTTGGCGACGGAGAAGGATGGGCAATAAATTTTAGTGATGGCCAAAACCTTGCA
This sequence comes from uncultured Sedimenticola sp., assembly GCA_964522855.1. Taxonomy (GTDB): domain Bacteria; phylum Pseudomonadota; class Gammaproteobacteria; order Chromatiales; family Chromatiaceae; genus Thiolapillus. Next base: position 719 of record CAZFXI010000076.1, read on the forward strand.
GCAAGCAGGGCTGACAGCCATCATCTGCGTTTGGTGCGGGGCGGCCAGCCGGTTGACTCCTTCGATGGGGTGATCATCACCAGCGGTATGTCACTGGTGAGTTCCCCAGCCAGCCCATCCACTTACGGCGAATCCGTAACTCTGACAACCACTGTGGTCGGAAATTCTCCCACAGGCAGCATTGTGTTTGGTGAAGGGGGAAACCCATTGACCTGTGACGGCGGCAACCAGACACTGAGTGCGGGACAGGCCACCTGCGTACTCAATAGCCTAGCAGCCAGCAGTTACAACTTCACAGCCGACTACGCTGGCGACGTGAACAATGACCCCGATAGCACGTCACTCACCCATCAGGTTCAAAGCAGGATACTTACTCTTAGCGGGCTCAGCGCAGACAACAAGGTTTATGACGGAAACACAAGCGCAACCCTCACTGGCACGGCCAGCCTGAACGGTATCATCAACGCTGATGATGTGACACTGAGCGGCACGGGCACAGGGGCATTCGCTGATCCCAGTGCAGGTGTCGACAAGACGATCTTCCTCTCCGGTTTCAGCCTGACCGGTAGTGACGCTGGTAATTACAGCCTGGCAGGACCACTCACGCTGACAGCCACCATCAGCAAGGCGCCCCAGACAATCGATGGTCTGGCGGCAGAAGCTAGCGGCGGCAGCGCCACCTTGAGCGTCTCCGGCAGCGGCGCCTCGGGCAATCCCGTGGTTTTCGGCAGCAGTACACAGCAGATCTGCCGGGTCAACGGGAACGTGGTGACACTGCTGCACGAACACACCTGCACAGTAGCCGCCAACCAATCCGGCAACGAAAATTACCTTGCTGCCAATGAAGTACAGCTGAGCCTTACCGGTCAGGTATTGCAGGTAAACCCATTGGGCAGCGGCACCGTGACCAGTGATTTTGCCGGCATCGATTGTGGCTCTCAGTGCAGGGGCCATTTCTTCCAGGGAGAAACCATCGCACTCACTGCCACCATCGACCCATCCTGGGAAACCAGCAGCCTCTCCTGGGGAAGCGCCTGTGCGTCCAGCACCGGCAACGCCTGCACAGTGCTCATGGATACAGATAAATCCGTCGGGATCGAATTCCTGTGCCATTTCGACAGCATTCCAAAGCCGGTGACACCCATCGGTGGGACAGACAGCTGGAAGTGTGACGCGCTGCAAGCTACAGAAGGCTTCCAGATCGTCGGTCCCTATGGCAACGTGCTGTTCGAGGCCAGGACCGGCATCGAACTAGGGCCTGAATTCGAGGTTGGTGACGGCGGCATCTTCCGCGCCGTTATTCTCCCTTGATGGAGAACCGGTCATCACTCCCGTACGAGCCATCACGATGACAGCACAGTTCAAACCAAATGCACCTTGAAACAAGTAAAACAAACAACACCGGAGAAAAACCATGAGCACTTTCAAAATATCGGCACCCCTCCTTGGCTGATTGTTTTTCTGCTCTGCCTATGGGGCGCCACAAGCCGTCACCTTTGAACTGTTCAAGAGCAGGGAAGCCGTCGAGCCGATACAGACGCAAGCCTTCGATCACGAGCAGTGGCAGGCGGATATCGACCTGAACGACTAGCCGCCGGCAAAGGAGCAGATGATTTGCTTCCAAGCGCAACTGACGGATATCGAACCGGCACAGGCCAGAACACTGGGGGCGGAAATGAGCGTTGATGGTATAGCCACCGGCGCACGCTTTCCGCTGGCAGCAGCATCCGCAGCATCAGCCCGGATGGCGTCATGGCCTGCGAAACCATCAGCGATTCGGGAGGCGACATTACCGCCGTGGTTGCAGGTGCGGGTTTGAATGGCGGCGCCACCAGCGGTGATTGAAGGAACGGTGCATCAAGGGCGCCGTAGCGCCTTGAGCAAAGATGCCAACCCTTTGGTGTTGAGTACGTCTTCCTTCTCCAACCATCCCCGCCGTGCCTGCGCGACACCATAGCGCAAATAGCCCAGCTGGCCGGTGCTGTGGGCATCGGTGGAAATCACTACCTTGAGCCCACGCTCTTTCGCCATGCGGCAGTGTATGTCATCAAGATCCAGCCGCTGGGGCTGCGCATTCAGTTCCAGGTAGCAGCCCCGTTCCAGCGCCGCATCCATGACTTGCTCCATGTCCAGACGGCAGGCGGCACGTTTGCCGATAAGGCGTGCCGTGGGATGCGCCAGGATATTGAGATTCGGATTGTCCATGGCGCGAATTACCCGCTGGGTCTGCTTCTGCTCGGACAGACCGAAAGCAGAATGAATGGCACCCAGACAGACATCCAGCCTTTGCAGTACGTTATCCGGCATGTCCAGGGAACCATCTTCGAGGATATCCACTTCCAGCCCTTTCAACAGGCGAATGCCCTTGAGTTTCTCATTGAGGCTGTCGATGGCGTCGCAATGCGCCAGCAGTTCATCGGGAGAGAGCCCCCGCGCCACCCGCAGGTGGTGGCTGTGTTCGGTAATGGCCAGATAATCGTGGCCCAGCGCCCTGGCCGCTTTCACCATGGCTTCCAGGGAGTCCTGACCGTCACTGCGAGTCGTATGGCAATGCAGATCACCCCGCAGATCGGTCTCCACGATCAGCTTGGGCAGGCGGCCCTCGGCGGCGGCTTCCAATTCACCGCGCTTTTCCCGCAGTTCCGGCTCCATCCACTGCAGCCCCATCTGATCATAGATCTCTTTTTCGGTGCGCCCCGCGATACGCTTGCCCTGCTTGTCGAAAATGCCGTACTCGTTGACCTTCAGCCCCCGCTGCACCCCCATCACACGCACCGCAATATTGTGCGCCTTGCTGCCGGTGAAATAATGCCAGGCCGCGCCAAAGCTGACTTGCGGCACGACGCGCAAATCCACCTGCAGTCCCGTGCGCAACACCACGGTCGAACGGGTATGGCCCTTGGAGATCACCCGTTCAACCGCTTCGAAAGCAGTAAAGGCATCCATCACCTTCGAATCTTTCACAGCGCTGACCAGGATATCCAGGTCGCCCACGGTTTCCCGGCGGCGGCGGTAACTGCCGGCCATCTCCACCTGCTTCACGCCAGGCTGTTTACGCAGCCAAGCCACCAGCTGTTCGGCAACTTCCTCCACTTCGGCCCACAGGAAACGCCGGGTACGCTGCTGTAGATCCTGTAACTCACGCAGGATATTCTGTTCTGTCTTTTGCCCGAAACCGGGCAGTTGCCGCACCAAACCCTGGCGCGCCGCCTTTTCCAGCTCGTTCACGTCATGGATATGCAGATAGTCACGCAGTAGTTTCAGGCGTTTTGGTCCCAACCCCGGCACCTGCAGCAGATCCACCACGCCTGGTGAAACGGATGCCTCTAGTTGTCGAAGCTTGCGCAGGGATCCCGTGCTGACGATCTCACGAATCTTGGCCGCCAGATCCTTGCCGATCGTGGGCAAGGCTTCGAGAGATTCACCCTGCGCCACCATCTCTGCCAGATTACGGGAAAGCCCCTGCACCATGCGCGCGGCATTGCGATAAGCACGCACGCGGAAGGGGTTCTCTCCCTGGATCTCCAGGATATCGCCGATGCGGTTGAAGATGACCGCGATTTCATTGTTGCTGACGGCCATGAGGTTCGCTCATCCGATCAATGGGAATAGGTGCCCATGAGCACCGCTTCTTCGATCACATGACCCTGTATCGCCTGGAGCAGCAGATCTTTCGTGGGTTTCCCCAGGTCGGGCAATACCGTATCCAACGCATAGAGCTTGAAGAAATAGCGGTGACGCCCGATGGGTGGGCAGGGGCCACCATAGCCGGTGCGCTGCCAGTCGTTGATGCCTTCCAGCGTACCCGTGGGCAAGCGACTGGCTGCTTCGGGCAGACCGGAAGCATCGACAGGCAGGTTATAGATTACCCAATGTACCCACACCATTTTTGGCGCTGCGGGATCCGGTGCATCGGGATCATCGACGATCAGCGCCAGGCTGCGGGCATCTTCGGGAACGCCTTCCCATGCCAATGGCGGAGAAATGTCATCACCATCACAGGTATAGATGGTGGGAATGGATTCGCCTTCCTTGAAGGCCGGCGACTGAATTTGCATATTCATGCTAAACCTCCTTCTTGCATCTCTCTATTGAAGATAGGCGCAAAAACCAACAGTATCAAGATGAAATCAGTTTTTACTTCGCGCCAGCAATCCCAATACCAGGCCGGCCAGGATCAATACCCCGCCTACCAGCGCCGTCTTGATAGAAATGGTTTTGAGCAGCTCCAGGGAAAGCATGTCCAGCACATACAGAATCGCCGCCCCCGCAATGATCATCACCACGATGGCGATGATGATCTTGAGACTGGCCGCTATTCCCCAGCCGGGTTCGGGTGAATCATTGAAGTCTTGTGTCACGGGCTTTCTCCTTACAGTGCAGGAAGCGGCAGGCCTTTGGCCATATAGAAATCTTCGCGGAACGAAGTCAGCCTGCCGGCGGCAATGGCCTCACGCAGATTCGCCATGAGCTGCTGATAATAATACAGATTGTGGATGGTGTTCAGGCGTGCCCCCAGAATTTCATTGCAGCGCTGCAGATGGCGCAGATAGGCACGGCTGTAGTTGCTGCAGGTATAGCAATCGCAATGGGCATCCACCGGCCCGGTATCCATGGCATGACAGGCGTTGCGGATGCGCACCACACCTTCGTGGGTGAATAGATGGCCGTTGCGCGCATTGCGCGTGGGCATGACACAGTCAAACATGTCGATGCCCCGGCTCACCGCTTCCACGATGTCTTCCGGCGTTCCCACACCCATGAGATAGCGGGGCTTGTCTGCGGGCAGCCTGTCAGCCAGGTAGTCCAGCACCCGCCAGCGATCCTCCGGCGGCTCGCCCACGGACAGACCACCCACGGCATAGCCGTCAAAACCGATCTCCATGAGCCCTTCCAGGGAACGCTGACGCAGATCGGTATAGATACCGCCCTGGACGATACCGAACAGCGCCGCCGGGTTGTCACCGTGCGCCTCCTTGCTGCGCCTGGCCCAACGCAGAGACAACTCCATGGAAACCTGTGCTTCATCCTCGGTAGCCGGATAGGGCGTACATTCATCGAAGATCATGACGATGTCCGATCCCAGATCCCGCTGTATGGCCATGGATTCTTCCGGCCCCATGAACACTTTTGAGCCATTCACCGGGGAGCGGAAATGCACCCCTTCCTCGGTGATCTTGCGCATTTCACCCAGGCTGTACACCTGAAAACCACCGGAATCGGTAAGTATGGGGCGTTGCCAGTGGGTGAAATCATGCAAATCGCCATGGGCCTTGATGACCTCTGTTCCCGGGCGCAACCACAGATGAAAGGTATTGCCGAGGATGATTTGCGCGCCCATGCCCTCAAGTTCTTCCGGCGTCATGGCCTTGACCGTGCCATAGGTACCCACCGGCATGAAAGCCGGGGTATCGATATTGCCGCGAGCAAACTGCAGCTGCCCCTGGCGTGCGGCTGCAGAGCTATGATTCAACTCAAATTTCACTATGCGATCCACCTTTTTCGATCAAGAAGACATTATCCCCGAATTTCTCCGAAACAAAGGAATTTTTTCCGGCGTTCCCTGTGGATGCGCGCCCCTTTGTACCATTGGTTTTTTGGGGATATAGCAAAAAGCTGTTGCCCGATTTGCTGAAGATGGCTTACAGTTGAAGTCGAATACACGCGGATTCTCAACAACAACAGCAACCGAATCCATGAACGTATCGCAGTTGCCTTCAGCGATTTTATCTAACGCAGGGACGACCCCGGTACACTTAAGAGGGAGGAGACCATGCTGGATCCAACAATGGTCGAGCTGTCACGCTGGCAGTTCGCCGTCACCGTTTTATACCACTTTATTTTCGTACCCCTGACGCTTGGCATGACCTGGATTCTGGTCATCATGGAATCGGTCTATGTCATGACCGGTCGCCAGATTTACAAGGACATGACCCGTTTCTGGGGCAAGCTGTTCGGCATCAACTTTGCCCTGGGCGTGACCACGGGCTTGACCATGGAATTCCAGTTCGGTACCAACTGGGCCTATTACTCGCACTATGTCGGTGACGTGTTCGGCGCGCCCCTGGCGATCGAGGGCTTGATGGCCTTCTTCCTGGAATCCACGTTCGTCGGCATGTTCTTCCTCGGTTGGGAACGCCTGAGCAAGCGCCAGCACCTGGGGGTGACCTTTCTCACCGCCATCGGCACCAACCTGTCCGCCCTGTGGATACTCATCGCCAACGGCTGGATGCAGAACCCCGTTGGAGCCGAATTCAGCTATGAAACCATGCGCATGGAAATGACCAGCTTTGCGGAGTTGATCTTCAACCCCGTCGCCCAGGTCAAGTTCATCCATACCGTGGCTGGTGGCTATGTGGCCGCCTCCATGTTCGTGCTTGGTATCAGTTCCTGGTACATCCTCAAGGGCCGGGATCTGGCTTTTGCAAAACGCTCCTTCTCGGTTGCCGCAGGCTTTGGCCTGGCCTCCATCTTTTCAGTCATCATCCTCGGTGACGAGAGTGGCTATGAAGTGGGTGATGTACAACGGGTGAAACTGGCCGCCATCGAAGCCGAATGGGAAACCGAAAAGGCGCCCGCCGCCTTTACCCTGGTGGGCATGCCGGACAACGAGGCCCAGGAAACCCACGGTGCCATCAAGGTTCCCTATGTGATGGGCATCATCGCCACACGCTCGCTGGATGAAGAAGTCATGGGGCTGAAGGATCTCATGCATGAGCATGAGAAACGCATTCGCAACGGCAAGACCGCCTACGGACTGCTGGTTAAACTGCGTGCCGGCGACAAGAGCGAACAGACCATCGATGCCTTTGAAAAGGTGAAGAAGGATCTGGGTTATGGCCTGTTACTCAAGCGCTATACGCCCGATGTGGTCGATGCCACCGAAGCGCAGATCCAGCTGGCAACGAGGGACAGCATCCCGGATGTTGCGCCGGTATTCTGGGGTTTCCGCATCATGGTAGCGTCGGGCTTTACCATGCTGTTCATCTTCATCATGGCCTTCTACTACAACGCCAAACGGGTCATCGAGAAGAAACGCTGGCTGTTGCGTCTGGCCCTGTACGGCATGCCCCTGCCCTGGATCGCCATCGAGTTCGGCTGGTTCGTGGCGGAATACGGTCGCCAGCCCTGGGCCATCGGTGAAGTGTTGCCGACTTTCCTTGCCACATCGAGTCTGACGGTCACGGATCTCATCATCAGCATCACCGGCTTCGTGATCTTCTACACCATCTTGCTGGTCATCGAAATGTGGCTCATGTTCCATTTTGCCCGCAAGGGACCGAGCAGCCTGCACACCGGTCGCTACCACTTTGAACAGGATTCCGCCGGTGGCGTACTTGCCGACCAGCCCAGGCAGAAAGCCGAACAGGAGGTGTTGTAATGATCATGGACTATGAAACCCTGAAACTGGTCTGGTGGTTGCTCATCGGCATTCTTTTCATCGGCTTTGCCATTGCCGACGGCATGGACATGGGCGTGGGCAATCTGCTGCTTCTTATCGGCAAGACCGACGCGGATCGCCGCGTGATGATCAACACCGTGGGTCCGCACTGGGATGGCAACCAAGTCTGGTTCATCACCGCCGGCGGCGCGCTGTTTGCCGCCTGGCCCATGGTGTATGCGGCCGCCTTTTCCGGCTTCTACTTCGCCATGCTGCTGGTGCTGTTTGCCCTGTTCTTCCGTCCCGTAGGCTTCGATTACCGCAGCAAGTTCGAAAACAGCAAGTGGCGCAACAGCTGGGACATTGGCCTGTTCATCGGCAGCTTCGTGCCGCCACTGGTATTTGGCATCGCCTTCGGCAACTTGCTGCTGGGCGTGCCTTTCCACATGGATGAGTTCATGCGGCCTTTCTATACCGGCTCGTTCTTTGCCCTGTTCCACCCCTTTGCACTGGTGTGCGGACTGGTGGCTGTGGCCATGCTGACCATGCACGGCGCCATCTGGCTGCAGATGCGCACCACCGGTGAGCTTGCAGCAAGGGCCGCCCGCTGGGTCAGCTACTGCGGCCTGGCCACCATCGCGCTGTTTGCGCTTGGAGGTATCTGGTTGGCATTTGGCATCGACGGTTATCATATTACCTCCATGCCACCCCCAGGCGGCGCCTCCAACCCCCTGGCCAAGTTGGTGGAACCGGCATCCGGCGCCTGGTTCGACAACTACCGCAACATGCCGCTGACCGTGGTATTCCCGTTACTGGGCTTTGGCGGTGCAGCACTAACGATGGTGCTGTCCAGGGCCGCACGTCCCGGCCTGGGCTTTGTGACCAGCGCATTGGCACTGGCGGGTATCATCATGACGGCGGGGATTTCCCTGTTCCCCTTCATCATGCCTTCGAGCACCAATCCCAATCACAGCCTGACGATCTGGGATGCCACGTCCAGCCACCTGACCCTCATGGTGATGTTCTGGGCGGTCGTGATCTTCCTGCCCCTCATCATCGGATATACCCTATGGAACTACTACAAGATGTGGGGCAAGGTTACCACGCAGGATATTGAAGAGCGCTTTTCAGCCTATTGATTGGAGAAACAGACGATGTGGTATTTCACCTGGATTTTAGGCGTGTTATTGGCGCTGGCTTTTGGCATTATCAATGTACTCTGGTACGAGGCGGAACAGCACCAGGAGAGCATCGCCAGAGACGATGACGACGAGTAGCCCGTCCTTGCGCCCTGTCCTGAAAAGGCAGGGCGCAGCAGCCTTCTTCTGATACTTCATGGAAGCAATAGCTTGGCTAAAACAGCAAAAAAGCCTTGCTGATCCCTGGCTGCGCCGCACCATCGGATTGGGCTGGCTCAGTGGCATCCTGCTGGCGGTACAGGCCTGGCTGCTCGCCGACACCATCAATGCAATCAGTTTCCAACACCAGACGTTGGAGAGCCAGTGGCCAACCCTGTCAGTACTGCTGGCGCTGTTTCTACTGCGGGCGATTCTGGGCTGGGCGAGTGAATACAGTGCTACCCACGCCGCCGTCAAGCTCAAGCACCAACTGCGCGGAGAACTGTTCGACAAGCTGCGTCTGCTCGGACCCGCCTGGATCAGTAACCACAGCGGTGGTGAACTGACCACCAGCCTCAGCGACGGGATCGAAGCACTGGGAGGCTATTATTCGCGCTACCTGCCAGCCACCATCTTCATGGCCGCCATCCCGTTTTCGCTACTGATCTTCATCGCGCCTCGGGACTGGATCTCAGCACTCATTCTATTGGCTACCGCGCCGCTGATTCCGTTATTCATGATTTTCATCGGCAAGGGTGCGGAAAAACGCAACCAGCGCCAGTGGCAGCAACTGACGCGCATGAATGCCTATTTTCTGGATGTCATCCAGGGTCTGGGGACGTTGAAACTGTTCAATGCCAGCAGGCGCGAAGCGAAGGTCATCGGCCGTATATCGGATGAATACCGTAGTCGTACCCTGTCGGTATTGCGCATCGCCTTTCTTTCGTCCTTCACCCTGGAATTCTTTGCCACCGTAAGCATTGCCGTGGTGGCGGTGATTATCGGTTTTCGGCTCTACTGGGGACAAATGGACTTCGTGCAGGGTTTCTTCGTACTGCTGCTGGCACCGGAATTCTATCTTCCCCTGCGCAACCTGGGCAGCACATATCACGATCGCATGGACGCCATCGGGGCTGCCGAACAACTGATAAACATTTTCGAAGCGCCAACGCATCCACCAGGCACCCGTATCTTTTTACCGCAGCAGAGCAGCGGTATTTCCTTCAGCCTGGACAGTGTCGGTTTTATCTATGCCGGCAATCGAACCGGGCTGGAAAACCTGACGCTGACTATTGCAGCAGGCCGGCGTGTCGCCGTGGTCGGTCCCAGTGGTTCAGGAAAATCCACCTTCTTCAACCTGCTACTGGGTTTCCTGCAACCCACAAACGGGGAGATCCTTGCCGATGGACAAGCACTTTGTGACCTGGATCTGCAAAGCTGGCGCAGTCAGATCGCCTGGGTGCCGCAATCACCACATCTGTTTCACGGCTCGGTACTCGACAATATCCGACTTGGCAAAACGGGCGCTTCTCGCGAAGCGGTGAAGCAGGCCGCAGCCAGCGCTCACTGTCTCGACTTCATTCAGGACTTGCCGCAAGGATTCGAAACAGGCATTGGGGAAGGTGGTCGCAAGCTCTCCGGCGGACAACGCCAGCGCATTGCCCTGGCACGAGCCTTCCTGCGAAAGGCACCATTGGTGCTGCTGGACGAACCGACAGCCAATCTGGACCTGCACAGCGAGCAACTGATTCAGCAAGCGGTGGACGACCTGGCGCAAGACGCTACGGTGATCACCATTGCCCATCGCCTGCACAGCGTGCGCCAGGCGGACACCATCCTGGTATTTCAGGAAGGCAGGCTGATCGAGCAAGGTGATCACGAAGCACTCCGAGCAAACCGCGGGCTGTACAGCCAGCTCCTCAGCGCATACGGGAGAAGCAGATGAAAGACTTCCTGCGCCTGGTGCAGCTGTTCAGCCCAGCCTACGGCTGGTTGCTGCTGGGCGCACTGCTGTCCCTGATCACCTTGCTGGCCAATGTGGTGCTCATGGGTACGTCGGGATGGTTCATCGCCGCCATGGGGCTGGCAGGCCTGGCGGGAGTCACCATGAATTACTTTACCCCCGCCGCCATCATCCGCGCCTGTGCCATCCTGCGTACCACCGGGCGCTACGGCGAACGGCTCATCACCCATGATGCCACCCTGCGCGTGCTCTCCGGGTTGCGAGTCTGGTTCTATGAGCGTCTGGAACCCCTCGCCCCTGCGGGTCTGGAAACCTATCGCAGCGGCGACCTGCTGAGTCGCATGGGTGCCGATATAGATACCCTGGATAATGCCTATCTACGCATCCTCTTGCCCATCGCCGTAGCACTCATGGGCGGCATGATTCTCATTGCCTGGCTGTACTGGCAAGACCCCGATCTGGCATTGACAGCAGCCTTGCTGCTGCTCCTGGCCGGACTGATTTTTCCCTGGTGGCTGGCACGTCAAAGCCAAAAATCCAGTCGGGAGACCGTTCTGGCTTCAGCCCGGCTGCGAACCGATACTGTCGATGCCCTCCAGGGGCTGGGAGAACTCCTGCTCTATGGTGCAGACCTGGCCCATGCAGAAAGGATACGACAACAGAGCAACACGCTGGGAAACAGCCAATTGCAGGTCAGTCGCTGGATGGCTGCCGGGCAATCTCTGGTATTGCTCTGCGCCTGGCTGGCGCTGTGGTTCATGTTGGTTCTTCTCACACCCGTCATTGTGGCCGGCAGCCGTCCACCGGCAGACCTGCCATTGTTTGCCTTCCTCGCCCTGGCGAGTTTTGAGGCAGTCACGCCCCTGCCCCTGGCTTTTCAATCCATCCACAGCACCCTTGCTGCTGCCAGACGCCTGTTCTTCATCATCGATCAGGCACCGGATATAATCGAACCCCGCGAGCTGCATGTTCCCAGCACAGACGACTCTGAAATACGCTTCGAGAACGTGGATTTCAGCTATCCGAATAGCAGTCAACCGATCCTCAGGGGAATGGATTTTGTCATTCCCCAGGGGAGCAGAACTGCCATTCTAGGTCCCACCGGGGCAGGCAAGACAACCTTACTGAGCCTCCTGCTCAAATTCCAGCAACCCAGCAGGGGCAAGATCTGTTTTGGAAACATGGACTTACGGCAATGGCCGGCTGAGGCATTGCGCAGGCAGCTAGCCGTGGTAGACCAGCACAGCCATCTGTTCATCGGCACTATCCGGCAGAACCTGCTGCTGGCAAATCCCGATGCCACCGGAAAAGCGCTTGAAGCTGTCTGTGAAAAGGCCTGTATCCTGGACTGGATACAGTCTCTGCACGATGGCCTGGATACGGAAATTGGTGAAGCTGCCCTGAGGATTTCCGGAGGGGAAGCCCGGCGTCTGGCCATTGCCAGAGCCTTGCTCAAGGATGCACCGGTTATGATCCTGGACGAACCCACGGAAGGGCTGGATCCGCTTACCGCCCGCCGCCTGATGAAAAATCTGCTCGCCCATTGCCAGGAACGAACATTTGTCATGATTACCCATCAAATCAATGAGTTGTCGGACATGGACCACATCCTGCTGCTGGATGCCGGAGAACTGAAAGGATACGGCAGCCACGAGCAATTATTGACTGATGTGGCCGAATACAGGGCACTGCAGACACTAGCGCCCCTGTTTAATTGAGGAACTTTTTCACAAAAACAGGCAAAAAGGACGTATAGATGCTCAAAATTGAGGATTGTCAATGCACGAAAACGTCAATCTATCAGAAAATGCGCATGTACTGACACATTCAGTACACTCCTCCATCCTCCTTTGGTGG
>CAZFXI010000077.1:0-12982 GCA_964522855.1 uncultured Sedimenticola sp.
TATGAAAATGAAAAGCAGAAGCTTGCCCCAGCCGAATACGTTGCTGAAAGTAAGGGATAGCATCCTGATGCTCATATGAGTGTCCGCCGTCACACGTTCTATAATCTTGCCGGCCATGGTTTGTCCCTAGTTGTCCTTCTGGCGACCGTCCCGTTATATATCGATGTCATAGGTGTGGAACGCTATGGTGTTCTGAGCGTCATCTGGTTGTTGCTTGGCTACTTTGGGCTTTTCGATTTCGGTATTGGACGTGCGGTCGCCCATCAGGTGGCAGCATGCACCGAGAATTGTCCCGAAGAAAAACGCCATGAGATTTTGTGGACGGCATTGCTGAGCGCTATTCCCCTCAGTCTTCTGGGCGCTGCGCTGCTCTATTTTGCTGTTGGCTATGCATTGGAGAATTGGGTTCAGATGCACTCTGGACTGAGAGCGGAGGTTGGAGATACGCTGGTTTGGGTGAGTTTGTCTCTCATCCTGCTGTTGCTTTCGGGAGTGTTTGGTGGCGCCATGACAGGAATGCGGCGTTTTCTTGAAATCAATGTCCTGGATGTTGGCACGAAATTTCTGTTGCAGGTGCTGCCGCTAGGCGCTGCGTTGCTGTTGTCACCTGCTCTGGGGGATCTGGCGATGGCAGTGTTTTTTGCTCGGCTCCTCAGTTTGGTGGGATGGGTGGCTGTATGTTATAGAATCATGCCCTACGCACTATCACCAAAATGGCGGAGGGATTTGGTCGGGGGGTTGTGGCGCTATGGTGGATGGATCACGGTGAGCGGTGTGATTGGGCCAATTCTGTCGGGTATGGAAAGATTACTCATCGGTACTTTGATTGGCGCCGCAGCTGTAACTTTCTATGCCGTACCATACAGCCTGATCTCGCCTGTGACTGTTCTGGCCGGGAGTCTGGGCGCGGCGTTGTTCCCGCTTTTTGCCGCCTCCAGTGGAGAGAGAAACAGATATCTGGAAGCCCGGGCCGCTGGAACGGTTCTTGCGGTCATTACGCCTCTGCTGGTTGTCCTTGCTTTCATCATCCAGCCTTTTCTTGGTATCTGGATCGATGCCGATTTTTCCAGAGAGGCGGGGATGGTTCCGCAGATACTGATTCTGGGGTTTTGGGCAAACAGTCTTGCCATTATTGCGCACTCCAGATTGCAGGGCAGTGGACAACCACGCTCCGTAGCCTTGATACACCTGGTGGAAATTCTGCCTTACCTGCTGCTGCTGTATGTGCTTGTTGCCGAGTTCGGCATTGTCGGCGCGGCAGTCGCCTGGGCTTCCCGCGTGATTATTGACGCCTTGTTGCTTGGAAGAAGAAGCGGGCTGCTTTCCGAGCTCGGCGTTAAGTTGTGGATTCCTTTTGCGATTGTTCTGTTGTCGGTGCTCCTTGCTTCGGTCGTTGCTGTCAACCTGTGGGCACTAGGCATTGTGGGCAGCATAATGATGGCTATGGCGATATGGTGGGCATGGAGAATTGGCTTGGGTGAAGAAGGTAGGGTGCTGGTCGTAAAGTTCTTGCCGTTTGGGAGGCTGGTACAGTGACTGACAAGCGCCATGATGTTGTGCAGGAGCTGTATGCGGATAAAAGAGCAGGATATTTCCAGGAAGTGCGCCTGGATGTGCTGGAAGCCATCCCCCTGTCAAACAGGAAGAGGCGCTTGCTGGAAGTTGGCGCGGGTGGGTGTAGGACGCTTGTTCATGCTAAAGAAAAGGGCTTTGCTGAAGCTGTGTATGGCATTGATATTGTGGATTGCAAGCTCGATACTGATTTTCAAGAAAAGCTTGACGGCCTAGCCATTGGCGATATTCAGACAATGGAAAATGCTTTTGATGGAATGAAGTTTGACGTGATTCTATGTCCCGATGTACTGGAGCATCTTGTCGATCCTTACAGTGTTGTCAGGAAACTGAGGGGCTGGTTAAGGGAAGACGGGATAGTAGTTGCGAGCCTTCCAAACATTAACTATTGGCGGATCATTTTTGGAATCATATGGAAAGATGCTTTTTCCTACTCGGACAGGGGGATACTGGACCGAAGCCATTTGCGCTTCTTTGCTAGGAAAGACGTAGAAGCGTTGTTTGCGGAGAATGGCTTCCAGGTGCTGGCGGTTTCCTCCAACACTGGCGGCTGGAGAGGGCGGATCGCACAGCGCCTGACCGGCTGGCTGGTCGGTCGTTTTCTGGCCTATCAATACATTGTAGTGGCGCGCCCGGCGTCCGCTGTTGATTGATGGGAGATTGTCTTCAACAGGGTCAGGAAATCTCCCTCCCGGGGGAGTTGCCAGGTGGCGAATCCCGCTTTGTTCCAACAGTAGCGGTAATCATGCTGAACTGGAATGGCTGGAAGGATACCATCCGCTGCCTTGCTTCACTGATTGACCACGATTACCCCAGGCTTTCCATCGTGCTTGTTGATAATGGTTCGACGGATGATTCTGTTGCCCGCATTAAGGATTGGCTGTCGGACTGTACGCAACTGAATGAGGTTACATTTGTTGGTGAGGGGCAAACAAGGACAACAACTACAGCAGCCGAAGGGGGAAGCTGGAGGGCGCTGACCCTGATCGCCAACCCGCATAACCTGGGATTTTCCGCGGGAAACAATGTTGGCCTGGACTATGTGCTGGGCGCAGGAATGATATGTGACAGTGTGCTGTTCCTGAACAATGATTGTGTAGTAAAGCCCAACTGTATTCGGCGCTTGGTCGAAGCATCGTCCAACGGGAGTGCGGTGGCATATGCGTTTCAGGTGGACGGAGATGGCGTGGAGAGGTTCTCCATACAAAAATCTTCATTTCCAAAGCTGATCTATCTGCTTTCTCCATTTGTTGGTTGGAGCCACGAATATTCCGCGAATGAAGATTATATCGAGGTTGATTGGGTTGGTGGCGCGGCGCTGCTGATGAATATGCGTGTTGTGAGGACGTTGCTGCAACAGGATGGATATGTTTGGCGTCCCGATTATTTCCTCTATTGCGAGGATGATGAGCTTTCCTTCCGGCTGAGGAAGAAGGGCGTACGGATGCTGGTTCCCTTGCATGCGGTGGTTGAGCACAGAAGCCACAGCTTTGGTAGCAGGCGCCGTTTGTATTATACGATTCGAAACAGATTCCATCTGTGTCGGGATCACTTTGGGAAAGTTGGTGGTTGGGTGGGTATTTCAGTTGTGGGGATGATTTTGCTACTGGGTGTGGTCAAGACCATGGTCAAGGGGAATTACGCCGATGCCCGTTTGCGAATGTCGGCACTAGCGGATGGATTTGCGGGCCGCAGGGGAAAGAAAAAAAATCTTCACGAGAGCGTGCGGACAAACAAGTGAATGTTCTGATCGTCCATCCCTATCTCAATCGAGGTGGTTCTGAAGCGCGTTTGTTGTGGTCGGTAGAGGCGTTGAAGGATACGCATCAGGTTACCATTGTCACTTCAGGTGGTGCGAATCTCGGTGAACTGAACGCCATCTATGGCACAGCAATCGATTCTTCTGAAGTGAATGTTATCGAAACCGGATTGCCATGGTGGATCGCCGGGCTGAAAGCTGGTGATGCCTTGAAGGTGGCATGGTTCAACCGGCAACTGCGCCGGATTTCTCCGAGCTTTGACCTGGTGCTCAGTACCTATCACCCAGTTGATGTGCGAACGCCGACGATACAGTTTATTGCGGATTTTTCCTGGGATGATGAAGAGCGCCGCCGCCTTCATCCAGAACAAGGGTGGCGAGGTTTCGTGCATGGTGACAATTCACTTCGGCACATCTATCTTGGGTTTGCCCAGTGGCTTTCCAACAGTATCGCTTCTGCTGACGCCTTGCGTGAAAGCACCTGTGTCGTTTCCAATTCGAAATTCAGCGCCGCAATCTTGCACAAGAAGTATGGCATTTCTAGCCGGGTGATTTATCCTCCGGTTGCGGGAGAATTCCCCATCGTTCCCTCGAATAACAGAAAGAATCGCTTTGTCGCACTGGGCCGTATTTCTCCAGAGAAGGAGTTGGAGAAAGTAATATCCATTGTCGGTAAGGTTCGGGACAGGGGTCATGAGGTCGAGCTGCTCATTCTGGGGGACTGGGAGAGCAGCATATATGGGAAAGATTTGTATCAACAGGCGAGGGCCAGAGGTGACTGGATTCGCTTCGCTGGTGATTGCCGGGGAGAGAAAAAGGCACGCTTGCTGGCTGATAGCAAGTTTGGTATCCATGGCTGCGAGGGAGAAGCTTTCGGTATTGCAGTTGCCGAAATGGTGAAGGCTGGCTGTATCTCTTTTGCGCCAGTAGAGGGCGGACCTGCGGAGATTGTCAGCGATAGCAGAATGCTGTATTCCGATGCAACGGATGCCGTCAACAAAATTGATCTGGTGCTGCAGGATGCAGAACTGCAGCAGAAATTGACCTTGCAGGTCAAAGCGCAGGGGAAGCAGTATTCGGAAAAGGCGTTTATGGTGTCGGTAAGGAATATCGTGTCGGAATATAGTCGTGATCAATGAAACTGTGAAAAGGCGGCCTCCAATGGCCTTTTCCGGAGCATGCTTGGATTCGTATTGCCATGGCAAATAACAAAACCGTTTTGAAAGGCCCTAGATTCTCTTTTATCGTGCCGACCCGAAACCGCCCCAGGGATATCCGGGCACTACTGAGGAATCTGTCTGAGCAGACTGTGCGCCCCGATCAGGTGGTCGTCATTGATGCCAGTGATGTAGCCCAGGAGGAGTTGAAGTGTGAATTCCCCCAGCTGGAAATCAGCTACCATGTCTTTGAAGGCGAACCCTCTGCTGCAGCGCAGCGCAACGCGGGTCTGGCGCATGCAGATGCCGCATGCGATCTCATCGGGTTCGTGGATGATGACATTGTTTTTGATCCGGATGCGCTTGAGAAGATGCTCGCCTTCTGGCAGACGGCGCCGGATGACGTCTGTGGTGCCGCTTTCAACCTTGTGGAGAAGGAAGAGGCTCGTAGCTCGGTACTGAAAAAAAGCCGCCTTGTGAGCGGAATGGGTTTGTATCGATCGGAAACTGGTGCAGTCGCGCCTAGCGGCTGGCATACGCGATTGGGAAACGTAAAAGAGAATGCTCAGGTGGAGTGGTTGATATCTGGTGCCGTGCTATGGCGGCGTGACGTGTTAGAAAAACACCGTTTTGATCCTTTTTTTCAGGGTTACAGTTATCTTGAAGATCTGGATTTCAGTTATGGGGTAAGCCGGGAATGCCGATTGATGATTGTGTCCAATGCGAAATTCCAGCATTTTCACCATCATGATGAATGGGACAAACAGCGACTATTCAATTTTGGCCTTATGGAAGTGAATAATAGATTGTTTTTTGTGCGTAAACACAGGTTATCTGTTACTCGCTGCTATCTAGGGCTGATAATTCGAATGATGCAAACAGTGCTTGGCGCCGTTGTTGGTCTTAAGCTAAAAGAACTGTCTCGGGCAAAAGGGAATATTGTTGGATTATATAAAACTATTGTGGGGCATTAGATTTGTCTTTGTCGATAAACCCGGTACATGTTTATAGTGAATGATGCTGGTCTGAAAGTCGTGCTCAACGCCTACGCCTGCAATCCCTGCAAGGGATCAGAAGAAGGCGTGGGTTGGAACTGGGTGAAATGCATTGCGGGATTTTGTGACCCCTGGGTGTTGGTGGCAGATTATCACCGGGATGATATCGAGGCGCATCTGAGTAACAACCCGGACGAAATGTCTAACGTGCATTTCATCTATGTGTCGCATAAACCCTGGCACTATCGACCGACACCCGGCTGGAAAAAAATCGAAGGATCAATAGCCAAGCCTGTGATGAATCTGGCATATATGCTGTGGCTGAAGGATGCTTTCACACTGGCGAAACAGCTGCATCAAGAGGAACATTTTTCCCTGGCCCATCAGTTGACCTACGTGGGTTTCCGCTTTCCCGGACGGCTGTGGAAGCTGGATATCCCCTTTGTTTGGGGGCCTGTTGGTGGGCTGGAGAACACGCCTTGGCGCTTTCTTCCGGTGCTGGGTATTCGCGGCGCGATTTACTATGCGGGTCGTAACCTGATCAACGGCGCACAGCGTTTGTTCCTGCGTTCTGCCCGCAAGGCGTTTCGACAGGCGGGTGCCGTGATTGCCGCGACCAGTGGCATACAAAGGGAGATTCGGCGTTGGTATGGCGTGGATAGCCGGGTGATCTGCGAGGTTGGCCCGCCAGAAAGGATGGAGCGAGCGACAAGCCCAAGGGATGCAGGCGAGCCGCTACGTCTGATATGGAGCGGTGAACACCTTCCCGGCAAAGCACTACCGCTTCTGTTGCAGGCACTGATCCATATGGAAGCTGACTGTGCCTGGCATTTGGACGTTCTTGGGCAGGGCCCCTTGAGCGATTCCTGGAAAAGGCTAGCCCATGAGCTCGATGTGCAAAATCGTTGCACCTGGCATGGACTGCTTCCGCGGGATGAGGCTTTGACAGTGATGTCCCGGGGACATGTGTTCGTGGTTACCAGCCTGAAGGACCTGACCTCTACTGTCTTGCTGGAAGCACTGGCCTTGGGATTGCCGGTGATCTGCCCTGATCATTGTGGGTTCTCTGATGTGGTGAATGAAGAATGTGGTGTCAAGCTTCCGGTGGAAAACCCTGCGCAGCTCATAACAGACCTGACACAAGCCATTGATGCCTTGTGCCGGGACGAGCCGCGGCGTCAGTCATTGGCAGAAGGCGCTGTCAG
Source organism: uncultured Sedimenticola sp. (assembly GCA_964522855.1). Taxonomy (GTDB): domain Bacteria; phylum Pseudomonadota; class Gammaproteobacteria; order Chromatiales; family Chromatiaceae; genus Thiolapillus. The sequence goes on from CAZFXI010000077.1 coordinate 6,689, forward strand.
GCGGGCGGGGGAGTATTCCTGGGAACGCAAAGCGATGGAAATCGAGGAAGTCTATCGAACCGTGATGACTGGGAATAGTGACTTCATATCATGAGCAGGCAGGCTTCTCTCAAGAGCATGATTTCATCCTATGCCAGCTTGCCGGTGTTTATGTGGCTGGCCTTGTGGGCTGCCATCAATACCGGTCCATGGAATTTATCCGGATTTTCTACCGGCGGCATGGAGACGATCAATGCACTGCGGGCGATCGCGCCCATGACCGTGCTGATCGTGAGTGGCCTGATGGTGCTGACCGTCCGAAAGAAGCACATTGCGCGGCTGACGCTGCCGGAAATGTTGTTCTGGGTTTATGGGCTTGCCATGCTGGTTGCCACGTATCAGGTGGAGCCTTGGTTCAACACGGCCTATTGGGGATTTTCTTTCCTGGCCGTGCTGGTCGTGGTGCGCCTGTTCGTGATACTGGGAGACAAGCCGCTGGAACAGGCGTTGCGCCTGAATGTCCTTAGCTGGATCACCGCTGCAGCGGTGCTGGTGCTGCTGCTGTTCACCGCCAGGGACATGCTGTTCGAGGCGGAAACCGGCTACGGCATCGTGAATCGTGCAGGCGATGTGGCGGGCGGCGCCATGAGCCGTTCTACGGGCATGGCGCGGTTTGCGGCGATTCCTGCGATGCTGGCCTTCGTCATGTTCTGGCGCATACACAGTCTGCGCAATTGGCTGATTGCTGGTGCGGTGTTTGCGGCCTCGGTGTCGCTGGTCTGGTTCATGCAATCTCGCGGCGCCTTGTTTTCTCTGGCAGGCACCCTGGTATTTATCATGTTGTTCATGGGCAAGGTGCCACGAATCATTGCGGTGGTGTTGTTTGTGCTTGCCCTGGGCGGCGGTATCGATTTGATACCCGAGGAAACACAACAGTATGTGGTCGAGCATTCGACCCGGGGTACGGGGGTGGAAGGCTTCAAGTTCATGTCGGGGCGGGATCGCATCTGGCGCAATGCCTGGGAGGCGATCAAGGAACAGCCCTTGCTGGGCTATGGTCCACAGGCAGATCGACACATCATCCATGAAAATACCCAGAGCGGACTGCTGTATGCCTGGTTGTCCGGGGGTATTCTGGGCATGATCGGCTATGTGGGGGGGGTGCTGGCCACCTGGTGGCTCTTCTTTCGCATCTATCTGGGCAAATATGACATCCCGCAAAGGCATTGGGACATGTTGATCATGAGCGCGGGCATCCTGGCATTCTTTACGCTCAGAAGCTATCCGGAAAATACCGCTGCCTTGTTCAGCGTGGATCTGCTGGTGCAACTGCCGGCCATGGTTTATATCGCACTGCTATATCGTTACCTGAAGATCGCTCGGCGTAACAGACGGCATCGTGAGAAAATTCTTAGAGAGATAGAAGCGAACAAGCTTCAGGTCGAACTCGGTACCACGTAGAAAAAGATAGAAAAGAACTGCAGGATGCTGCCGGCCAGCACGAACAGATGCCAGATGGCATGGTTCCATGTCAGGCTTTCCCAGGCGTAGATCAACGCGCCCAAGGTATAGCTCAGACCCCCTGCAACCAGTAAGATCAGACCGCCGGTATCCAGGTTGGCAATCAGTGGCTTGATGGCAAAAAGTACCAGCCAGCCCATGCCGAGATACAGTGGTAACGACCAACGCTGCATGCGTTCACTGCCGGCAAGTTTTATATATACGCCGAAAATAGCAATCGCCCACACCATGCCGAACAACGTCCAGCCCCAGGGGCCCTGCAATGTCACCAGTGTAAAAGGCGTGTAGGTGCCGGCGATGAGCAGGAAGATGGCTGCGTGATCAAACTTCTGCAGCAGAGGTTTTGCGCGCTCATGAGGAATGCTGTGATACAGGGTGGATGCCGTGTACAACAGCACCAGTGTGCTGCCATAGACAGCCGTGCTGGTGATGTGCCAGACGGTGCCATACAGGGCGGAAAAGGTAACCAGTAAAACCAGGGCAGCGATGCTCAGGGGAATACCGATGCCATGGGTGATGGCATGGGCGATTTCTTCGCCGATGCTGTATTCGGCTACCCAGGTCTGATTGTCCATATTGGTATTTTCTCGTTGTTGGTTCATGCGACTAGTGTAGTCAAGAAACGCGTCTTTATCTGAACTTTGACAGTAAGAACCAGGAAAGGTTTTATCGCCGTCGCCTTTTTGCCGAGTGTTTTCTTCCGGTCTTACTTCGTGCAGAAGACGTGTGTTTGGTGCGGAAAGGACGTGTTTTGCCACCGGGGCTGTCGTCTCCGGTTCCCCTGGGCTGCCAGCTGGGAATCAGCTGATGCTTGCCATTGCCAATCAGGTCGGCGCGTCCCATCTTTTTCAGGGCTTCGCGCAGCAACGGCCAGTTATTGGCATCGTGATAGCGCAGGAAAGCCTTGTGCAGTCGTCGTTGTTTCATTCCCTTGGGCGAGAAGACAGTCTTTTCACCGCGACCGATTTTCTTCAATGGGTTGTAGCCTGTGTGCCACATGGCGGTAGCCAAAGCCATGGGAGAGGGCAGATATGCCTGTACCTGGTCGGCTCGAAAACCGTTTTTCTTCAGCCACATGGCCAGGTTGAGCATGTCTTCATCTGTGGTGCCCGGATGGGCAGCGATGAAGTAGGGAATCAAATACTGCTCCTTTCCTGCTGCCCTCGAGTACTTCTCGAACATGGACTTGAAACGATCATAGGTCCCGATACCTGGCTTCATCATGTGCGACAGGGGATCTGCCTCGGTGTGTTCCGGTGCGATCTTCAGATAGCCGCCGACATGATGAGTGACCAGTTCCTTGACGTATTCCGGTGTTTGCACTGCCAGGTCATAGCGCAGGCCAGAGGCGATGAAGATGCGCTTGATGCCGGGAATGGCCCGCGCCTTGCGGTATAGCTGTACGAGAGGCATCTGGTCGGTTTTCAAGTTCTTGCAGATGCCGGGATACACACAGGACAAGCGACGGCAGGCCGATTCGATCTTTTCGTCCTTGCAGTGCAGGCGCCACATGTTGGCAGTCGGCCCGCCAAGGTCGGAGATATTGCCGGTAAATCCCGGCACATTGTCACGAATGGCTTCGATCTCCTTCAAGATGCTCTTTTCCGAGCGGTTCTGGATAATGCGCCCCTCATGCTCGGTGATGGAGCAGAAGGTGCAGCCACCGAAGCATCCGCGCATGATGTTGATGGAGAAGCGGATCATCTCATAGGCGGGGATTTTTGCATCGCCATACGCGGGATGCGGGCGGCGCTGGTAGGGCAGTTCATACACCCGGTCCAGTTCTTTGGTGGTGAGGGGAACGGGTGGTGGATTTAGCCACAGGTAGCGTTTGCCATGTTTTTGCACCAGTGCCCGGGCGTTACCGGGGTTGGATTCCAGGTGCAGGATGCGCGAGGCATGCGCGTACAGCACCGGATCGGCGCGTACCTGCTCATACGATGGCAGACAAACAGCCGTCTTGCTGCGGTCCAGCTGTTTGGGGCGGGTATGCAGGGTGACGACCTGAGCCGTTTTTTCCGGCGCAATCGGCGCTGCCGGAGTGCTGGCGTAGGGGTCGATCCTGGTGTGCGCTGGACCGGGTGCTTCCACATGGGTGGAGTCGATGTAGGTGAATTCACTCGGCAGGGAACCACGAAGGATGGCAGTGCCGCGCAGGTCATTGATGTCCTTGATGTTTTCCCCATTGGCCAGCCTGTGGGACAGTGCCACGATGGCCCGTTCGGCATTGCCGAACAGCAGGATGTCGGCCTTGCTGTCCACCAGGGCGGAGTGTCGTACCTTGTCTTGCCAGTAGTCGTAGTGAGCGATACGCCGCAGGGAGGCTTCGATACCGCCGATGACCACGGGGATGCCCTTGTAAGCCTCCTTGCAGCGCTGGCTATATACGAGAGAAGCCCGGTCGGGGCGTTTGCCGCCTTCTGCGTCTGGGGTATAGGCGTCGTCGGAGCGGATCTTCCGGTCGGAGGTGTAGCCGTTGACCATGGAGTCCATGTTGCCCGCAGTCACACCGAAGAACAGGTTCGGACGACCCAGTTGCATGAAATCTGACCGGTCCTTCCAGCGGGGCTGGGCGATGATGCCCACGCGAAAACCCTGGGCTTCGAGTAATCGTCCGACGATGGCCATGCCAAAGCTGGCCTGATCCACATAGGCGTCACCGGTAACGATAATGATGTCGCAGCTGTCCCAGCCCAGATCGTCCATTTCCGCCCGGCTCATGGGCAGGAAAGGGGCCGGAGTGAACTTGTTCGCCCAGTACTTGCGGTAGCTAAAAATGTCCTTGGCTTGCATGTTCAGGCGAGCTTTTTCAGGCATTCGAGATAGGCGGCTTCATCCGGTGCACGGTTTTGCTGCTGGGCTTCCCACAGGGCCAGCCCCAGGCACTCCATCATTTGGTGTTCTGCCGTGTGGGCATCACCCAGTTTTTCCTTGATTTTCTGATAAACGTCACGAATACCGGAAGGCCGGTCGGTGCCAATTTGTTCGGCGAGGCTGATGTGCATGCCCATGTGCAGGAAAGGGTTGGTTTGTCCGTGCTCGGGAGTGAATTCCTGGGCGAGTGCATCTTCGGACTCGAGCAAGGCATGGTATTCCGGGTGGAGGCGGACAACGGTGGCGATGAGGTTTTCCAGGGGTTCAAGGGGTTCGCCGGCCTGGTGTTTTTCCCAGGCCTGCAGATAGTAGCGGCGCAGACGGCCGCGATCCTGTCCAAACATCAGCCAAAGGTGCCCCTGTCCCAGCCCCACATGTGGCGAGGGGGATTGGCAAACTCGATATAGACGCGGTTTGCTGGAATGCGAAGTTGCCCAGCGACTGCATCACACAGCGCAGTTGAGAGGTTGGTTGTGCTGTCTTCTTGCAGGTTGAGGCTTTTCAATTGCAAGAAGGCAGTCGGTTCGTCAGTGCCTCCCATGAGCATCGGCTGGCCAGACTGGAGCATGACCATGACATAGCTTTCAGGCTTGCCAAGCAGTTGGGCGACAAGATAAGACAGCTTGGCCAGCATGGGTTTCTGTTGATCTGCTGCAACTTCCAGATTGGTAGTGAGTGTAAGTAAGGGCATAAGTCACCTATTGGCAGTTTTCCTTGATGATTTTATTCATGGCATCGATTTTTTTCTGTCTTTCTTCCATGGTAAAGCGTTTGTAACTGCCATCAGGCAACCCCCACAAGGTATTAGGCGGTCTTTCTTCGATGGCTTTCAGGTTTTGCCTTGCCAGAGCACAGTTTTTGGCTTTGGCTTTTTTTTCTTCCTTTGCTTGTAGTTGCTTCTGCTTTTTCTCTTTTCGTTCCTTGGCGAGACTGTCGAGCTGTTCCTGCAGTTTCAATGTTTCTTTGTGGATTTGTCCGGGGTTGTCAGTAGGCGGTGGTGGTGGGGCGATGGATTTTACTGGACGATCATCTGGCGGCGGGGTTTGTGAATACACCACGTTACCCTGGTCATCCGTCCAGCGATACATCTTTGCCAAGACCTGTGCGGCAGTCAGAGCAAGGGCCGCGGCTACCGCAAGCAGTATGATTTTCCTTAACATATATATTTTCCCATTCAACTACGAATGCCGTCTATGATAATCGTTTACTGTAATCCATCACAGAATTAGATCACAGATTGACTATCGCTCCGACCTTGAGTATCATGCACCGCCTTCGCGGAAGCTGGACATATATGCATCTGTGGTAGCGCGCCTGCTTTGGGAGCAGGATGTCGGGAGTTCGATAATAATCGCCGAGAGCTATTTTAGCGCACGCAGCGCGACCCGAAGGGCAAAATGCAGGACGCATTTTGTAATCTCTCTACTCTGGTAGAGTAGTGAGAACGGTTCAAGGAAGCGAAGATTACGGGGTATAGCGCAGTCTGGTAGCGCGCCTGCTTTGGGAGCAGGATGTCGGGAGTTCGAATCTCTCTACCCCGACCAATTTGGTTGTATTGTGGCAGGAAGAGTTCCAAGGCCATCTTTAAAGACGATTCTCTGCGCTCGTAGCTCATTCGGATAGAGCATCGGCCTTCTAAGCCGAGGGTAGCAGGTTCGAATCCTGCCGGGCGTGCCAATTAGGTCGAAGTGCTGATTCCAGAGCATCTGGACAGAGCATTGTTCGGCAGGAAGAGAACCTGCGTTATCAAACGGTCAGGTTCGACGAATTTGCCGGGAGCAAATTCGAACGTGCGCAGCACGGCCCCGCAGGGGTGAGCGTTGGGAAGACGCGAATCATCCTGCCGGGCGTGTCTCACGCAACAGTTTATGGTGGATGTAGCTCAGTTGGTAGAGTCCCGGATTGTGATTCCGGTCGTCG
>CAZFXI010000078.1:0-12921 GCA_964522855.1 uncultured Sedimenticola sp.
TGCCAATGCTGCTGCCAACTCGTCATCGATGGATTCTTCTTTGCTTTCAACCTGTTCATCGATGGTCTGGTTCGTGATCAGTCCCGCCGCAATCTCGCGCAGAGCCACCACGGTGGGTTTGTCATTGTCCCAGGGAACCAGTGGCTCCACACCATTTTCGAGCTGCCGGGCGCGTTTGGACGCCAGCAGCACCAGGTTAAAACGATTGTCCACATGATCCAGACAATCTTCTACTGTAACTCGTGCCATTTTTACCTTATCTCCAAAAAGACTTTGCCATATTTGCGCATTGTAACCCGAAAATCATTTAATAGTAGATTTTATAGCCAGTCCTGCGCCACGAGGATCGCTGGCAGCCTCGATGCTGTTGTCCTTCCTGTTCCAGTAAATGGCCTGCATGTTTCCCCAGGGATGCTCTTTTACCGCTATCTTATGGCCACGTCTTGCCAGGGCCTGTTGCAATGCCTCACTGAATACTCCTGGCTCGAGCTGGATCTCATCTGGCAAATACTGATGATGAAACCTGGACCGTTTCACCCACTGTGCAACCGGTTTGCCGTCCACCGCTTCCAGCAGCCCCAACAACACCATGGTAATTATTCGGGAGCCCCCAGGTGTACCCAGGATGGCCACGCCATTCTCGCTCTCGACAAAGGTCGGCGACATGCTGGACAACATGCGTTTGCCCGGTTCGATAGCATTGGCTTCTGCACCCACCAGCCCATAGACATTGGCCACCCCAGGCTTGATGGAAAAATCGTCCATCTCGTCATTCAGCAACACTCCCGTGCCCTCGGCCACGAACCCCGAACCAAAGGGATAATTGATGCTCAGGGTGGCGGCTACATAATTGCCTTCGCTGTCCAGAATGGAAAAATGTGTGGTGTCATGGCCTTCCGTCCTGAAGTCCACCAGCCTGCTGCTTGGGGTGGCGCGTTTCATGTCGATGTTTGCGGCCAGTTGCCCGGCATACACTGGTGACAGCAGGCGCTGCAGAGGCATCTTGACGAAATCCTCGTCCCCCAGCCAACGGGCACGATCCCGGTAGGCACGCCGCATGACTTCCACCTGATAGTGGATGCGATCCACCTCGTCCATCTTGCTCATATCCTGCAGTGCCAGCATATTGAGCATTTCCAGCAGGACCACACCGCCGGAAGAAGGCGGTGCCGCACTGACGATGCGCCAGCCGCGATAGCGACCCACCACAGGCTGGCGCTCCACAACCTGGTAGGTCTGCAGGTCCTTTAGCGACCAGATGCCACCGTGTTTTCGTACCGAGTTGACCAATCGCTGCGCCATGCCTCCGCCATAGAAACCCTGTCGTCCCCGATCGGCAATGGCCTGCAGGGTTGCGGCGAGATCGGGCTGGCGAATGACAAATCCCAGCGGCGGTACGACACCACCCTTGAGAAACTGCCGAGCTGCCGCTGGTGAGGCTTTCAGCACATCGAGACGAAAAGCCGCCATGCGCCGATAGTGCGCATCCACGGTAAAGCCCTCCCTGGCGAGGCGGATAGCCGGTGCGAGGGTCTGTTTCAGGGGCAAACGACCGTAGTTTTCCGCGATATGCACGAGCGCTGCCACCTCTCCGGGAATACCCGCCGCCAACGGCCCGTTCACCGACGCACCGGCCACAGGTTGCCCCTGCTCATCCAGATACATGTTCCGGGTCGCCGCGAGGGGCGCTTTCTCACGCCCGTCGATCATCACCTCTTTACCATCAGAGGCGCGATGCAGCAGCCAGAATCCGCCACCACCCAGTCCGGAACTGTAGGGTTCTACCACCGCCAGTGCAGCACTGACAGCTACCACCGCATCGAAGGCATTTCCTCCACCGCCCTGCAGAATCTCCATGCCCGCACGGCTAGCATCAGGATGCGCGGAAGCGATCGCTGCGGCAGGTGGGCGACCGGCAGCAACAACCGCTGGCAGCAATAACAGGGTCAACATAAAAAAGCCCCAGCACAACGCCGGGGCTTTTTTACATATTCTGCCAGACAGGAGCTTATTGTGCGGCGGTGATGCGCTCATACTTGGCTCGCAGTTCTTCCTCGGTTTCCGTATGCTCTGGATCGACGATGATGCAGTCTACGGGACACACTTCCACGCATTGCGATTCTTCATAGTGACCAACACATTCGGTGCACAGTTCCGGATCGATCTCATAGATCTCCTCACCCATATAAATTGCGCCATTGGGGCATTCGGGCTCGCATACATCACAATTGATGCACTCGTCGGTTATCATCAGGGCCATGGGTTTACTCCAAAATTAACAGGTAAATTTTTCCGTCAGTGCACGTTGCACTGCGGGATGTACGAATTCTGCCACATCTCCCCCCAGTCGTGCTATTTCCCGCACAAGAGACGAGGATATAAAGGCATACTGCTCGGCCGGTGTCAGAAACAGGGTTTCCACATCCGGCACCAGTCTGCGATTCATGCCGGCTAACTGGAATTCGTATTCGAAGTCCGACACGGCACGCAATCCGCGAATCACCACTTCAGCGTTTTGTGCCTGACAGAAATGCACCAGCAAGCCGCTGAACGCCACGACTTCCACGTTCGTATGTTCTTCCAACACCAGAGTGGCAAGCTCCACGCGCTGATCAATCTCACAGAAGGTCGCCTTGGCCGTGTCCCTGGCAACAGCCACGATCACCCGATCAAAAAGTTTTGCGGCACGCGCAACCAGATCGGCATGGCCATTGGTAATGGGATCGAATGTACCCGGATAGACGGCTGTGAGCATTGATAATCGTCAGATGGTCGGATCAGCTGCTTATAATATCACGTCTCAGCAGGACACAGGCCGCCTGCCCGGCTTTTGCCTGCCGGTGAACTTGCCAGCTTTCAGGCAGTGGCGGCCAGTCGCGATGGCTGTCCTGCTCCAGATAGATCCAGCTTTGTGGCTTCAACCAGCTGTTCTGTTCCAGAGAGCCGCAAGCCTGCGCCAGCCAGTCCCTGGCAAACGGCGGATCGAGAAAAACGAGGTCGAACTGGCGGTCCGCCTGCTGTTGCAGCAGCCGCATGCCATCGGCTGTAATGATTTCCGCCCGCTCCCGGGCACCGAGCAATTGCAGGTTCTGCTCCAGCTGCCGGATCACGAGACGGGACTGATCCACAAAACGCACCATCTGCGCACCCCGCGACAGCGCTTCCAGACCCAGGGCGCCACTACCGGCAAACAGGTCCAGACAGCTGGCCGCTTCCGTTCTTCCCTGCAACCAGTTGAACAGGGTCTCTCGCAGCCGGTCTGCGGTAGGTCGCAGACCGGGGATATCGGGAAAGCCCAGACGTCTACCTCGGAACTCCCCGCCGATAATGCGAATGCTGTTGTTGCGCGCCACTAGTTCTTTTTTCCACCAACCATTACGGTGACCAGATTCTTTACCGGCATGCGTCGGCGAAAGCTGCGGCGGATCTGGGAAGCGGTAACCTGCTGCACCCTGTCACTCCAGCTATCCAGCCAGTCCATGGGCAGGTCATAGAAGCCGATGAGCGCGATGCGCTGCAGGATTTTCCTGTTGCTGGAAAGCTTCAGGGGAAAACCACCCACAAGATGTTTTTTTGCCGCTTCCAATTGTTTGCGTGTAGGTCCTTCGTCAACGAAGTCACGATACAGGGCTGTCATCAGCTCCCGGGTCGAATCCGCCTGCTTGTTCTTTGTTTGCGCCGAGAGTATCCACGGCCCTTGCACCCACAGGGGTGAAAAATGACTGGAAATACCATAACTCAACCCGCGCTTGTTGCGCACCTCTTCTCCCATGATGGAGGTCAGGCCACTTCCACCCAGGACATGATTACCGACCAGCAGGGGAAAATAATCCACATCCTTGCGGCTGATACCCAGCATTCCCATGTAGATATGTGTCTGGGAAGCGGGAAATTGCTTGCGTTGGGTGATGGATCGAGGTCGATGCGGCTGCGGCAGGGGCTCGACCTTTTTCCCCTCGGGCAGACTGCTGGCCAGTCGATTGACCAGCAGCTCCGCCTGGCCGCGATCAACGTTACCTACCAGGGCAATCACCGCATTGGCTGCCGTGTAATACTGATCGTGGAACTCGCGCAGCTGGCTCTCATTCAGCGCCCCCAGTGAGGCTTCGTTCCCGAGGGGATCATGAGCATAGGGATGCTTGCCGTACAAGGCCTGCATCAGCATCTGATCGGCCACGTCTTCCGCCGACTGATGGGACAGCCGCAGCTCTGCCAGGGTACGTTCTTTCACTCTGGCAATGGCCGCTGCATCCAGGCGCGGCCTGGCGACCACTTCTGCCAGCGTATCCAGCGCCACGGTAAGGATGACCTTGTCACTCAGGCTGCGCATGTTGATCCAGGCAATGTCCCGACTGATACGGGTGCTGATCTCGATACCCCGGGACTCCAGATGCCGGGCCAACGCATCCGCATCGCGGTCTCCCGCGCCTTCCATCAGCAGTTCGTTCAGCAATCGTGCCTTGCCCGGTTGCTCACCGTCTCTGGCACTGCCGGCATCAAACAACAGGCTGATATTCACCATGGGCAATTGGGGCGCGTGGACGAACATCACCCTTGTTCCCTGCTCTGTTTGCCAGGACTGGATTTCCAGCGCCGGGGCCGTACCTGCCAGGAACGCCAGCAGCAACGTCAACAACAGCCTGATCATGATTTCGTTTCCTCTTTAGTAGCGGGCTTCTGCGGCCTGAGCACAGCCACCGTCAAATAGGCATCGACCAGATATTTTCTGGCCACTGTCTGTACCTGTTCCGGCGTGACGGTGCGAATGTGCTGCAACTCCTCATCCAGCGTCTTCCAGTCATAGCCGTTGGTTTCCCGCATACCAATGAGCATGGCCTGGTAGAACAGGGAATCCCGGGCAAACACCTTCTTCGCCACCGTCTGATTCACCACTCGCTGCAACTCTTCCTTGCTGACAAGACTATTCTGCAGGTCGGCCACCTGCTCCCGTAGCGCCTGTTCCAGGGCAGCCAATTCAACATCCTCGGCAGGGATGGCCTCCAGTTCCAGCATTCCGGAAAGCCGGCTGAAGGCGTCATAGCTGGTGCTCGCCGAGACCGCCAGCTTCTGTTCGCGCACCACCCGGGAGGTCAGGCGAGAACTGTCGCCTTCTCCCAGGATGGAATTGAGTACCACCAGGGCATAGGCTTCCCAGGGTTCCTTGACATCCACCATGGCAGGGCTCTTGTAACCCATAATCAGAATCGGCTGTTCCGCCGGTACATTCACGGTGAGGCGGGTGATGCCTTTTTGTTCCGGCTCCGGTCGGGCGCGGTATCGGGCCTTGTTCTGCGCCTTGATCGGGCCGAAATACTGCTTCGCCAGTGCCTGCACTTCCCGGGGCTGTACATCACCCACCACCACCAGGATGGCGTTGTCCGGCGAATACCAGCGTTCATACCACTGCTGCAGATCGGCGACGGTCATGGTTTCCAGATCATGCATCCAGCCGATCACCGGATTGCGGTAGGGTGATACCCGCCACGCCACCGCGCCAAACTGCTCCCAAAGCAGCCCATTGGGATCATCATCGGTGCGCAAGCGCCGTTCTTCGCGTACCACGGCCACCTCACGCTGAAATTCCTTTTCGTCCAGTAGCAGATTGCGCATGCGATCTGCTTCCAGTTCCAGGGCGCGTTCCAGATGCTGTTTCGACAGGGTCTCGAAATACGCGGTGTAATCCACGCCGGTAAACGCATTCTCACTACCCCCAAGGGCGGCAACGATGCGCGAAAACTCATCAGGTGCCACGTTTTTCGTGCCCTTGAACATCATGTGTTCCAGCACGTGGGAAACGCCGGTGGTGCCGGGCAGTTCGTAACTGGAACCCACCTTGTACCAGACTTGGCTGACCACCACCGGCGCCCGGTGATCCGGCTGCACGATGACCTTCATGCCGTTGTCGAGCTTGAACTCCTCCACCTTTCCCTGGGTGGCCAGCACCGGCATGGTCACAAATCCGATCAAAAGTATGCAAAGTATGCGCATTGGCTGATTATCCCCGGTCGACAAAATGTTAAAGTACGGCACTGTAGCTGCATGGCAGCGATTCTTTCAAAACATCATTCCATTATCCAACAATGGAAAACTATGTGGTAGACATTCATGTTTGGCTTCGGCAAGAAAAACAAGAGCGCTAAAGAAGAAGACAACAATAAACCGGGTCTGTTCCAACGGCTGAAGTCCGGTCTGGCGCGCACCCGGGCCAATTTCACCGACGGCCTGGCCGATCTGGTACTCGGGCACAAGCAGATCGACGATGAACTGCTGGAAGACCTGGAAACCCTGCTGCTCACGGCCGATGTTGGCGTGGACGCCACCCGGCGCATCATCGACGAACTCACCGATAGGGTGAAGCGCCAGGCGCTGGCTGATCCCGATGCCCTGGTCGCCGCCCTTAAAGAGCTGCTGGAAAATATCCTGCTCGAGAATAACACAGCGGTGAAACAGCCATCCCCAGGCCATCCCCAGGTGATCCTCATGGTGGGCATCAACGGCGCCGGCAAGACCACCACCATCGGCAAACTGGCGAAACAGCTGCAGGACGAAGGGCAAAGCGTCATGCTCGCTGCTGGCGACACTTTCCGTGCGGCCGCCGTGGAACAGTTACAGAGCTGGGGCGAGCGCAATGATATTCCCGTCATCGCCCAGCATAGCGGTGCAGATTCCGCCTCGGTGATCTACGATGCGCTGGAGGCCGCCACCGCCCGAGGTATCGACGTGCTCATCGCCGACACCGCAGGGCGCCTGCACACCAAGACCAATCTCATGGAAGAACTGGCGAAGATCGCCCGGGTGATGAAGAAGATCGATCCCGAAGCCCCCCATGAAGTGATGCTGGTGGTGGATGCCACCACCGGACAGAACGCCATCAACCAGGCCGAACACTTCAGCAAGGCCATCGAGATCACCGGTATCACCCTGACCAAACTCGACGGTACCGCCCGCGGCGGCATCATTTTTGCGATCGCCGAAAAGATGGGCATCCCCATCCGCTTCGTGGGCGTGGGTGAAGGTATCGAGGACTTGCGCACATTCGACGCCAGGGCCTTCGTCGACGCACTGTTCGAACAGGAAGAATGATCAGGTTCGACAACGTCAGCAAGAGCTATCCTGGAAGTAATGGCGGCTTGCGTGAGGTCAGCCTGCACATCCAACCGGGAGAAATGGTCTTTCTCACCGGCCATTCGGGCGCGGGCAAGAGTACCCTGCTCAAGCTCATCGGCCTGCTTGAGCGCAGCAGCCGCGGACAGGTGTGGGTGAACAAACACAACCTCACCCGTCTCAAGCCTGCCGACATCCCCTGGTTGCGCCGCGAAGTGGGCATGATCTTCCAGGACCACCGCCTGCTGGCGGATCGCACCGTGTTCGACAACGTGGCCCTTCCGCTGGTGGTGGCCGGTGTGGGGCACAAGGAGATCCGCCGCCGGGTACAGGCAGCACTGGACAAAGTCAGCCTGCTGAAGAAGGCCAGAGTGCTGCCGGTCACGCTTTCCGGAGGCGAACAGCAGCGCGTCGGTATTGCCCGCGCCGTTGTCAGCAAACCCCCGGTAGTGCTCGCAGATGAACCCACGGGAAACCTCGACCCGGATCTTTCCCGGGAAATCATGCAGTTATTCCAGGCATTCAACCAGGTAGGTGTCACCCTGCTCATCGCCACCCATGATCTGGCGCTGGTCGAATCCATGCAAAAACGTATCCTGACCCTGGCAAATGGGCGACTGTTGCGAGACAGTCAACAAAGTGAAAGCGCGTAAATCGCAACAGCGCTTCGACAAGCACTTCAGCCTCACAACCTGGCTGCGCCGCCATGCCCAGGTATTATTGTCCAGCCTGGGACGGCTCTGGCAGCGCCCCCTGGGCAGCCTGATGACCCTGCTGGTTCTTGGTATCGCCATCGCCCTGCCCCTGGGCCTGCATCTGCTGGTCGGCAATCTGGAGCTGCTGGCTTCTCGATGGGACAACGGCGACAGCGTTTCTGTGTTTCTCAATGAGGATACCGATGACGGTGCCATTCAATCGCTGATCGATACCCTGCAGGCGCAAGAAAGCGTCCATGCTGTTCGGCACATCACACCAGCGCAGGCAATGGCGGAATTCCGCCAGCAGTCCGGCTTTGCAGCGGCACTGGAACTGCTCGATGACAATCCCCTGCCCCATGTGCTGCTGATTGACCCCGAAGACAAGGGAATCTCGACACAACAGCTGAAGGCATTCCTGCAGAGTCTGGAAAATCGCCCGGAAGTGGAACTCGCCCTGGCGGACCTGCAATGGGTGGAACGCTTTCAAGGCATCACCCACATCATCCGACGCGGCGCGCTGGTACTGTCGCTGCTACTTTCCCTGGCGGTGCTTCTGATCATCGGCAACACCATCCGTCTGGAAATTCAGGGGCGCCGGGACGAGATCGAGATCATCAAGCTGGTCGGCGGCAGCAATGCCTTCATTCGCCGGCCTTTTCTCTACGAAGGTTTCTGGTACGGACTGTTCGGCAGCCTCATCGCCCTGGGGCTGATTCTGCTCTCGGCCCTGGCTTTGTATGAACCCATTACCCATCTGGCGGTGCTTTACCAGAGTGATTTCCAACTCACCGGTCTTGGGATGAGCAGCATTTTCAGCGTCATCGGCATCAGTATCCTGCTGGGCATTCTGGGTGCCTGGATCGCCGTACACCAGCACCTGGGCGAAATGGAGCCAGACTGAAATATATTTGTCTAATCGCGCCATATTTCAAGGAACTTTCCAGGTCATTAGCACTCTTACCTTTCGAGTGCTAATTTTTCTGGCCAGAGAACCAGAGCAATGCTAATCTTATGAATATGAAATACAGAATTTACGGGGATGACAGAAAATGAATAAAAAATTACTCGTTGCAGCAACCATACCGACAGGCAGCATGGAATCTTATGTGAGTGCCGCCTTTCAACTACCTATGCTCAGTAAAGAGGAAGAGCATGATCTGGCCGTGCGCTGGCAGGAAAAACAGGATCTGGAGGCTGCCCGGCAGTTGGTCATGAGCCATCTGCGTTTCGTGGTGCGGATCGCGCGGCAATACGCCGGTTATGGCTTGCCACAACCGGATCTGGTTCAGGAAGGTACGGTAGGACTGATGAAAGCGGTGCGCCGTTTTGATCCTAACGTCGGCGTGCGGCTGGCTTCCTTTGCTGTGCACTGGATAAAGGCGGAGATTCACGAATTCATCCTGCGCAACTGGCGCATCGTGAAGATCGCTACCACCAAGGCTCAGCGCAAGCTGTTCTTCAACCTGCGTTCCAGTAAAAAGCGCCTGGGGTGGTTCACCGAACAGGAAGTGCAGGATGTTGCATCCGATCTGGGCGTGAAACCCGAAGAAGTCCGCAACATGGAAGCACGGCTGAATAACTACGACATGGCCTTCGATCCCTTGGATGCAGAGTCCGAGGACGAGCACGTTGCGCCTGTCAGCTACCTGCCGGACATGCGCATGGAGCCGGAAAGCATCGTTGAAGCCGAAGACAGTGAGCGGGATGAAAACGAGCGCCTGTACGCCGCCATGGAGGAACTGGACGCTCGTAGCCAGGATATCCTGCGCCGTCGCTGGCTCTCTGAAAAGAAGGCAACGCTGCATGAACTGGCAGACGAATACGGCATTTCTGCAGAGCGTATTCGCCAGATCGAGAAAGCGGCCATGCACAAGCTACAGGAAAAAATGGCCGCATAAATAACAAGTTACTATTGACAAACCCCCTAAAAAGGCCTGGAATCAAACCTCCAGGCCTTTTTTCTGCCTCCAATTCGGGGTTCTCTGCATGTATTATTTCATCACCGGCACAGACACTCACTGCGGCAAGACCCTGGTCACCCTGGGATTCATGCAGCTGTGCCTGGAGCGTGGACTCAAAACTGCCGGCATGAAACCTGTGGCAGCAGGCGCACTGCGCACCCACGAGGGTCTGCTCAATCCGGATGCCCTGGCCATTCAGGGGCTGACCCGGCCATCTATGACCTACGCCGAGGTCAATCCCTATTGTTTCGAGTCACCAGTTGCCCCTCATCTGGCGGCAAAACTGGTACATACAGACATCGATGTGGAAACGATCAAACGGCAATACGACCAACTGTGTGAATCCCACGACGCCGTCGTGGTGGAAGGTGCCGGTGGCTGGAGAGTACCCCTGAACGATGAGCAGGACATGGCTGATCTGTGCCGGCGACTTGATTTGCCCGTGGTACTGGTGGTGGGGCTGCGCCTGGGCTGCATCAATCACGCACTGCTGAGCGTCGAGGCCATCCTCGCCAGCGGCCAGCCTTTACTGGGCTGGATCGCCAACCATATCGATGCCAACATGGCCTTGGCGGAAGGCAGTATCCAGACGCTGAAACAACGCATCAAGGCGCCGTTACTGGGACGCATTCCCCGACTGGACGATCCCCGCGCCGATACCGTTGCTACCTACCTCAGTCTACCTGCTTATTGAGCATTTTCAGCGGCACGCTCACCTGGCCAGCGGCGGCTTTTTCCTGCGGCGCCCAGGCATGGCCATAGACGACTTCGTAGCTGGCCGGCAATACGCCGTCACAACGAAAGGCCTCGTAGGCATCACGCATGGCCTGCATCCTGGCCTTGCCGGTCAGCCCGCGCTGGCGCTGGATCGTGGCATTGTGCGCGCCGATGCTTTTCAGGTCGCGCATGAGATCGTCAACCCGCCCGTAGGTCAGGACGATGCGCTCCACATCCATGACTGGCGCCGCGTAGCCGCTGTTGACCAGAACATCCCCCAGGTCATGCATGTCCATGAACGGGCTGACATGGGCATGAGCGTCCACGGCTGCCCAGGCGGAACGCAGCTCGTGCAGGGTATCCGGCCCGAAAGTGGTGAACATGAGCAGTCCGTTGGGGCGCAGCACCCGCAGGCATTCCCGGTACAGCTTCTGCGGGTCGGCAGCCCACTGAAACGCCAGGTTGGAGCAGATCAGATCCATGCTGTCATCAGCCAGGGGCAGCTGCTCCATATCGCCACAGATGCAGCGCGGACGGCGCAGCCAGCGGCCTTGCCTGCGGGCGCGCCCGAGCATGGGCAGGGCGAAATCCAGTGCGTGGATCTGTGCTTTGGGATAGCGCTGCATCAACTGGTGCGTCTGCTCACCCGTACCACAGCCCAGATCGAGTACAGCTTTAGGTTCCAGCGTCACCAGATCCAGGCGCTCCAACATGCGTTTGCTGACCTCACGCTGCAACACCGCCGCTTCATCGTAGCTGTCGGCCGACCGGCTGAAGGCGGAGCGCGCCCGCTCCTTGTCGATGAGGACCTCAGACATGCCGCACTAACTCCTGCAGGATCTCGATGCATCGGGAAGGGTGAGAAAGGAAAGGCGCATGAGCCGCGCCTTCGATCACCTGCAACTTCGTCTCCGGCTGCAATGCAGGCAGTTGCTCAGCCAGAGAAACCGGCACCAGGGTGTCCCGCTCCCCCAGAATCCAGCTCACGGGCAGGTCCAGTTCTGCCAACGGGGTTCGCAGATCGCTGTACAGCAGGATATCCAGGCCTGCCTGCAACGCGGCAAGCCGGGGAGCCGGGCGGCTATCGAATTCCCTGCGCAATTGCGAAAGCAGTGCTTTTGCATCGGTCGCCCCCTGTACCTGTAACGCCAGGAAGCGGCGCAGGGTCTTGCGGGTATCCGCCGTGAGCTCTCCGGCAAAGCTTTCCAGCACCGCGGGGGCAATGCCGCAGGGCCAGTCGTCGCGCTGGACGAAACAGGGCGAGGTGGCCATCCCCACCAAACCGCGCAGCTTTTGCTTTTGCATCTGCGCCGCCTGTTGCATCACCAGCCCGCCCAGGGACCAGCCCAGCCAGATGGCAGCGGCAGGTGCCGCTTCCAGCACCTGCTCCGCCCAGCTTTCCAGGCTGTCGGCCCCGTTCCAGGGGGAGTCGCCATGTCCGGGCAATTCGACCAGCGTAACGCGGAAAGCCTTTTCCAGCTCCTGCGCCAGAGACAGCCACACCGAAGCATTCATACCCCAGCCGTGAATGAGCAACAAATCATCACCCTTACCGCTGGTTTGTGTCCAGAGCATCATGGGCGCAGCCGCTCCAGCGCGTTGAGCAGGCGCTGCAGATGCGCATCTGTATGACTGGCGCTGAAAGTGATGCGCAACCTGGCGCTGCCTCTGGGCACCGTCGGTGGCCGGATCGCGGTGACCAGGACGCCCTGTTCCGCCAGCGTACTGCTCCATTCCAGGGCGGTTTCCGCACTGCCTGCAATCAGGGGTTGTATGGGCGTTGTCGATGGCGGCAACTCGAAACCCCGGCTGATGACACCCTCCCGGAATTTCTCCACCAGTTCCACCAACCGCTCCCGGCGCCAGTTTTCTTCTTTGAGAATCTTCAGGCTGGCGCGCGCCGCTTCGGCCACTGCGGCCGGCAGCGCGGTGGTGAAGATATAGGTTCTGGCTTTCTGGATGAGGGTTTCGATCAGCGCTTCGGAACCGGCGACGAAAGCCCCCGCCGTACCGAAGGCCTTGCCCAGCGTACCCATGAGCACAGGCGCCTGCCGCGCATCGAGCCGCCAATGCGCCAGGCTACCGCCGCCGTTGGCTCCCAGCACACCGAGGCCATGGGCATCGTCCACCATCAGCCAGGCGTCCTGCTTTCGGCACAGTTCGGCGAGCGCTGGCAGGTCGGCCAGATCACCGTCCATGCTGAACACGCCATCCACGGCCAGCAGTTTTTCACCGGCGGCCTTGTCCAGCTGAGTTTCCGCCGCATCCAGGTCTGTATGGGCAAAACGCAGCAAGCGGGCGTCGGACAACCGGGCGCCATCGATCAGGGAAGCATGATCGAGTCGGTCCTGAACCACGGTATCGCCCCGTCCCAGCAGGGAGGTGATCACGGCCAGGTTCGCCATGTAACCGCTGGAAAACAGCAGCGCCCGCTCGCGTCC
>CAZFXI010000079.1:0-12777 GCA_964522855.1 uncultured Sedimenticola sp.
GCTCTCGAACATTTCAAGCACAATCTGTTTCGCCCAGACTTATTCAGAGGTTCCCTAGATGTCCAATGTCGAAATTCGTGTGCCCACCCTGCCGGAGTCCGTCACGGATGCCACCGTGCTCAACTGGCAGAAGAAACCCGGTGATCCTGTAAAACGGGATGAGAATCTTCTGGACCTTGAAACAGACAAGGTAGTGCTGGAAGTCCCTTCTCCCATCGATGGCATTGTGGTGGAAATTCGTGCGCAGGAAGGTGACCTGGTAGAGGCTGACGATATACTTGCCATCATCGAACCTGGAAAGCCCGCGGCGCGTGCCGCCTCCCCCGCTCCTGTCCAGGATCAATCCCGACAGGAAGCTACTGCCATCGCTCCGCAACCTCCGGTATTGACCCCGGCAGTACGTCGCCTGGTAAAGGAACTGAAGATCGATCCGACAGAAATCACCGGCAGCGGCAAGGACGGGCGCATTCTCAAATCAGACGTCATGGCGTACCTGGACAAACACACATCCAGCAAGGATCCAGACGCCGAAACTGTGGCAAGCACGCTCAATACTCCTGAAACCCAGGTGGCACGCCATACTGAACAGCGCGTACCCATGAGCAGGCTGCGTGCGCGCATCGCAGAACGCCTGGTGCAAGCACAACAGACCGCCGCCATCCTCACCACCTTCAACGAAGTCGACCTGCAGGCGGTGAGTGATCTGCGCAGCCAGTATCGAGACAAATTCGAGAAGGAACATGGGGTACGCCTTGGTTTCATGTCCTTCTTCATCAAGGCCACCATCGAGGCACTGAAAAAATTTCCTCTGCTCAACGCCAGCGTGGACGGCACAGACATCATCTACCATGGCTATTTCGATATCGGTATCGCAGTGGGCTCCCCTCGGGGGCTGGTTGTGCCAATCCTGCGCAATGCCGATCAGTTGTCTTTTGCGGAGATCGAGAAATCCATCAAGCAGTATGGGCAGAAGGCACAGGACGGCAGTCTCAGCTATGAAGAACTGAGTGGCGGTACCTTTACTATTTCAAACGGTGGCGTATATGGCTCCATGCTTTCCACACCGATTCTCAATCCACCCCAGAGCGGCATTCTGGGGATGCACAACATCATCCAGCGGCCCATCGCCGAACATGGCGAAGTGGTGATCCGGCCCATGATGTATCTGGCCCTTTCCTATGACCATCGCATCGTCGATGGCAAGGACGCGGTGCAGTTCCTGGTTTCCATCAAGCAGAATCTGGAAGACCCTGCGCGTCTGTTGCTGGACCTCTGACATGAGCAGCATTCACCAGGAAGATTTCATCCAGAGCATCCAGGATGCGCTGCAGTTCATTTCCTATTACCACCCTCTGGATTTCATCCAGGCCGTGGGCGCCGCCTGGGAAAAGGAACAATCCCCCGCGGCAAAGGATGCCCTGGCGCAGATCCTCATGAACTCACGGCTGTGTGCCGAGGGGCATCGACCCATCTGTCAGGATACCGGCATCGTCACCGTGTTTCTCAAGGTCGGTATGGACGTGCACTGGCGTGCTGAATTGACCCTGGAAGAGATGGTCAACGAGGGAGTGCGGCAGGCATACACCGATCCCGACAATACCCTGCGTGCATCCATCGTCGACCCTCCTTATGGGCAGCGCCGAAACACCGGTGACAACACCCCCGCGGTCATTCATACCCGAATCGTCAGCGGCGACAACATCGAAGTGGCCATTGCCGCCAAGGGTGGGGGCTCGGAAAACAAGGCCAAGTTTGCCATTCTCAACCCCAACGATAACCTGGTGGATTGGGTGGTGAACACCGTATCCACGCTGGGTGCCGGCTGGTGTCCTCCCGGCATCCTCGGCATAGGCATCGGCGGCACGGCAGAAAAAGCGATGCTGCTGGCCAAGGAATCCCTCCTGGCACCCGTTGATATCCAGGAACTGATCGAACAGGGGCCCAGCAATTATCTGGAAGAACTACGTCTGGACATCTATCACAAAGTCAACGCCCTGGGGATTGGTGCCCAGGGACTGGGCGGGCTGACGACTGTGGTGGACGTCAAGATCTGTGACTACCCCACCCATGCCGCATCCCTGCCGGTGGCTCTCATCCCCAACTGCGCGGCGACCCGGCATATTGAGTTCACCCTGGATGGCAGGGGCCCCGCTGAATTCGAACCACCGCGCCTGGAGGATTGGCCGGCGGTAACCTGGAAGGCCAGCGAAGATGCGATTCCTGTCAACCTGGACCACATCACGCCTGAAGAAGTTGCCGCCTGGAAGCCCGGTGATCGTCTGCTGCTTTCCGGCACCATGCTCACTGGCCGGGATGCTGCCCATAAGCGTATCAAGGAGCTAGTGGATGCGGGCAAACCCCTGCCTGAAGGTGTGGATTTCAACAAGCGCTTTATCTACTACGTGGGACCGGTCGATCCAGTCGGTGACGAAGTGGTCGGCCCCGCCGGACCCACGACAGCCACGCGCATGGATAAATATACGGAAATGATGCTGGGAGAACTCGGTCTGCTGGGAATGATCGGCAAGGCCGAACGCGGACCCGAAGCCATCGCATCCATCAAACGACACAAGGCTGCCTATCTCATGGCCGTCGGCGGTGCCGCCTACCTGGTGTCAAAAGCCATTCGCAGGGCCCGGGTCGTGGCCTTCGAAGATCTGGGTATGGAAGCGATCTATGAATTTGAAGTGGAAAACATGCCTGTGCTGGTTGCCGTTGACAGCAGTGGCGAATCTGTCCATCAGAACGGCCCAAACGAATGGCGCATCAGAATTTCGGAAATAGGGAAAATACAATGAAGCTTCGAACAGGTTTGATGATATTGCCCTTTATTACCAATATCGCATTTGCCGGAAAGGCAGACGTTGAAAAAGTCAGGGTTCACGCCGACGGCAACAACAGCTGGACATTCCAGGTAACGGTGAAACATGCCGATGAAGGCTGGGATCATTATGCTGACCGCTGGGAGATCCTGTCTGAAAACGGGAAAATACTGTCCACAAGAGTTTTGGCCCATCCTCACGTCAATGAACAGCCCTTTACCCGCAGCCTGTCTCGCACAACCATTCCCGGGCACATCACTTCCATTACCATTCGCGCTCACGACAAGGTGCACGGTTACGGTGGAAAAACAGTAACCCTGACCTGGCCGCCATAGGCAACCATAAATTGACCTGTCTCTCAAATAATAACGGTATCCGTTGACGCCATAATCTTAAGATGCGCTTAATGTAGCTGTGATCTAATTACAGGCAAACGCCTTCCTGAACAAGCGCGTTGTAACCCTGTTGGGAATAGACACCTGATAGAGTTTGCTTGTCTACATAAAAAAACAAAAACAACTGCATGATGCGCTGTTACTTGTCTACAAAACAGCGTATTGCCTGTCTTCGCTGCACCAAGACACTTTCATTTTACGCTCGGAACACGGGAAACAGTTATGTCGATGAATAGAAGAGCTTGCCGCTCAACCGAAAGTCACACGATTTTTCTTTTCTTTTTCCTGACAGTTTTGTGGCTGCTTACCCATTCCTCCGCTACCGCGGCTGCGGTCAATGTCACTGATCCGGCAGATTGCTCGGGAACGACAGTGGTTCTGGATGCGGACGAGGTTTTCGACAATGTCGACATCACCTGTCTTGCCTCGATATCCTTGACCAGCGATTCAACAGTATCGATACAGAACAATGCCAATATCGTTTTCTCTGCGCAATGGGTTTCCCTGAAGCCGATTTTTAGCGTGGAGTCAGGCAGTACGCTGCGAATCACAACCGCCATGCCGCTGATCACCGATGCGGTTAGCGAAGCCCTGTTTGCCGGCAATCAGAACTACAAGGTATTGGCCGCCAACGATCTGGGAATGCATTGTGCGGATCTGGACTACCAGATATTCAGCATTCTGCCGCCTTTCAATGTCCTCCATGCCCAAGTGATCAGGATGGGAAAAGACCCGGATCTACTCACACCTGACAACGCTCCTAACCTGTCCGTGGTTTATTCTGCGGCATCAAATCCTGACGATCCGATTTTCGACCCCAACAACCCCACCATGCCAGTGGGCCTGAATCCACCGGTTACGCCACTGATCGGTACCAACCGTGCCGCCAAATCCATCAATTCAACCTCGCAGAACGATGCACCCGCCGGCCTGTTCAAAAGCAACTTCTGGACCAACAACCCGTCGACAGGAAATCCGATCGGTTTTGATGGCTATGACAATATCTTTTTTGGTTTGCTGAGTGCGCTGGATATCGTGCTGGATACCGGCTTGCCGGTACCGGAATCCGTTTTACTGCCAGGATGTCTGTCAAATCCCGCCACCTGCCTGTTTTCACAGCAGAAAGTGCCAGGCATCGACAACAAGTACGTCGCCAATGCGGCAAAGCCTTTTGGACGCTTCGATCATGATGTCAATTTTTTCAGCAGTGTACTGCCATCCCCCACAGGCAACATCGTGCAAGGCACCAACTGGTGGGCTGCTGATGGCATACCCATGCTCCCCAAGGACGATGCAGGGCGATGGAATGCCTATCCGGTGATGCGCGTTCAGGCAGTCGACAGTAATAGCGTTGTGGCCTCCACCGATGTCGTCCTTCCGGTTGCCTCTGAAGCAGATTGTCAGAACTGTCATGCAGCCGCGCTGGACTGTGCAGATCCGGCATTGCCACCACTGATCAAGAGTAGTAGTTGCACCGAAGCGGCCATTTCCCCAACCCGTTTCAGCAAGCTTTCTTTTCAGGTGGCCACCCTGGATGATCCTGCACCCGGAGAAACCAGAGACCAGCAATTGCTGAATGCAGCCAAAATCAACATCCTGCGCCTGCACGATATCAAACACGGCGCAAAGTATCCTGCAGGCTGGGGATCCTGTGACGCAGCGAACTCAGCGCAAAACGTGAACAACTGGAACAGCAACTGTCTGGCCAACCGCATACCGATTCAGTGCTCACAATGTCACTACTCACCAGCCCTCGACCTGGCACAGCTCGGACCGACAGATGACGCTGTTAATCAGGTATTTCAGGCAACGGTAGGCAGCAGCATGTCATCAGTAATGCACAAGTTCCACAGCCAGTATGGTGCCCTGTTCCCCGATATGCCACCACCGGACGACACGACACGAAACAAGCCAGCGGTAGACAACGGCTATCCGGATGCTGACCCAAAGCAGACGGTCACCGAGTATGTCCTGCAGGAAACCTGTTATCAGTGCCATCCCGGGAAACGCACCCAGTGCCTGCGTGGTGCGATGTTCAGTGGTGGCGTCGTGTGCCAGGACTGCCATGGCGAAATGGCAGATGTCGGGCATGATTTTACTTCAGGTGGTAGCCGTGTCCCCTGGGCCAGTGAACCCAAATGCCAGTCCTGCCATACGGGTGATGCAGCAAACCCGAATCATCCATCAGGCGCCCTTGTTGCAGATGATGGCATCCGCCTGCTGCAGGCCTATGTCAGCGATGCCAACGCTCCCATCGAGTCATCCAACTCCCCGTTTGCAGAAAACGAAAGCCTGTACCGTCTGAGCGGTAACAAGGTCACCACAAAGAGCAACCAGGGGCATAAAGGCATCATGTGCGAGGGTTGTCATGGCAGCACGCATGCCATCTGGCCCATTTCCAACCCGTTCGCCAACGACAATCTGGCAGCAAAGCAGTTACAGGGCCACAAGGGTACAGTCATCGAATGCAGCACCTGCCATGTCGGGGACCTGGGACTGACCCTGGAAGGCCCCCATGGTTTGCATCCGGTTTCACCCATCAGCATGAATGGTGGTCAACTGGATACGAGTACCTCCATCACACGCTGGAACAAGGATCACAAGGATGCAAACAGGCTGGTTTGCCAAAACTGCCATGGCACCGACGGGTTGGGCACCGTGCTGTCCAGGGCCGCCGCTGACCGCACCCTGGAATGCGATGATGAAGGGCGCAACGGTTGTAGCAAACACATGGTGAATGGCAAGGAAAGAAAACTGTTGTTTGTGGCCAAAGGCACTGAAATACGTTGTAACCTTTGCCACAAGAACGAGATAAACAACGACTAGGAGCCTGTCGAAAGACTCCCGGAAAAGCGGTCTCCGGGCCACCTCGAATCGTCCGAGGTGGCCTGCGGACTCAGGCAGCCGAGAGTTTCTTGGCAGCCTCCAGCCATTCCGTGGGAAAACTGTAGTGTTTGATCCAGGTAGCGATCTCGGCATGGGGCATGGGTCTTGCTATAGCATAGCCTTGGGCCCAGCTACAACCCAGCTCGAGCAGACGAACACCAATTTCTGTATCCTCGACACCTTCCGCAATCACTTCACGCCCGAATGCCCTGGCAAGCCCGATGACACCTTCGACAATGTTGAGATCATCCTGATCTCTGAGTATATCCTTGACAAAAGTCTGATCAATCTTCAATGTCTGAACAGGTAGGCGGCGAATATAGGTCAGGGAGGAATAGCCTGTTCCATAGTCATCGAGTGCAAAACAAACGCCGTAAGCAGCACATTGTCGGATGACAGCAGACACGGCATCCAGGTCATCGATAGCATCACTCTCGATAATCTCCAGCTCAATCAAATCTGTATTGATGGCTGCATCGTCGACCAATTGCCGCAGACGCTCAGCGAAACCTGCATATTGTATGGTGCTTGGCGACACATTGATGCTGACGGAAAGACCCAATCCATCTGCATGCCATCGAGCTGCTTGATTCACTGCCGTTTTCAACACCCACCAATCAAGTTTGTGTTGAAGCTTGTGACCCTCGATCAAAGGCAGGAAGGCATTTGGAGGAAGGAGCCCCTGTTCAGGATGCTGCCAGCGCACCAGCGCTTCCACACCAAATACCCTGCCCTGCGCCATATCCACCTTTGGTTGGTAAAAAAGCTGTAGTTCGTTGCTTTCGATGGCCTCGGCGACACGTTTCAATTGTTCACGACGGGCGTTGACACGACGATCCTGATCCGGGTCAAAGAAGTAGTAGCGATTACGTCCACCTTGCTTGGCAAGATACATCGCCTGATCAGCATGGCGCAACAGGGTATCCGGATCACCACAGTCCTGGGGATAAACAGTAACACCGATGCTTGCCGTGACATGAAAGATGCGGCCATCAAGCTCATACGGACTGGCCAGCGCCTCGATCAGACGATCCAGTGTACTGGCACAGGTTTTCTCATCGTCCTGTCCATTGATAAGCAGCGCAAATTCATCTCCCCCCCAGCGTGCCACCAGATCATCACCTCGCAATATACTTAGCAGTCGTTCGCTGACCTGTCTCAGCAGATTGTCACCCAGTTCATGACCAAGCGTGTCGTTGACCTCTTTGAACCCATCGAGATCCAGGTAGCATATTGCCAATTCTTTTTCGTCGCGATCTGCTCTGAAGAAGGCGTGTCCGAGGTAGTCGATAAACAGTCTTCTGTTCGCCAGCTTGGTAAGGGGATCGTAGTATGCCAGCAGTTCCAGTTGTTGATGTGCCTCGGTAAGAGCCTTTTCGTCCTGGATGCGGTGGGTGATATCAGTCGCCAACTGCAGATGCACATAACGCCCATCATCCCAGGGAATAGCTCTGTCAGAGCAGTGAAACCACCGATGATCCACAGGGTCCTGAAAATCCCATGTGTGGTTATCTGTGGGTTGTCCATACTCATCCAGTAGTTTCTTGTTGGTGCAGAAAGCGCAGGGGCCACTCTGTCCGGTGCGGATGGTCTGCCAGCATTTTTTCCCGACAACATCCCCAACCAGTTGCTTGACCTTCTGGTTCACATACAGCACTTCGTACGTTTCCATATCTGCCACATAGACAGCAGCATCGATACCTTCCAGTACCGCCATAAAGCGCTGATTGGCTTGGGATATGGCAGTTTCGGCATGCTTTCGTCCTGAAATATTCCGATAGATGGCCACGATGGAATCCTGTTCACCATACCTCGCGTAATGCGCGTTTATCTCAACAAAAAAGGGCCGCCCATCCACATGACGCCCACCATCCTCGAACGTGATTCTGCCCTCTTTTCTCAATTGATCGAGAAATTCACGCCATTGCTCCATGGACTGATACTTTTCAGACAGATCGACCACACGTTTCTGCAGCAATTCTTCATGACTGAGCCCAAAAAAATCACACATCGTCTGATTGACATCCAGATAACGGCTGGTGTCCGGATCAATCACCACGATCAGATCCGTGCTCAAATCAAGCTGCTTTCGGAAATGGTGCAGATCTTTCTGGCGCTGGCGAGATGAGAGATATCGTGCCTTCAACAACAGATTCTTGTTGTTGAGCCGCAGCAGGTAATACACCCCAAGGAGTACGGGCAGCGTGATCAACGACAGGGCGAACAGAAACCAGGGGGAGGTCAGTAATCCCTGCCCTCTATCCAGCTCAACCACACCACTCAACTTGTACCTGCTGTCGATAATCGGTGCCGTTATCAGATTCTCTCCCTCGGCGGCGGGGATGGCCGGATCCACTGAACCCGCCGAAATCAGCACCCTACCTTCCGCTCCCATGAGCATCAACTGGTTGCTGATATCGGCAGTATCGGATTGTTTCAATAGCGATGACAGCGCTTCGCCCAGATTGATCTCCGCAACGATCAGTCCGGTAGTCCGATCGTTGTACTCAATGCTTGCATAGATATGTGAGCGATAGCCCTGCTCCTTCTTGCCTATATGCAACGATACCCCTTTGGAAACCCCGTCCAGCGGATAGGCCGATGGCGCAATGTCATTCGCATTTGGTCCCGTTGAAACAAGCACTGAGCCATCATGGTCCACAAGGCTGATGCGCGAATAGACCGTGCACCCCTGCAGCTGTTTTCGCTGGCGTAGCCGCTCCAGTTCATCACGGACAACCAACAAGCTTGCGCGCAGACCATATTGCATCGACATGCCGAGAGCACGGTTGGCAAAGAAGTTGTTCAATATCGGGCTTCTGGTGAGCTCCCGTATTTCATCCTGCTGATCAGTCAGGAAATAGCCCACAGCAGCAGCCTGTTTCTCCAGCGCCAGCGTTGCCTGCTCATGCAACGACTGCCGCAAGTGTTGCTGCCCCAGATAAACCAGGCCGATCAAC
This sequence comes from uncultured Sedimenticola sp., assembly GCA_964522855.1. Classification (GTDB taxonomy): domain Bacteria; phylum Pseudomonadota; class Gammaproteobacteria; order Chromatiales; family Chromatiaceae; genus Thiolapillus. The sequence goes on from CAZFXI010000079.1 coordinate 9,064, forward strand.
AGGGTGATATAACCACCCAAAAGGATACCGGCAAACAGGATCGCCTTGGTTCGACTCAGCTGATGCATGATAATCAGTACACAGCCGGTACTTCAAAGAAGTCTGCAAAATAACGGAATACCCCGGGATAGTACTTTTTCACCAGCGCATTGTAGGAACCATCGCGGCGGATGCGCTGCAGGTACGCATTGAATGCGCTACGCAATTGAGGACTGTCTTTGGGAAAGGCGACAGCCATGCGTTGTTCGCCGGAAACCGGCCCCACGATTTTGATTTGTCCCGGCCAGCGTTCCAGTGCGATAAGCGCATCCGGCACATCCAGCAAGGTGCTTTCTGCGTCCTGATTGAGAATTGCGGGCACCATTTCATTCAGTTTGCGCCCTTTGGGTTGAAGCTTGATTCTGGCACCCGTCGCATCCATTTGATACAGCTCAGGGTCGAGGCAGGTATTCGCAAGAGCCAGCACCGTCAATCCGGACAGATGGCTTTTTACCTGACGGATATCATCTGCAAGACTGTTCCCTGGAATGATCGGCGACAGGCTGGAATCCGCCCGGGCAACAAGCCACACACCCGAAGGAAAGGTCGGCTGTGAAAAATCCACAACCTCTGTTCGCCAGTCCAGTATGGTCATACCATTGGCCACCAGATCACCTCGAACAGGCGTGGTTTCCAGCAGTTGTGCATGCTTTCCATCGCGCCGGGCGTGGGCTCCGGTGAGGTCACCAAACACATGCTGCCAGTCAGTTTCAACCAGCTTATAGTCAACACCCAACTCTCTGGCAAATCCCCTGATCAGTTCCACATCCAGTCCGTCACCCCTGCCGGTATAGAAGTTGGCATAGGGGATGGTCAGATGTCGCAGTACCCCCTCGCGCCTGATTTCATCCAGATCCCGTGCCGAACTCATGGATGGCAGTAACATGGCGCCAACAAGTATAGTCAGCAGCAGAAATGCAGAAACTCTTGTCATGGCAATGGCTCCCTCACGCCGAATACATATTAAACAAAGGACTCATCTCAGATATCAGGATCTCCCTTGCCGTCTGTTCAGCTACAGGTATCGGCCAGTTCCGCAGAGGCTTAAGCGGTGTTTTCCAAAGACGTTTTTCAGACAATATTGGTTACAGAGGAATTCCTCCCCCGTAACCATGGCTCAGGAAGTCATATCAGCATACAAGTGAGACATTGCGGCAACCACGCCCTCCACATCCCGTGCATCATGGAACAGATGCGTGGAGATACGCAATGCATGTTTCTCTGGCCCGTCGAGCGTGACATGGAAATCGGTGGTACGCACAATAAAACCGTATTCCTCACGCAGCCGGTCACGGAACTGTTTGAGCAGTTCGCCATCACCACGATCATCGAAAGGGTTGAAGGCGGTCAGCCCACTCGAAAGTTCCGGTATATCTGGCGAGTAAATCATCACAGAGCCCCCGAATGCCTCACGAATCAGTTGCTTGCAGTACGCACTGAGCGACAATACGTATTCTTCGATGCGATCACGCCCGATGCTGGCCCACATGTCACAGGCATCTGCCAGGGCACGTTTGGCGGGATAATTATCATTACCGATGTATTGCAACTGCAGCTGCAGGCCAAAAAAACCGTACTCCGCCAGGGAGCTATTGATAGGCCAGAACACTTCCTGACGATCAGACCAGTAGTCTCGTAGCCTACTCAGGTTATCACGCACATACAGAATACCGGTGGCGCCTGGGCCACATTGCCATTTGTGTCCTGAACCGGCGTAAAAATCACAATCCATGTCGTGAAAATCCAGATCGATCATGCCGATGGCGTGCGCGCCATCGATCAGCGTGGGGATGCCGTTGGGGATGGCCACTTCCTGGCAGATACGCCTGGCCGGAAGGCGAGCGCCGGTCTTGTAAGTGATGTGAGAGAACACAATCAGCCGGGTCACCGGTGATACGGCATTCGCAAAGGCATCCACATAGCCCTGCTCGGTTGCATTAAGCACCGGGATCTCTACCTTGGTCAGGATGACACCTGTTCGCTGCTGCAACACATGCAGGGGAGAGGTGCCTGCTACATGCTCATGATGCGTGTACAACACCTCATCACCAGGCTGCAGGTTCAGGCCTTCGAGGACAGAGCACATGCCATCGGTGGTATTGCGATTGAGCACAATTTCATGGGCATCCGCACCCATCTGTGGCGCAATCCGTTCCACCAACTCACTCATGTAGGGCCATGTGCCCCACTCGCCGCCCATATCCCAGGGATCACGAGCCACTAGCTTGTTGTAGCGATCATAGTTCGCAATGACACGCCGGGGCATGGAGCCGGTGGTGCCAATATTCATATAGGTGGTACGCGGATCCAGCACGAACTCATGGCTGATACGTTGCCAGAATCCCCTCCCCGACCCTCTTGAATGAGGCGAGAAGGCCTCTCCCTTCCCGTCATTTTTTGCCCATGCAGGCGTCATCGCAGCAGCGCTACCTCCGGCAGCTGCGGCTCCTGCGAACCGCAGGAAACGACGGCGGTCCAGTGTTACGGGCTTCTTGTTCCTGAATTCACTTTCCATTTCATATCCCCTTGTATTGGTTGATAAAACAGTCTGGCCGAATTGGCGACCAAACTGCCTCATGGTTCCAGACAGGGGGACGAAAACCTGTGAATCAGATCACAAACCGGGCTTTACACAAGGAGTTATTGGCAGGCTTGCCGTTCAGGCTCGGCAAGTGAGTGCGGAAGCCCGGTCATTGGGCGACTATCCGGCTTCTGCGGGTGTTTTCGCCGAGGTGATGGACAGGGCATGGAGCTCATCCGAGGCAATCTGCGCCTGCAGGGTATCCAGTACCATGCGATGGCGCTGGATCAGGCTCTTTCCTTCAAATGCCGGGCTGACCACTGTGGCTTCAAAATGACGCCCGTCACCGGTCACCGTCACCTGGGCATCCGGAATACCCGCTTTGATGAGATCTTCGATTGCGTTTGTTTCCATGCTTATAACTCCCGCGTCGCCAGGAATTGCACTTCCGGCCAGCGTTCTTCGGTTAGGTTGAGATTGACCCGCGTGGGCGCCAGATACACCAGCTGATCGTCGCCATCCAGCGCCAGATTGTCGTGAGCCTTGACCTTGAAGCGCTTCATCACCGCTTCATCATCACATTGCACCCAGCGGGCGGTATAGACGTTGATCGGCTCGACGATCGCTTCCACACCGTATTCGGACTTGAGCCGGGCAGCAGCTACTTCAAACTGCAGCACACCTACCGCCCCCAGGATCAGATCATTGTTACGCAGGGGACGAAACACCTGAGTCGCCCCTTCTTCGCACAGCTGCAGCACCCCTTTTTGCAGGGCTTTCATCTTCAGTGGGTCTTTCAGCACCACGCGGCGGAACAGCTCCGGCGCAAAGTATGGCACACCTTCATATTTCAAATCCTCACCTTCCGTGAAGGTATCGCCGATCTGAATGGTGCCGTGATTGTGCAAGCCGATTATGTCGCCGGGAAAGGCTTCTTCCACCTGCCGGCGGGCATCCGCCTGGAAGGTGATCGCATTGGACACCTGCACAGTCTTGTTGATACGTACATGCTTCATCTTCATGCCCTTGCGGTAACTTCCGGAACAGACGCGCAGGAAGGCGATGCGGTCGCGGTGGGCAGGATCCATGTTCGCCTGGATCTTGAAAACAAAGCCTGTAAATTTTTCTTCCCCCGGATCGACCATGCGCTGCAG
>CAZFXI010000080.1:0-12649 GCA_964522855.1 uncultured Sedimenticola sp.
GCATGGTGGTGCAGGGTCACGACAGCACCCTGCCGGTTACCGTCGAGGAAATGGTCTATCACACGGCGATGGTGAATCGGGGTTGTAGCAAGCCCCTGCTGGTCGCCGACATGCCTTTCATGAGCCATGGTACACCGCGCCAGGCTCTGGACAATGCTGGCCGTCTGATGAAAGAAGGTGGCGCCCACATGGTCAAGCTCGAGGGGGGGCATGCCCAGGTGGAAACCGTGCGTCATCTCACCGATCGCGCCGTCCCCGTATGCGCCCATCTGGGGCTACTGCCACAGTCCATCCATCAGCTGGGTGGTTACAAGGTGCAGGGCAGGGACAGCCACAGTGCCGAGCGCATTCTCAACGATGCCCATGAGCTGCAACAGGCTGGCGCTCAAATGCTGGTTCTGGAGTGTATTCCCGAGATGCTGGCAAAGGAAATCAGCCTGGCACTGGATATTCCAGTAATCGGCATCGGAGCAGGCCGGGGCTGTGACGGACAGGTTCTGGTTCTGCATGACATGCTGGGGATCACACCAGGGAAGGCACCGAGTTTCAGTCGCAACTTCATGTCAGAGGCAGACTCCATAGAAGCGGCGGTGAAAGCTTTTGTGGATGCAGTGCACAATCAAGAGTTTCCCTCCGAGGAACACTGTTTTCAATGAAGCAATTGAAGAACCTGGAGCCGCTGCGTGAGGTAATCGCCAGCCTGCATGGCAAAACAGCATTGGTGCCTACCATGGGAAATCTCCATGCAGGCCATCTGATGCTGGTGCGTCGGGCGCGTGAACTGGCGGACAATGTCGTGGTGAGCGTCTTCATCAACCCTCTGCAGTTCGACCGCGAGCAGGATCTGCAAGCCTATCCGCGTACCGAGGATCACGATCTGAACCTGTTGCGGGCCGAGGGAGTGGATCTGGTCTTCACACCATCGGCTGATGCAATCTATCCGGGCTCGATGGACATGCATACCCGAGTTGAAGTGCCGGGTATATCCGACGTCTTCTGCGGCGCATCCAGACCCGGACATTTTGTCGGTGTCTCCACGATAGTGTGCAAGCTGTTCAACATGGTGCAGCCCCAGCTAGCCGTGTTCGGGAAAAAGGATTTTCAGCAGCTGCTGATCATCCGGCGCATGGTGAACGATCTGGCCATGCCGGTAGAAATCATTGGTGTGGATACGGTGCGCGAAGCAGATGGCCTGGCCATGAGTTCTCGCAATCATTATCTGGATGCACAGCAGCGGCAGATTGCCCCTGCCCTGTATCACGCCTTGACAGACACAGAGGAATCACTTCGGCTAGGCAACAAGGACTATGCAGTTTTGGAGCGTGCCGCTACGGAAAAAATAGCTGCAGCGGGTCTAGAACCCGACTATTTCAGTATCCGCCGCTCTTCCGATTTGGGAGAGCCGAAAGAAAATGAACAAAACCTTGTAATACTTGGGGCCGCTTTTATAGGCATGGCGCGCTTGATAGACAACCTGGAAGTGAGCTTGTAATCCTGTACGCCTTCTACCACCCTCTCTCCCCAAGGGAGAGAGTTTGGTAGAGGGGGCGGATTATTAGTCCCAGAAGCCCGGTCGCTGGGGACGAGCCCATGGCGGAGGCGTGAAAAACTCCCGCTCCATTTCCTTTATATCCGGGAAAGCAGGAAAACCTCGCATGGGTAACCCTGAAGTATTCCCGCCCAGGGCATTCAATAGCTGTTGTTTCTGTGCTTCTGGCAACCCTTTTTCTTTCTTTATCTGCTCGCGCAGTTCATCGCCAGATCCCTCATACTCATATTTTTTTACGTTGCCGTCCTGATCGAGAAATTCGATCATGGCTTTATATTTGCCATCAGGCAGCCGGTTTACGGACATGGCCTGGAAATTCTTCTCAATGATGACTTCTCCCCGGGAATCGGGGCGTTGCCGCATGCGCGGCGGCATTGGATGAGGGAGATTCCTGGAATATCGGGGTGCAGATTGGTAGCCTTCGCGTGCTGTCATGGTGACATCGATAGCGGTTGTTTTTCCATGACGCAGGACCTCAACCGTAGATTGTTCGCCTGCTTTCTTGCTCCTGACGCTGTTGATGAGATCGTCTGGTGAAATCAGTTTTTTGCCATCGAAGGTAAGCAGCACATCATTGGGTTTCACTCCGGCTTTTTCTGCGGGTGATTCAGAAATGACCCTTACTACTATTAACCCTTGGTTTTGGGCAATGTCTTCAGGCAACTGTGCCTGCACCGCATGGGGTACCGGACCCACGACAACACCAAGATAGGCCGGCGCAGCATTTTGCTGTTGTGGCTCATTAGCAGATGGGTTTGCATCTTCAGCCTGTAACATGGCTGTTGCGGGCAGGCTGAGAGTGGCCACCATACAAAGTATCAGATTTTTCTTGTTCATCGTTTCCTCCACGATTTTTCGGATCAAATAGGGCAACAGAGATTTGTTGCACGCTTTTTCCTAAGTGGGCATGCGTAGCACTATTTTCAATAGTGTTCTTCCAGCGTAGTGCATGGGAATGATCAGCCCGTTCAGCGCTTCCAGAAAACGCCATGACCGCTAATTCCAACGCAGTATACTTGTTATGGTCTTCGATTCTACTCTTGAATTCAGACATCAGGGTACCCATTTTGTTTCCACACGAGCATCTCATGGGCTGATCGATAGCTAGGGGATGTATATACATTCTATTTATGGAGGATATTTCGATGTCAACCTTGCAGCAGATAAAGAACGGCATGACTCAGGCTTGGGACAGCCTGGTGGATGGATGGCAGCATTTGTATCGCCGTGCCGCCAACGCCATTACCCGATTTTCCCGTGGAAAAGATGATGATTCGCAAAGCCGGGAACTTGCCGCCCGCAGTGCCGGCTGGGGTGTGCTTGCTTCTGAAGTGTATGATGATGAAGACAAGGTGGTGGTTCGTCTCGAGGCGCCTGGGATGGAAGGAGCGGATTTCAATATCGAAGTCGTGGAGAACTATCTGGTCATTCGTGGTCAAAAGAATATCGAGCAGGAACATACCGAAGGCCGCTATCATATTCTCGAGTGCGCCTATGGCAGTTTCGAACGTGCATTGCCTCTGCCGGAAGATGTGATTGCAGATGAGGCAAAAGCCAGCTACAAACGTGGGGTATTACGTGTAGAGCTGCCCAAATCTGCCGCCGCTCGGCGGCGTCGGATCGACGTCAAAGTCCAGTAATCCATCCTGCAGAGGCACAGCAAATGATGCTTCTGCAGACTTTCTGGACATTGTTTCATGTCGTGTATCCTGAACTCGGTTTGTGCTTTGAATCCACCTTATTCAGGGTGGATGAATCCCAATGACCTGATGGAGCTGAATTTTATGCCGATTGAAAATAATCACAAACCTGCGGTCCTGACAGTAGTGCTGGCGTTGCTGCTAGTCACAATGTCTTCGTTGCTGTCAGCCGCACCACCTCCGCCGGGTCACAGCATTGCGCCCGTACTCGAAAAGGTTCTGCCTGCGGTAGTGAACATCTCCACGCGCAAGACGGTGGGCTTGAAACAGCGCCAGTTGTTGCTGGATCCTTTTTCTCATCAGCCTTACGCGTATCGCGATCGGCCCATCCAAAAGAAATCCCAAAGCCTGGGTTCAGGTGTCATCGTCGATGCAAGAAAAGGCTGGGTAATCACCAATCATCATGTCGTGGATGGTGCTGATGAAATTACCGTGACATTGAGAGACCAGCGCAGCTTCAATGCCAAGCTGCTGGGTGAGGATCCTGCAGTGGATATTGCCTTGTTGCAGATTGATGCGGACAAGCTCACAGGGTTACCGCTGGCGAATTCGGAGAACCTGCGGGTGGGAGATTTCGTGGTGGCAATCGGCAATCCTTTTGGTCTGGGGCAAACCGTTACCTATGGTATCGTCAGTGCTCTGGGTCGTACGGGTCTGGGAATTGAAGGCTATGAGGATTTTATCCAGACTGATGCCTCCATCAATCCCGGAAATTCCGGTGGCGCACTCGTAACCACCACGGGTAAGCTGGTAGGTATTAATACCGCTATCATGGGGGGCAGTGGCAATATTGGTATCGGGTTCGCCATACCGGCAACCATGGTCAATGCCATCGTTACCCAACTGGCCCGCTATGGTGAGGTACAGCGCGGTCAGCTTGGGGTGGTAATGCAGAACATGACGCGGGATTTGGCTGATGCTTTTGGTATCAAGCAACGTCGAGGGGCTGTAGTCACTCAGGTGCTCCCTGGTTCTGCTGCAGACAAGGCCGGGCTGTTGTCCGGAGATATCATCATCAGCATCGATGGCAAAGAGGTAAACGACGGGGGTGCTTTGCGCAATGCGGTGGGTATGCTGCGTGCGGGAAGCACCATCAACCTGAAAGTCATTCGGGATGGGAAACGGACGAATGTTCGCGCTGTTATCGCGCTACCCAAAGATGCCAGAGCGGAAGGCAGCAAGTTCAGTGACCGCCTCGAGGGCGCGGTATTGGGGAATCTGGAAGAAAAACACCCGTTATCCGAATCAGGTGGTGTAGAGGTCATAGAAATAAAGCGCAACAGCCCGGCCTGGGAGGCAGGACTGCGCGCCGGAGATGTCATTGTCTCTGTCAATCGGCAACCTGTATCCTCGTTGATGGAGTTGGCTGCCTTGGCCGCTCAAGCAGGGAAGAAAGGCCTGTTATTGAATATCGTACGGGGTAATGGTGCTCTGTTCGTGGTGATTCGTTAGCCAGGAGTAGGACGTGGAGTTTGAAGACTACTATGAAGTAATGGGCGTCAAGCGTGACGCCACCCAGGACGAAATCAAGCGTGCCTATCGCAAACTGGCACGCAAGTATCATCCTGATGTAAGCAAGGAAGCGGATGCTGAAGAAAAATTCAAGCGTCTGGGAGAGGCCTATGAAGTGCTGAAGGATCCGGAAAAAAGGGCTGCCTATGACCAGTTGGGCAAGAACTGGAAGGCAGGGCAGGATTTCAATCCGCCTCCGGATTGGGATGCCGGTTTTGAATTCAGCGGTGGTGGATTCACTGGTGCCGGTGGTGCCGGTGGTGCCGATACCCAAGCCTATAGCGATTTCTTTGAATCACTTTTTGGACAAAGAAGCGGCGGTTTCAGTAGTGCCGGGGCCAGCCAGCGTGGTTTTCACATGCGCGGACAGGATCATCATGCCAAGGTACTCATCGACCTTGAAGATGCCTACCACGGTGCCACCAGAAACATCACCCTGCAGGTGCCGGAAGTGGATGCAAGTGGTCATGTCACCACCCGCAAGCGCACCCTGAAAGTACGCATACCAAAAGGGGTGAAGCAGGGCCAGCAGATCCGTCTGGCAGGTCAGGGCGCACCCGGTATGGGACAAGGGGGTAGTGGCGACTTGTATCTTGAAATCGAGTTCAAACCACATCCGTTTTATCGCGTGGAGGGCAGGGATGTCTATCTGGAGCTGCCTGTTGCCCCCTGGGAAGCGGCATTGGGCGGCAAGGTAAAGGTTCCCACCCCCGCGGGTAAGCTGGATCTGACAATTCCAGCGGGTTCCGGCAGCGGTAAGAAAATGCGACTCAAGGGCAAAGGTATACCCGGTAAAAAACCGGGGGATTTCTATGTGCAGCTTAAGATTGTTCTGCCACCGTCGGATTCGGAAAAAGCCAGGGCTTTGTATGAAAAGATGAAACAGGAGCTGCCGTTCAATCCGCGTGCAGCGCTGGGAGTATAGACCATGAATGATGATGTTCTGAACGGCCTGCTGCTGGATGATGAATGCATGCTCAGCCTGGGTGAACTGAGCCGTGCCTGTTCCATGCATGCCGAATGGGTAATGGAATTAGTGGACGAGGGCATCCTGGAACCTACGGAAGTGGAAGTCGCCCATTGGCGCTTTTCCGCGCCGGAACTGATCCGTGCGCGCACTGTCATGCACTTGCAGAGGGATCTTGGTATCAACTTGTCCGGTGCTGCATTGGTGCTGGATTTACTGGACGAGATCCAGGAATTGCGTCAACGACTGCATCATCTGGATGCGGGCTATTGATGCCGGGTCAATCAAAGAACTTGAAATTTCAGTAGCCGTCCCTACATCAATATACGTAGAGACTAAAAAACATCAGGAGGTACCGATATGTTCGGAACAACAGGTTTATTTGATGAATTGCAACGCATCCAGCGTGAAATGGATGCCATGATCGGGTCAACTCCCTGGGCTAATGGCATACGTTCTTCCGTTGGCGCCTTTCCACCAGTGAATGTGGGTACTACTGCTGAATCGGTGGATGTGTATTTCTTTGCCCCGGGCGTGGATCCGTCTTCGCTGGATATATCAATCCAGAACAATATGCTGAATGTTGCAGGTGAGCGGCATGTCATTCGTGAAGAAGGCGCAAGTTATTACCGCAAGGAACGCTTCGATGGCGAGTTTCGCCGTACCTTCAGCCTACCGGAGGACATCGATCCGGAGCGGGTGGATGCGACCTACACGGATGGTGTCTTGCACGTGAGATTGCAGCGCAAGGAATCCAGCAAGCCCAAGCAGATCAAAGTGAGCTGAACAAAGTCGGAGGTGATTGAAATGACTGAAAAAACAGAACTTGCGAAAAAAGCTGATGCTGAAGTTCAGCCGGCGATGAAACAGGCTGAAGCGACAATACGTCCGGCAGTGGATATCTTCGAAGATGAAGGAGGCATTACCCTGCATGCCGATATGCCAGGCATTTCCAGGGATCGACTGAATATCAAAGTCGAGGGTGATATATTGACCATCGAAGGTGATGCAGAAATACCCATGCCGGAAGGTATGGAGCCTGTGTATGCCGATATCCGTGCAAACCATTATCAGCGAAGTTTTACCCTAAGCAGTGAGATGGACACCGAAAAGATCGAGGCCAATCTGAAGCATGGGGTATTGACGTTACGCATCCCCAAGCGGGAAGAGCACAAGCCAAAGAAAATCGAGGTTCAGGTCGGCTGATTTTCTGTGAGACAGAATGAAGGCGCAATGCCCAGTGGCATTGCGCCTTTCCTGTATCTGCAATACCGGTAGAATAGCAACATCAAAATTTCGCCAGGCAACTTGTCATGACAGATACGCTGACTATCACCCGTCCGGACGACTGGCATCTTCATCTTCGTGATGGGGATGTACTCAAAGATATCGTTCCTCACACTGCCAGGCGCTTTGCCCGTGCCATCGTCATGCCCAACCTCAAGCCGCCGGTCACAACCACGGCCTTGGCCAGGGAGTATCGGCAACGTATTCTGGACGCGGTGCCTGAAGACAATACTTTCCAGCCCTTGATGACCCTGTATCTGACGGAAAGCACCCGTGCAGAAGAAATCCGCACGGCCAAGGCTTCAGAGATTGTCAAGGCAATCAAATACTATCCGGCTGGCGCCACTACCAATTCGGAATCCGGGGTGTCTGATCTGTCCCGGGTTTACCCGGTACTGGAGGTCATGGCAGAAGAAAAACTGCCCTTGCTGGTGCATGGGGAAGTGGTGGATCCGAAGGTGGATGTCTTCGACCGCGAAGCGGTGTTCATCGAGCGCGTTCTGCTTCCCTTGCTCGAGAATATACCCGGGCTCAAGATCGTTTTTGAACACATCACCACCAGGGAAGCGGTTAACCTGGTCAAACAGACGCCCCGACACCTGGGCGCCACGATTACACCACAGCATTTACTGATGAACCGCAATGCCATTTTCCAGGGGGGCATCAGTCCCCATCACTATTGTCTGCCGGTTCTGAAACGGGAAACCCATCGTCTGGCACTGGTAGAGGCAGCCACCAGCGGCGATCCCCGCTTTTTTCTGGGGACAGACAGCGCACCGCACGCCAGAAGCGCCAAGGAAAGCAGTTGTGGTTGCGCAGGCATGTACAGTGCTCATGCCGCCATCGAATTCTATGCGCAGGTTTTTGACGAGGCAGGTGCGCTGGATAGACTGGAGGCCTTTGCCTCATTCCATGGTGCAGATTTCTACGCTCTGCCGCGTAACCAGGACAGTATCAGCCTGGTACGCGAACCATGGGAAGTCCCGTCCAAGCTGGCCTTTGGCAGTGGAGAGGTCGTGCCCATGGGCGCAGGGCAGACGCTGCCCTGGAAACTGCACTAACGTCGGATCCCTGCCAGCAGTGTCCGAGCCATTTGTTCCATTTTCTCCAGGCTGGTATCGGACTTTTTCAGGAAACTGCTGTCATAGTGGTCGGGATCGGCCCAGTCCATGCCCTTGATCTGGCAACGTTTCGCCAGTTTTCCCAATCCCAGGTCTTCCAGCGCAAAGCCCAGTTCTGTCCACAACACCGCCAGACGGCGTTCGACCGCATGATCCCGATTGCCCTCGTCCTTGAGTTGCCTCACATAGACAGCCGTTTCCCGCGAGGCCGAAATCACGTTTCTGAGTGCCTGGATGGATTCCTGCTTTCGTGCCTGTTTGGCGCGACGCAGGTTGGCTATCCAGCGGGTCACATGGGCGAACAGTTCGCCAAGCGCCTTGCTCTCGATAGTATTCATACCACTATCCACCACAGAATTGGCAGGAAAGACTGGCCGCTATGACGCTTGTTTCTTGTCAGCTTCAGACTCCAGGCATTCCCGGAAGATACGGGTGACGCAAGTTTCGCAGCGCGATTTGTCCAAGTGTTTGTAGATGCCGGCGATGGCCTCAGGCTTACTCTCATAAAACTGCGCGGCACCGATTTCGCGGATGAACCCTCCCTGGGCCATGAACTGCCAGACCTTGCCCTTCATGCCGCAGAAATACAGGTTACCACCTTTTTCCTGCAGGGAATGGGCTTCGTGAACCAGCATTTCCGCACCTGCCACGTCGATGAAATTGACGCCGGAAAGCACAAGAAGAATATGGTGAATGCCCTGTTTTTCAGAAATCTCCATGAGCCTGGCCTCGATATGATTCACCGAGCCAAAATAGATGGACATGTCCACCCGGAGGATGCGCAGCTGCGGGCACTGTGCGACAGGCTTGGTTTCGATATCGATAAGCTTGCCCTTGGGATCATCACGATTGGGCGCCAGCGCCACGATATCTGGATGGGAAGTCCGGTTGAGAAAGATGACCAGGGAAAGCAACACGCCAATATAGATGGCGAACTCGAGTTCCAGGAACAGCGTGGCGAGAAACGTGGTGATGAGTATCCCGGTTTCGGAAGCGCTGGCTCTGATCAACACCTTCATCTGATGAAATTCGATGAGATTCCATGCCACCAGGAGAATGACACCACCCATGGCCGCCACGGGAATATAGGCAGTCAGAGGGGCGATGAGTAGCACGATGAGCATCAGCAGTACGGCGGCAAAAATGGCCGAAAGAGGTGTCACGGCTCCAGATGCATAATTCACGCCGGAACGGGTAAATGACCCGGATCCTGCATAGCTGGAGAAGAAACTACCCAGCATATTGGACAGGCCTTGACCGATGAATTCCTGGTTGCTGTCGATCCGTTGATGAGACTTGGTGGCGATAGCCCGGGAAATGGATACAGCTTCGATCAGCCCCAGCAAGGCAATCGCAAAGGCTTCCGGCGCCAATTGCTGGATGGCTGCCAGGGAAAAATCAGGGGAGGACAAGGGCGGTAGATGTGCGGGGATAGCAGGGACCAATGCCACACCATGTTGTTGCGCACCTAATAGCAATGCGATGAGCGCACCCACGATCAACGCCAACAGCAAATGCGGCAGACGCGGAGAGATTTTTCTCATCAGAATGGCTGTTGCCAGGGTGCCGCCAGCAATCGCCACAACATACCAGTTGATATTGCCAAGCTGATGGAAGATATCCAGCCACGTGTGAGCGAACGATTCCCCCCGGGGAACTTCCACACCCAGTACATGCTTGACCTGGCTGGTGGCAATGAGGATAGCCGCGCCTGCGGTAAATCCGACCACCACCGTGTGCGAGACGAAGTTGACCAGCGTGCCCAGGCGCGCCAGCCCAAAGCCGAACTGATAGGCACCCGCAAGGAAGGTCAGCGTAAGTGCCATCTGAATGAATTCCGGCGAGCCGGGTTCTGCGTAGCGGCTGATGGACGAAAAGACCACGATGGAAATGGCCGTTGTAGGCCCCGATATGAGGTGTCGTGAGGAACCGAACAGCGCAGCAATGATGGGCGTGACCATGGCCGTGTACAGACCATACTCAGGCGGTAGTCCGGCGATCGTGGCGAAGGCTATTCCCTGGGGAAGAACAATGATTGCACCGGTGAGCCCTGCAATAAAGTCCTTCTTGAGGGATTCTCTTGTAACCAGCGGCCACCAATGCAAGAAAGGCAGCAAGTATTTCAAACGATCTATGAGTGTATAGGACATATCAGAATACAAGATTCATAACACTGAGTGAGACGATCAGGAACAGTACGGTCATAACGCCACCAGCACGCATGAAATCCGTTACCTTGTAGCCTCCTGGCCCCATGATCAGGGCGTTGACCTGATGGGTGGGAATCAGGAAGGAGTTGGAGGTGGCGATGGCTACCGTCAGTGCGAACAGGGCAGGGCTGGCACCTACACCCAGGGCGATATTGACCGCCAGAGGCACCAGCAACACCGTTGCACCCACGTTAGACATCACCAGGGTAAAGAATGTCGCCAATACGGCCACTGCCGCCTGAATGACCCATACCGGCATGTCACCCACGACAAACAGGGTCTGTTCCGCAATCCATTTTGCGGTGCCTGAGGTTTCCACCGCCATCCCCAGGGGAATCAGGCTTGCCAGCAGGAACACGGTTTTCCAGGATACCGCATCATAGGCTTCCTCGATCTTGAGTACGCCAGAGAGGATCATGCCCACGGCACCGGTGAGCAGGGCCACGGACAGGCGCAGATCGGTAAACAGCACCATGGAAAGGGCAATGCCAAAGAAAATAGCTGCCCAACCAAGCTTGTGTGGGCGTTCCTCTTCCTGGGGAAACTCTGTGGTGACCACCACAAAATTGCGGTCTTTCTTCAGTCGTGTCAGGTTGTCCCATGCGGTGTGTACCACCAGGGTATCACCCGCCTGTAAGGGCAGATCCCGAATATTGTCGCCTTCACCCAAGGTCTTGCCATTGCGATGTAACGCCACCATGGCGATACCGAAAACCTTGCGCATCCACACATCCCGGGCGCTCTTCCCGATCAGGTTGGAGCCGGGTGGAATGACGATTTCGGCGATACCCGCTTTGGTGGCTGCCAGGGATTCCGAGAATGTGCGCAGGGCATCGCGTTTCTTGAGCCCGTATTTTTCCACGAAGTGATCGAGATGCTCCGGCGCGGCGACGATACCCAGCACCATACCGGGTTCGAATTCTGTATCACGCGCCAGCGTGTTGGGTCCGATGCGGGTTTCCTGTCCGCTGCGCTTGTTGGCGATGATGCGCACACGGTAGGTGGTTTCCACATCGTCCAGCTTCTTTCCCACCAGCGCACTGCCTTCGGGTACGACCACTTCATACAGCGCATAGTCGATGCCATAGGTATTGTGCAGATAGTCCATGGTGCTGGAAGCGGTGCTGGCGCTACCTTCGGTATCCTTCTTCGATGCGGGCAACACCCAGCGCCCGGCAATCACAAAATACAAAATGCCACTGGCTACCAGCACCACGCCGACAGGCGTTACCGAAAACAACCCCCAGGTTTCCATCTGCTGGTCAGCAGGGAGAGCCTGGTTGGAGGTCAGAATCAGATCATTGAGGAGGATCAGAGGCGAGGAACCGACCATGGTTACCGTACCACCAAGAATTGCACAAAAGCCCATGGGCATGAGCAGGCGTGACAAAGGGATGCCTGAGCGAGCAGAGATCCTGGATACCACCGGGATGAACAGTGCCGCGGCGCCCACATTCTGCATGAAAGAGGAAATGAAGGCCACGGTGCCTGAAATAATGGGGATGATGCGCTTTTCGGTCGTGCCACCGACCCGCAGGATGAACGCGGCTACCTTCGTCATCAGCCCGGTCTTGTCCAGGCCCGCGCCAATGATCATCACGGCAATGATGGACATCACCGCATTGCTGGAAAAACCGTTGAACAGTTTCTGGTTGTCCACCAGACCTTGTTCCAGCCCCATGACTGGAGCCAGCAGTGAACTGAGTCCAAGCAGCACCATGATGGATATTGCTGCTACATCCACATCCACGATCTCGAAGGCAAAAAGATAGATTGTCAAAACCAGAATGACGTTAACCCAGGCAATCTCGGTAGTCGGGCTGACAGAGGCAAGTCCCAGCGCGATGAGAACAAAAATGGCAGCAGCAACGATTTGTTTCAAAGACAAGATCTTTTCTGGCATGACATCCTTCGTGGCGGAATATTAGAAGTTAATGGAAAGCTAATTATTTTACCTCAGTAAGGTTTTATTCAGCAAATAAAGCCTTCATGCGCATGGAACAATGTCACTGATATGTCTGACCGGAATGCCCTGATCTTCTCCAATATTCCGATGGTGGCATCTGCTGTCGAGTCGACAGTTCCGGGGATTGGTGTGAAAGCTGGTTCAGTGCCGATTCAAGCCAGTTTACGAGGGGCGCATCAGGTGATTTATTCTCGTATCAACCTTGCAGGCTGGTGTTGATATACTCACGGCTTACGCATCCATTCTCCTGCCAAGGCATTTTATGAAAACACGATCCAGCTACTTTTTTTCTGGTTTGTTCTGCATGAGCATGGCCTGTGGCGCCGTAGAAATGCAG
>CAZFXI010000081.1:0-12432 GCA_964522855.1 uncultured Sedimenticola sp.
GGAGGTGGGCGTAGTTTGCTGAAACGTGGATGGCATGTGACTGCCAGCATTATCGTCGCCGTTGCTGGGTTTATCGCTGCGGTGGTGCGTTTGTTCATGCGCAAGAAGGAAAGCACAACGACTACCGGCACGGTTTCTCCCGCCCCGGCGACAGCCTCGACCGACACGGTATCACCAAAGCCGGTGACACCTGTTTCGCCACCTGCAGAACAGGAAACCGAGGCGACAACCCTCGACAAGACCGTGGAAAAGTTGGTTGTGGAAGAGCAGATTCCGTCTGTTTCCGCCGAGGGCGTTTCTGCAGCTGATATCGACAGCATCGCAAAACCGATAAAGAAGTCGGCAATCGAGCAAAAACCGACCCGGGAGCAGATGAAGAAAACCGTTGCTGCGCGGAAGAAGGTGGTTGAAAAGAAGGTCGTGAGGAAAGCGACAGCGACCAAAACGGCTACGGAAGAAATGCCCGGGAAAGCAACGCCCGTGGCGAAGAAAAAGCCACCCGCGAAAAAAATGTCGACGGCTGGAAAACCCGTCGTAAAGAAAAAGGCAGAGCCGGTCAAGAGGGTGTCAGCGACCAAAAAGAAACAGGTCGCCAAGAAAGCGCCGGTGGCAAAGAAGACGCATGCCGCCAAGAAAACTCCGGTAGTGAAGCAGGAGCCGGTGGCAAAGAAGGTGCATGCCACCAAGAAAACTCCGGCAGTGAAGAAGGCGTCGGCAGTAAAAAAGACTTCCGCATCCAGCAAGACCAGACCGAAGACACAGCCTAAAAAAATGGCCAAGAAGCGCGTTGTTCCTGCTTCGGTGGGCAAGAAGAGTGGGCGACGGGGAATCCGGCTGAAGAGTCTGGATTCCACGGATGATGGTTTGTCATCCTGAGACGGGAATACATGACAGCAGCCATACAAATCTAGGGAGATTCTGGCAATGATTACAATGATTGGTAGCCTCAAGGGGGGGTCTGGAAAAAGCACCATTACTTTCAACCTGGCCGTGTGGCTGGCGCTGGGAGAGCAGCATGTGCTGGCGATTGATGCCGATCCGCAGGCAACCCTTTCAGACGTCGTGGATGTAAGGACAGAGGAGGGATTTGAACCGGATGTGGAACTGGGTAGCAAGAAGCTTCTGCAAGACCGCAAGAAGCTGGATCAGTATGAAGAGGTGCTGATCGATGTAGGCACGGCAGATCTGAATAGCCTGAAGCAGGCGATCAAGGTTGCTGATCGTATCATCGTCCCTGTGCCTCCCAGCCAGGCAGATATATGGTCTACCCAGCGCTTTTTGCGGCTGATTGATTCTGTGATTGGAGACAGTCGTCGTCCCGAGGTCATGGGTTTTATCAATCGAGGAGATACTCATCGCGCGATCCGTGAAAGTGATGAAGCCGCTGCAGCGTTGATTGCACTCCCCGGTATCAAATTCATCAAGTCGCGCCTGGCACAGCGTACGGCCTTCCGACGTTCGTTCAGCGAAGGCCTGGCGGTGTTTGAAATGGATCCTCGCAGCAAGGGCGCAACCGAGTGGAATGCGTTGGCTGCGGTGCTGTACGCTCACGTTGTGGGTTGATTCGAGTCGCTCTGATTAGTGCGGCTTTGTTGAACATAAGAAAAATTATGGGTATGATGCTGTGTAGTGCCTGTGACATTGAGCAATCCCTGAATTGTGAGCGACTTGAACCCCAAAGACGAAGAACTGGAATCGGTATCTGACCGTGAGGGCATAACACGCCTGTCGGAAGTGTTCGAGACCAGCGCCAGACGTTGGGAACTGATCATTTATCCCTCCATGTTTGCCTTCGTGGTACTCGCAGCCTATGGGTTTTTCCTGATTTATCGCCTTGCTGGCGATATGCATTATATGGTGATCAGTGTCGATACCCACATGTCTGTGCTATCCAGCAATATGCAGAGCATGTCCGAGAACATGGGACAGATGACCACTAACATCCGCACTATGACGGTGAGCCTGGATTCCATGGAGCACAAGATGGGAGCCTTGCAGCCGATTCTTGCCAGTATGGAATCCATGGATGAATCCATGAAATCCATGAATGCTTCCACGCAGTTGATGACGGTGGCGACTCGTAACATGCAATACGACATGTCTCGCATTAACGACAATGTCGGTCGTCCCATGTCGTTCATGAATTCCTTTATGCCGTGGTAACGTGGATAAAGTAGAAGATCGCCCCACCCTGGTTGTTGCCATCTCCTCCCGTGCATTGTTTGATCTGGATGAATCCCACCGAGTATTTGAAGAGCAGGGTATTGCGGCCTATCACCGCTATCAGATAGAACATGAAGACGACATCCTGCAGCCAGGTGTGGCTTTCTCCCTGGTGAGGAAGTTGCTGCATCTGAATGTCCTGTTCAAGTCCCGGGTAAAGGTGGAGGTGGTGTTGTTGTCTCGCAACAGCGCCGATACGGGGTTGCGGGTGTTCAATTCCATTGAACACCATGGCCTGGAAATCACCCGTGCGGCGTTTACCGGCGGTCGTACCCCCTTCGAATATGCATCGGTGCTGGATGCGCATCTCTTCTTGTCTGCAGATTCTGAAGACGTAGCCCGGGCGTTGAATGCGGGCGTTGCTGCAGCCACGATCGCTCCAGCTACCGGGAGTGACGGTTCGGTGGATTCCGGCAATGAGTCTATGGAGCAGCTACGCATTGCCTTCGATGGGGATGCGGTATTGTTTTCTGATGAAGCCGAACGTATCTATCGCAAGCAGGGGCTGGAAGCCTTTGAAGCCAGCGAAAAAGCTGCCGCCAGAAGGCCATTGGAGGCGGGACCTTTCCGTTGTTTTCTTGAGGTGTTGCACAAGATGCAGTCGCTGGCCCCGGAAGGCACTTCACCCATACGGACCGCTTTGGTTACTGCTCGTGGCGCACCAGCACATGAGAGGGTGATTCGTACCCTGCGTACCTGGGGAATTCGTATCGATGAGGCGCTGTTTCTGGGGGGGATGGACAAGAGTGCTTTTCTCAAGGCTTTCCAGGCAGATATATTCTTTGATGACCAGACGCACCATGTGGAGTCTGCTGCACAATTCGTACCCGCGGGGCATGTGCCTCATGGCGTGGCAAACCAGAACTGAGTTCTCCAGACCAGTAATCTACAACTCGGCGTCGTAAATAATGGTGTCCACCGGCTTTTGAATGAAATTGCCTTGAATGAAATCAACGCCCACATTCCAGAGGATGGTCAATTGTGCGGCCTGTTCGATGTAAATAACGATCGTTTTGACCTTCTCTCTGTGGAGTTGTTCATTGTAGTCCTTGAGCAGTTCCTGTTGCTGCTTGTCTTTGGCCAGTTTTCCGGAAATGTCTGGAGAGAAGCACACCAGGTCGCATTGCAGATGACGCACCACATTGACGGCTTCCTGCTCGAAGGGGAAGTGTGTAAGGGAGATGCGACAATTGATTTTATGCAGTCCTTCCGCCAGCTGTTCCATTTTTTCAAGATGGCCGATGATGTCGCCATGTGCCACGGCAAAAGTCAGCCACGCACCCTTGGCCTTGAATTCCCGCAGACAGTCACAGATCCACAGTAGCAGGGAGTCGTCTTCGATGGCAGAAGCGGACAGGGTGATCATGAAATTCAGTTTATGGCCATCATTTCGATGGTGAGCTACTTCGCGGATGGCGTTGCGTATGATCCAGCGATCGATTTCTGCCATTCTTTCCGAACGCACCGCTTCATCAATAAACTCTTTTGGGGAAATTTGCTGATCATCGTCATCCAGCATGCGTACATAAACTGCGTAATCTTCCCGACTGTTTCCATGCAGGCTGACCACAGGTTGATATATAAGGTGAAAGCGGTCATGGGCTAGCGCATTGTCGATGAGCTGGACAACGGATTCGTCTTCCTTGAACTGTTCACTGCTGCTGGAATGCTCCGCATCGAACAAATGCATGGCGCTACCTTCCGTGAGCGCTATCTTGCAGGCTCTGCTTGCATGGGAAATGAATTCCGTCGAGCTTTGAGCGGGTGGCGCATCGGAATGCGTGATACCTGCTGCAATCTTAGGCTTGATCGTCTGCCCATCCAGCTCAAAACTGTGCTCACTCAGGGCATTGTGTAAGCGTTTTGCCAACGCTTCCGCGCTGGTTTCCGGTGTGCAGAGGATGGTGAATTCATGCTCACCAAAGCGTGCAACCAGATCCGTATCGTAGGTCGTTTCATTCAGGATACGTGTTGTTTCCTTGAGAACGGTTTCAGCGCCATCCAGATTGTAATCGGTCTTGATATCCTGGAAATTGCCGATGCAGACCATAATCATGCTCAGGCGTTGCTCATCAGCGATTGCATTTTCCAGTCGCTCTTCCAGTTGCGCTGTAAAATATTTGCGATTGTACAGGCCAGTATCGGTATCGTAATTTGCCAGTTCAGCCAGGCGTTGTTCGATATCCAGTTCCGGAGACTGGTCGCGAATGATCACCTGGGTACAATCTTCACCGTCTATGGTGGAGGGTGCGAAGTCCATGGTAACAGGCAAATTCCGCCCGTCACTGGTAACACAGCTGATAGAGAGCTGGTCAGCGGTATGTTGTTCGTCGAGCTTGTGCAACACGGGTTTGAATTTCAGGCGGTCGTCGCTGGTAATCAGGTCCATGAAAGGCAAACCTTCCAGCTCATCTGCATTCTTGAATCCGAACAGGGAGACATAGGCAGGGTTGGCATAGACATGCATGCCCTGATGAATATAGGCGATGGCTTCTCCAGCCGTTTCTGTCAGGGTTTCATATCGCTGCCGGGTTTCCTTAAGTTCCTGTGTAACTGCCAGCAGTTTCTTTTTTGTGACCATGTTTTGTTGCTCACGGTTTACCACATAGATCAGGTGAGCATAGTCATGGCGTTCGATAATATCCTGAGCGCTGGTTTCGGCGGCAAAAAACAACTCTTCTCCGGGATCATCCGAGAGAAGGATAAAGGCAGCGAGGGGGGAAATTTCGCGAATCTGCCGTATGGCTGTCGTGAAATCGATTTCTTCAGCATCACAATTGACCAATACAACGTCGGCATTCAGGGAATTCAGCAATACATCCAGCTCGTCTGGCGTATAGGCTGTATTCAGATGCACGGCCATGCCAGAATTTCGCAGCGTTTGGGAATAGATGTTTGCGTCATCAATCGAACAACCCAGTACAAGTAGTTCTACCACATCACTCAGTGGTGTAACGATCTGGATAATTCTTTCCGCATTGGTGCTCATTATGGTGTTCCTGATGTTATGTGCCAATTTTCAAAGCTCGTTCCATAGATCCTGAAAATCATCTTCTGGTTCATCGCTGTTTTCTACAGGATGTTTTCCTTCTTCCACATAAGAAAAATAGTAGTGTATAAAATTGTTGTTCGATTCCACCCATTTGGTCAATTTGATCTGGTGCTCGCCAAATTCCGTGACCATGGTCATGGTGGTATGCAACTTGAATGCCCTGGTGTTGGTAAGCAGACCGCGTCGCTCGCTTTCGATTCCACCACCGGCTATAAGCAGGCATCGATACTGATTCTGCCGATTGGAAGATGCTTTTGGCCCGGGTGTGATGACAACGGGCGAGCAGCTTGAGGCGAGTACCTGGATACCTATATAAAGTTGTTTTTCCTCTATATCCTTGAGCCAGCGTGTGACGGCCACACTGTATTCATCCGGATTGTTGGGCGAACGTATGCCAAGGATATCGCCAACTCTGACTTTCATCGGGTAGCTTTCTTTCCAGCCCAGACAATAGCCTTCCACGCTTTCATTGTAAGTGAGTACAGAAAAGGCAGAACTTGGGTCGCGTGCGAGTTTGTCAAACAGGTTTTGTGTGTCCGATTCCCCTGCGGTGCCCAACAGTGCGCTAGCCAGGTTGCTACCCTCTGTAAACATGGAGTCGCCGCCCAGATTATTGATCGGGGATGCAATCGCCAGGGTGCTGAAAACGCTGTCGTTCCATGTCAAGTGGCTGGGGGTGCTTACAGACGCCTTTTTTTTCTGTTTATTGGTAGCTTGCTCTTCTGCTGTAGCTTCTTCGATATTTTTTTCCAGCAAACGCAGTAAATTGCTCAGGCCAACGATGGCATACAGCTCATGTTGCAATGAATTCCGTGCAAATTTGCGTTCCAGGGATTTGTTCCAGCCACGTATCAATAGCTTGAGCAGTGAGCGGGACAGATGCTGGTGATCATGGTCCAGGTGAGCTGGCGACTCCCATTCTGCTTCTTCATACTCGCGTCTGGCTTCTGCCAGAATGCCATTGAGGTCGAAAGCCCTGAAACGACTATCGTTGCTTTGGGCCGGGCTGATGGATTTTTGAGGAGGCTCATCAGACCACAGGTTCAGATAGAAAATCCCGGCGCCACCGTGGTCGTCAATGTCATTGACCGCGCCGATTTCAGTGAGTTGGTTCCACTCCGGCAGCTTGTCATGAACCCGTCGCAAATGAGACTGGGTCAGTCGATAGGGGCTGGTGGTGGCAATCAGCAGCATGTCCTTGTAGACATCTTCGATGCTTTGTACAGATTTTCTTTTCCACACGAAGTGGCTGTTTTCCTTCACGCCTATCTGATGAACATGATTTTGCGATGCCCAGGCATAGAGATAATTTGCTTCACGCCACAAACCTTTCTGGTAATTGCGATAAACCAGCAGGTTGTGGAACATGCGTTGCTTCAAGTATTGAAGTGCGCGCTGGGCGGCCACGATGACCAGTTTCTGGTTGAAATTGTGTTCATCACCCAATACCTGTTCCAGAAACAGGATTTTGTATGAAATGGCGATTTCGCTGCACAGTTCGGTTGCCAGTAGCGCCGCTTTTCCCGCCTTGGGCGATAGGGGAAAGCCGACGTTGATATAGTGTTTGGTAATATTGGTGTTGATATAACGCACGGGTTCCCGGAACAGTTCAATCACCTCAGCGCGTATCAAGGTGGGGATTTCCATGCGGTTGAAACTGGCCAGGGTTTTGTACACCTGGCGGGCGGTTTCCCCGATATTGGCTACAGGCAGCTGTTCGGCCCAGTGTTTTACCTCGCGGGGATTTAGCAAGAAGGAATCGTCGGGCGCAGGCGCTTGCTTCGGAATAGTGAGTTCTACCCGGGGATGAGCACTTCTGTTGTCATGTGTTGTATCAGCCATGTTCTTCCTGTGTCGTCCTGTCCCGCAATTTTATATTTTTCTGCCTGCCCCCCTTACGGGCATAGCAACGACGTTCACTACCTTACTCTCTATATCGAAAGTTGAAGGGTTTTCTTAAATATCGCCTAAAAATGCTGTTATTCCAAGCACTAAAGGATATTTATTATATACTAAATTAACTTCCATATTGCATTCAGTGGTACACGAATACAGCCGATGAGCATGCAGTAACGATATCGAAAATTGTTTTGTCCTGCTGTAAGTCAATGATATATAAGGGGCTGTCACTTTTTACTTCGCGAATCCAGCTATTGATCCTATCGAAAGACAACAACTTCTGTCTGTTTTAGCGGCAAAAACATTTTTTCCGGTTTTGTGACCGGAGCAACGTCTGCTTGCTTCGAGCGCCCTCGATTTCGCGTACCAAGCGAGGGAGCAGATAGCCCGGCAACTGTTGCTCCATGCGTCGATGCAATGCCAGAGCAGCCTGGTCATTCACCGCAAAATGCGCCGCTCCCTGCACCTTATCCAGTTGGTGCAGGTAGTATGGCAAGACCCCGATGGCGAACAGGGATTCACATAATAGAATCTGGGTAGCCGCATTGTCATTGATGTTTTTCAGCAGTACGGATTGGTTGAGCAGTGTGACTCCGCCCTGGCGCAGAGGGTAGAGAGCTTGCTGCAGTTCCGCAGTTAGTTCCTGTGGATGGTTGGCATGAATGACCATAGTTGTGGCCAGCGTGGTATTGCCCAGCAGTTCCATCAGTTGCCGGTCGATGCGCGCGGGTAACACCACAGGTAAACGCGTATGGATACGCAGGCGCTGCAGATGCGGGATTTTTTCGAGCGCTTTTATCAAGGTCTCCAGGCGGCTGTTGCTCAGACTCAAGGGGTCCCCCCCGCTCAGAATGACTTCGCGAATGCCGGTGTCCTGCTGTAACTGCTGCAGGGCGGGTTGCCATTGGTTCTTTAGTGCCAGATGGTCGCTATAGGGAAAATGGCGGCGAAAACAGTATCGGCAGTTGATGGCGCAGGCTCCGGTGCTGATGAGCAATACGCGACCAGGGTATTTGTGCAGGATGCCGTTGCCTTCATGGGCAGCCTTGTCACCCAGGGGGTCCCGGGTAAAACCGGGTACGGGTTGAAGTTCGGCGGCGGTTGGCAGCACCTGCAACAGCAGGGGGTCATCGATGTCAGCTTTTTTCATCAATGCTGCAAAATAGCGGGGAACGCGAAAACCGAATGTTGCTGTTGCCAGTGCCATTTCCGGCCCGTAGTGTTCTGGCAGCCCGAGATCGGCAAGCAGTTCCCCGATGTGGCAATAGGCATTACTTAGCTGCTCTTGCCAGCTTTCGGTTTTCATGGGGGCGGTGGAAAGAGGTATCATAGGCGTTTTTCGGGAAGCTGATGGGAAATCTGTGGCGGATCATTCCTGCGGCACATTATGAGGACAACATGGCAACCTATAGTACAAACGAATTTCGTGGCGGGCTCAAGCTGCTTCTGGATGGCGATCCCTGTGTGATCATTGAAAATGAATTCGTCAAACCCGGCAAGGGCCAAGCCTTCAACCGCGTCAAACTACGCAACTTGAAAACCGGCCGGGTGCTGGAGAAGACCTTCAAATCCGGCGAATCTGTCGAAGCTGCCGACGTCATGGATCGGGATTTGCAGTATCTCTACAATGACGGAGAATACTGGTATTTCATGGACAATGACAGTTTCGAGCAATATCAGGTGGATGCGGCGGCCATGGGCGATTCGGTCAAATGGATCAAGGATCAGGATATCTGCAATGTCACGCTGTGGAATGATGCCCCCATTCTGGTGGAGGCGCCCAACTTTGTGGTGCTGGAGATCACGGATACGGATCCCGGCCTCAAGGGCGATACTTCGGGTGGTGGTGGCAAGCCGGCAACCCTGGAAACCGGTGCCGTGGTGCGGGTGCCCCTGTTCGTGCAGATCGGTGAAAAGGTGAAAGTCGATACCCGCAAGGGCGAATACATCAGTCGCGTAAAGGATTGAAATCAGTAAAGGAAAAACTGCTGGCCAGAGCGCGCTTACTGGCCACGATAAGAACATTTTTTGCACAAAGGACTGTCATGGAAGTCTGTACGCCGGTGCTCAGTCAGGCCGCCGGAACAGACCCTTCCATCGTGCCGTTGCAGACACGCTATACCGGTCCGGAATATCCTGCAGGGAGAGAGCTGTTTTTACAGACTTCGCCGGAATTTGCGATGAAGCGTCTTTTGGCAGCCGGTAGTGGCGCCATCTACCAGATTGCCCAGGCGTTCAGGGACGGCGAATACGGTCCCAGGCACAATCCTGAATTTACCCTGCTGGAATGGTATCGCCCGGGCTTCGATCATCATGATCTCATGCGCGAAGTGGCTGAATTGATGTGTGTCTGCCTGGGCGAAAAGCTGGGCATGGAGAAAGTCAGCTACATCGAGCTGTTCAAACGACAATTTGGCTGGGATCCCCTGGAGGCCACTATCCGGAAGCTGACCGATGCCGCAAGTGCGCATGGGCTGCATGTTGATAACCTCCAGTATCGTGATCAATGGCTGGATTTGCTCATGAGCCTGGTGATAGAGCCTACCCTCGGCAAACAGGGGCTGACCTTTGTCTACGATTATCCGGCCAGCCAGGCATCACTGGCACGCCTGCATGCGGAAGATCACCGCCTGGCCAGTCGCTTCGAGCTATACTATCGGGGCGTGGAGTTGGCCAATGGCTTTCATGAGCTGACGGATGCCGCCGAGCAGAGACGGCGCTTTGAAAACGACAATCGCCAGCGGCAACGATCAGGGCTGCGATCCCTTCCTATGGATGAAAATCTGCTCGAAGCACTGCAACGAGGCCTGCCGGATTGCGCCGGCGTGGCGCTTGGGGTGGATCGTTTGCTGATGTTGCAGCAGGGTGAGACTACGTTGGATGGGATTTTGGCTTTTTCCTTGCAGAACGCCTGATACTGCCGATACGTTGGCCCATGCGTACCCTCACGCCAGAAGTGAGGGCCTTGTCCCAGCTGGTCCGATTTCTGGCAAACAGGGTGATGACCGTGGAGCCCATATTGAAACGCCCCATTTCCTCACCTTTTTTCAGCAGGATCTTGTGAGCTTTTTCATACAGCCAGGTCGAAGGGCTGTCCCCGGGACCTTTTACCTCACCGGCCCACACGGTTTCCATGCTGCCAACGAAAATGGCACCTACCAGAATCACCAGCATGGGGCCGGCCGCGGTATCAAAACCACAGATCAAGCGCTCGTTGCGGGCAAACAGATTGGGTACCAGCTGCACGGTTGCCTCGCTGACACTGAACAGGTCGCCGGGAATGAAAATCATGCCCCGTAGTCTCCCGCTCAATGGCATGTGCACCCGATGATAGTCCCTGGGAGACAGGTAGATCGTTGAAAAGCTGCCGCCGGCAAAGGTATCACTCAGCTCCTTGTCGCCGCCCAGGAGATGCAACAGCTCGAAGTCGTGTCCCTTGGCCTGAATCATCTTGCCCTGCCTGATATGCCCAACCTGACTTACCTTGCCGTCACAAGGGCTGGCAATGGCATCCGACTGATGGGCGATGGGACGTGCATCGGCTTTCAGTGCGCGTGTGAAGAACGCATTGAAAGAAGGGTAACTGGTGGGGCGGGGATTTTCCGCCTCGAACATATCCACCGCATAGCGTGAAACCACTTCCCTGATAAGCATGTTCTTGAACGGTTTCCAGGTACTGCGAGTGATCTTGTACATGCCCGCCGCCAGCAAGTGCTGGGGCAGCATCTTCAATGCGGCAGTGAACAATTTGTCTTTGAATCCTGGTTGCATGAGCTCTCAGTTAAAATATTCCAGATCTGCGGCGATGCGCCTGGGATCTGTTTCTCCCGTAAACAACGCCAGCAGATAACCCTCCGGGTTGATCAGCGCGACCACGCTGCTGCTTATACTGCAGGATGTGGTGTCAGTGAACAGGCCGATCTGCCGGCCAAGTTCGTGTATTTCCTCTTGCTCGCCAGAGACCGCCATAAATGCCGGATTGTAAAATTCGATGGCCTGTTTCCATTGTTCCGGTTGTTGCGCAAAAAGCCCGGGGTCTATGAACACTACCCGGGTCTGCTTCTGCAGCGCCGGATTGCGGGCAAGGTTATTCCAAGCCTGGACATACAATCGCAGCAGACTATCACAACCTGCGTCCTGCAAGCTGCCGACAACAACAAAATTCCAGAAGTTTTTTAAGGATTGTGAGGTGAAAGGATTGCCATTCTTGTCTACAAGATGAATATCCCGGATTTTTTCCGGCTGAGGCAGGACAGTAGCGTGAAGGTCGTGGGTCAAGGGTCGGGCATACTGGTTTCCCAGATAGTAGCTGGCGATGAATATCCCGACCGCAAATACAGCAAAAAGCAGTTTAGGGAGAATTTTTTTTTGGCGTAGTGTCGTCACTGTCAGGGAATCGTATGGTACGTAGGCAACAGGAGGCTGTTCAATGCTTTTGTGACAATCGTGGGTATCATTTGCCGAGTTCCCGGCGTTGAATGTAGTAAATGGGGGCAAAATAACGACATGCAAGCAAATACGGCGTAGGGATGACTCATCGTGTATTGTGGTTGATGAATGGTCTGCTGTTTATGCAGCCTGTTTCTGGCAGATGTCCAAGCTTGGTATAGAATCCGGTTATTTGTCCTACCTCGCTCTTCTCCCTCTGAACCAGCCATCTTGAATAAAAAAAGCGATTCAGTAGTGCTGAATCGCTTTTTTGGTATGGTACCGAGGGCCGGACTTGAACCGGCACGGCCTCGCGGCCAATGGATTTTGAATCCATCGTGTCTACCAATTTCACCACCCCGGCAGTAGGCACAGAAGTATAACCGCAAAATAAAAAGTGGCAAGTATTCGTTTGGCGCTTGCGGTAGAATCCTGCGCCTATGCGAACCTCGGATTTCACCTATGAACTGCCCCAGGAGCTGATTGCCCAGTATCCCGCCGAGCAGCGTACAGACAGCCGCCTGCTGGTATTGGATCAGCAAGCGGGGGGGCTGCTCGATCGGCATTTTTCCCACTTCCCTTCTCTGCTGCGTGAAAACGACCTGCTGGTGTTCAACGATACCAGGGTCATGGCGGCACGCCTGTTTGGACAGAAGGAAAGTGGCGGAAAGGTCGAGATCCTGCTGGAACGCCTGCTGCCGGACAACCGGGCGCTGGCGCAGATTCGAGCCAGCAAATCACCCAGGGCAGGTAGCCGCATTCTGGTAGGTGAGACCGTGCTGACGGTAGAAGGGAGGGAAGGAGACATGTTCATCCTGGCTACGGAATCG
>CAZFXI010000082.1:0-3092 GCA_964522855.1 uncultured Sedimenticola sp.
TTACACCACCATCAACCGGTGGGAGAACGGACAATCACAACCTTCAAAAATGGCCGAGGTCTTATTCAAATCCTTTTGTGAGAAAATGATCAAACGCGGGAGGCTATCTCTACCCAATGACCTGAACGATCCCATAAATGAGCGATAGGAGGGGATTTGTTGTGTTACTTCGGTGAAAAGGCAGCTGCATCTATTCGGTCGCTGATCTCCTTTGCGGTTTCTATCAGCCAAAACAGCCAAGAAACTTATAGGGACAGCCAAGAATATGAATAGGAAGCTAATTCGCATGTTTGATATGTTCTGTGGCGGGGGGGGCAGCTCACGCGGAGCTGTTATGGCTGGCGTCACACCGGTAGCCGCACTAGACATGTGGAAACTGGCGGCGGATACGTACAAGCTGAATTTCCCGGATGCTACCGTTTTTCGAATGAGGGCCAGTTCATTATCTCCAACGCGCATAAAAGAAGAGGTCGGGAAAATCGACCTGCTTCTTGCATCGCCAGAGTGTACGAGTCACAGCGTAGCCAAAGGAAACAAGCCCCGCTGTGAAAAAAGCAGGGAGACTGCTTTTGAAGTTGTCCGTTTAGCTAAAGCCCTTCGACCGCGTTGGATAGTCGTCGAAAATGTCATGCAGATGCAAAAATGGTACCGCTTCGGCGAATGGCTCCAGGAAATTAAGGATATCGGTTATCAGACCAAAACCGCGATTCTCGATGCACAATACTTCGCTACTCCACAATCTCGCCGCCGTTTGTTCATTGTCTGTGATCTTGAAGCCATCCCTTTGCTACCGAAACCAGGGCGGCGCACAAAAAAGACAGTTGCCAGCAGCATCTTGGGGTGTGGTGAATCGAAGAATGAACCGTGGACTTTCTCCCCAGTCTACAGCCCAATGCGCGCCAAGGCAACTATCGAACGAGCCGAACGCGCAATCGACGAACTAGGTGCTGACGTTCCATTCATCATGGTCTACTACGGCACTGATGGAGCTGGAGGTTTTCAAACGCTCAACCGCCCGTTACGCACTGTGACAACACTTGACAGGTTTGCTTACGTTAAGCCGAACGGTACCGGTCATGAAATGCGGATGCTGCAGCCACCAGAACTTGCCGCAGCGATGGGTTTCCCCCGTCATCACCTTTGGCCGCAATCCAGCCGTAGAGAGCGAATCAAGCTGATTGGCAACGCTGTCTGTCCACCAGTGATGAGGGCTATCGTAAGGGCGTTGACTGGCAGATAAGTGGAGAGGGCTTATTAGAATGGGTTACCTAACATACTCGGATCGTGAATTCCTGCTGCAGACATTCGATACGCTTAAGGCCGAATGGAATGGAGAAGACGAACAACTGCTGGCGGATGCATGCGATTGGGCAAAACAACTCGTACCTAACTGCGGATTCGAACATGTCCTAGTGCGCGATATTACAGTCCTTTCCCGATATTTGACTTCCCATAAGACAGACCAAGATTTGTCAGACATTGCTCGTGGCGGCCTTCTTTATGTGTTGCGTGCGAGCCAAAATGAGCCATCCAGGCTTGGAGAACTTGGTCTTCTTGATGACGCATTCATAGCCAGTTATGCCGTCCATGAAATTCGCGTCAGACTTGGCGAGCAAGCAATCTATAACCCCCCGCGACTGACACAGACCGAACAGAAGCATGCTGAAAACTTGTTTTTGGAACTTGCCGAAAGACCCATTTCAAGTGACCGGGACCTGATTGAGAAATCCCGAATCGTCTGTGATGAATTAGAACATCTCGCTGTCTGCGGCCTATTTCAGAGGCTGAAAAGGAACATTGACTTCCTTATTTCTGTGGTCTCGGATGCAGACTGGAATGATGAACAGCGTTGTTATGCACGTGCAGCGTTGAGTTATTTGATTTGTGAACAAGATGCAATCGATGACCGGCTGGGAATTGTTGGGTATCTCGACGACAATTTCGTTGCGCAGATGGCTATTGATCTGATTGAGCCAAATCGTGACCCCTGGCTTGACATTCTCGATGCGACAGTGGGAGCGTGGCCGTTTATCAATGCTATGGTGATTGACGATGGCAGCGGTGGGCGCCCCATTTCAGAATACATGATTGTCAATTCGGCACTCGCATGTGCGCAGGTGCGAGGTGAACATTGTGGTTTGACTGTCTTAGTCCTCCCGTTTGTCGGCCCCACACCGCTGCTCCTCGGCCTTATTGCGTCAATAGGATTGGTCCAGCAGTCAGGGCAGCGTGACGTGACGGAGAATTCCTTTTTTCCCGGGCAAAAGGTCCTTGTCGATAACTCTGCAGTTGCAGTGTTTGGAGGTATAGAGGAGATCAATGGGCGCCGCATGTTTAAGTTGACCCAAGACCATCACTACAAAGGGTACCACTCTCCATGTACCCACTACTGGCCTATCTCAGACTTGCGACGGCTCATTCCTGCCAACGAGGATAAAACCACACGTGGAAAATTGATGCATGACCTGAGCAAAAGTAATGTCATGCTGCCTGCTCTGGAGTATCTGTTTAATGCAAGCAAGGCCGCACATTTTGCCACCGTCGGGAAAAAAGTGGTTGTTGTTACACCGGTAACGACCGCACACGATTTGGCAAAACGCCTACGGTTTTACGACCACCCGTTGAAGGAAGTGGTCCCGATGGGCCACCTAGTCGGTAATATGGTCAAGCCGTGGTCAAATCGTTTTGGCAAGCAGGAAGCGCTGCTGGTGTTTAGCTCTGACCTGGATGTTGCATGTGCCTATGCGGAAGAACGATCCGAATCCATAGAGTCGGTCATTATTGACATGACAGGGCGGAATTTGAACAAATTCGCCAGCCTTAGCGAGCTGCGGCACATGAACTTCCAAACTCTCATTGTTTCACCGGAAAGATCTGTGGGCGAGTTGTCCATTGTAGACGATGATTCCACAGGTGTGTGGGAGTGGGATACAGGCGATTTGTCTGCGCTCCTGTGGCCACATGATACGGCGACAGACAGAGATGGCGTAATTGCTCGCTACGAACGCAGGCTGCAGACCCAATCGTCTGCCGCGCCACAAGTCAGATGCATTGATTGCTCCCTGGCGGATGAAGTCTTCGAGTCGGTCAGA
>CAZFXI010000082.1:3192-8079 GCA_964522855.1 uncultured Sedimenticola sp.
TTATCGAGCGGCAAAATCCGATGGGAGCGAAGCAGAGGTCCCTGCTCGCCTTGTCTTGTTCGAAGCTGGTGCGCATGCGTTTCTGAGAGAATCATACAAGGCCATCGTCGTAACGCATCTCCTCGATGCCACCGTCGAAGACACGGAAGAAAAGGATGTGGATGTCAGTCACAAGACGGTAAAAGAACTGAAAATAGGTGATGCCTTATTGTTCCATCGCCGTTCTGATCGCGACGTGATTCGCATGACCGCAGATGAAGATATGCCCGCCGGCCTTCGGGACACTGCTATGTTGTGGCAAAAAGCGTTAGTCAACTACGCGCGACAAGAAAACATGAAACCCAAGGATATATGGAAGCGCCTTAGGAAGGAGGGCTGCCCGCTGCATCTGCAAACCATCCGCGGGTGGATGTATGACAGCGATATGATTGCCCCCCGCCAATACGAACGGGATGTTGCCATAATTGCAAAGGTTACTGACGACCCGAAACTCAACAGTCAGTTCGAGACCGTGCTTAATGCTATCAGTACCGTTTTCGGTGCTCACCAGCGGGCTTCGCACAAATTGGCACGGCAAGTCTTGCATCGCGCTATCGAGATTTTGAAGGAAGAATATCATCAGTCGAGGCTGATTGAACTTGAGTCTGACATTGTACTTGCTCGCGTCATTGAAATAGATAATTGCGACACCCATGTTCGCGTGTCAATGGTAAACCGCTTGCAGGAATCCGAGCAATGGCACGTATGATCCCCGCGACAATTCATCCAAACGTGCGGAGCGGTGCAGAGCGAAAACTGTTTGGCATCATCCGCGATACGCCTGGAACCGACGATTGGGTATGCCTGCACTCCCTCGGACTGGCTCGACACGTCAGAAAGCGGCGCGGGGAGGTCGACTTTCTTCTTCTTACACGAAAAGGGATTTTTATTCTTGAGGTAAAGGGTGGCCGTGTCGCCCGTCACGGAGGTATCTGGCAATTTACAGATAGATACGGCAGCGCTCATGAGAAGAATGAGAGTCCCTTTGATCAGGCTTCCAGCGCGATGTTCACCCTTGAAACGGATGTGCAGAAGGAATTCCAGGCTGATCAACGACGGTCTCGATTACTCTTTGGCTACGGGGCTATGTTTCCTGACATCGTTTTTGACGAGATTGGTTGCGAAGCGGATCGACGATTGGTTTACGACGCACGGGATCGTGAAAGGCCCATGACCGAATACATCGAACGTTTGGCAGTTTTTGCCCGAGAAAGTGATTCACGCAACCGTTACGCACCTACAGACAATGATATCCAAGCGCTGGTGGACTTCCTGCGACCGGATTTCGATTTAATCCCCCCCCTCGGAGTCCAGGCAGATTCTGCGGCAGAGAAGCTTTTGTCGCTTGAAAGGGAACAATACGCGGTAATCGACGCCTGGGAACAATACAACCATCCACGAGTATTGGTTCAGGGTGGAGCTGGAACCGGCAAAACGCTGCTTGCCCTCGAAGCCGCGGTTCGTGCAGTCCGAAAGGGAGAAGGTAATGTGTTGCTGCTTTGCTACAACCGCTTGCTCGCAAAGTTTCTTGAGGACAATGTAAAAGCTCGTCATTCGGCCGGTAAAATCACCGTCAAGTCGATTTACAGCCTGCTGAACGATCTGATAAGCGCATCATCGCTTTCATGCGAGTTTGAAAGCAGACGAGCTTCTCTTGATGCATCCGCTGTATATCAAAAGCTCTATCCCGAATATGCATCGCTTGCCTTGATCGAGTCGAATACCACGCCGGTGAAAACCCTGATCATTGACGAAGCTCAAGATATGATGGCGTTGGAGTTGTTGGATGTGCTTAATGCCTTCGTGGAGGGCGGACTCAGATGCGGGCAATGGCGTATCTTCTGCGATGTAAACAACCAAGCCAGTGTCTTCGGAACTTTTGACAAAAAAGCCCTTGATCGTTTAATGACGTATGGGCAGCTCTCGATCCTTGCAACAAACTGCAGAAACACAAGACCGGTCGCTGAGGAGACTGCCATGCTGACGCGGCCACGAATTGTCGCCCCGGCATCGGTGCCAGGAATTCCAGTCCAGTATAATTGGTATGGCAAGCCGAATGTGCAGGCTCGCAAACTGTCAACTATTCTGAAACGATTGCTTGGTGAGGAGATATCTCCCAGCCGTATCACTGTCCTTTCAGCGCGCAGCATAGAAAAATGCTGTGCTGCATCTATCCCCGATCCCCCTCTTGTACCCGTGGAATGGAACAACGTATGGGAGATCGTAACCGGCAAATGTCCGTCAGTTAGCTATTGTACGATCTCGGCATTCAAGGGACTCGAAAACGATTTCATTATACTGACCGACATCGAGAATCTTGATTCCGAGTGGTGGCGATCGGTGATCTATGTGGGGATGTCACGGGCGCGGGTTGGTCTGCACTTACTCCTGCATGAAATGCTAAGGGAAGTCTATGAAACACGGCTTAGTCAGTGGATAGAAGAGCGAAACGTACAGATGGGGAGCGGCGAATAACATGGGATCGTATCGCATGACACATGAGGAAACCTTTAGACAACAATTGATCGAAACCCTTCGCCGTGAATTGATCGGTCCGCCATGGCTGTCGACCGGAGGCGGGAGGGGCGACGAGGGAAAGATCGAACAGCCCGGCGATGTGCTTCAGGAGTCCCCCGTCCAGCGGTACTCCGCTGGTGTGCTGTTTCCATCAAGCCAGCCAATAATTGAGATTGAAGATGCTGATGTATCGACAGATGAAGCTGATATGGAAGACGTCAAGCCGGAAATCTTCGCCGATGAGGAAGTGAAAGACTCGGACAAGAAGGGGCGAGGTGACGACGCGATTAGTGATGCCTATGATGAAACGGTCCGGCTTGCCAATGAGTTTTTTCCGGCTGCAATTGGGCTGACGTTCATTGCCAGCGTGCCAGACGACGGCCTAATCATTCAGCCCCGCGCAGCCTCGTACAAATCAAAAAAACCAAGCGACCCGGATTCAAAACTGCGAGAGTGGCATCGGTTGGTTCTGGACCTCAAATCCGTGACACTGAAGATTCCGCAGAATACGGACCATGGTCTCCAATCATTTGATCTGGCAGATCATTTGCGGTTACGCGCCATCTATCATCTTCGCAAAGACGGATCGTTCCTCATTACTATTTCGATGCTCAACACAAGGGCAGCCACAGGAGATAAATTCCCGTCAGGCAGAGACTGCTATTTTCAGGCCGAGTTCGACGTAACTGCACCAGACAATCAGTATGTGTTCCATGAGTACCGCACATCGCCTCGTTTGTTAAACGATCCGGAGGAAGCCGCTCTGGAACTCCTCTACCGAAACCGGAGAGCATACGCCGTAGGACATGGTTGCGCTGCCGACTGGGGTGACGAATCGGAAGGCCGAACGAACCGGGTTGCAACATCCACGGTACCGGCATTTAAAGTTGCTCCTGTCCAACCACGAGAAGGCGATGGCGATGAATTAAGCATGTTTGTCCTTTCCGGTGCCGAAGGCAGAATGGTGCGTGAAGATATCCCCAAGGTGCTCGCTAATCTTGCACAAGAGTACGAGACGTGGGTCGGTGACAGGGGCAAAGAAATCAGCACATTACCATCGCGTCTTCGGGATGCCGCCCGACAGAATCTGGAATACTGCCGCCAGTGCCTGTCGCGGATTCAGACCGGCATTGAATTACTCCGCACCAACGATAAGATGCTGACCGCATTCATGCTCGCCAACCGCGCCATACTCATGCAGCAGTACCACTCACGTCGCGACAAACGTACCGTCTCGGGGCCATGGGAAAACTTGCCGACAAGTTACGAACCGAAAGACAATCAGACGGGCCGATGGCGTACATTCCAACTTGCTTTCATTCTAATGACTTTGCCGTCGCTTGTGAAACAGGAGGATGGTAGTGACCACCCAGATAGAAATCTTGTGGATTTGATCTGGTTCCCAACTGGTGGCGGCAAAACGGAAGCCTATCTCGGTTTAGCTGCATGCGACATATTCCTTCGGCGGTTGAACAATCCCGAGAACGCAGGCTGCACCGTGCTGATGCGGTACACGTTGCGTCTTTTGACGGCACAACAATTCCAGCGGGCGAGTTCCATGATTTGCGCTTGTGAACTGCTTCGTCGTGAAATGCCCGATGTACTGGGAGAAGAACCAATCACGATTGGTCTTTGGGTTGGGCAATCGTTGACACCAACCCGTCGCAGTGATGCCATTAGGGCAGCCAATGCCCTTGCCAACATGCAGAGACAGGCTGAAAATCCATTTCAACTATTGAAATGCCCATGGTGTGGAACGGAGCTGGACAATCGTACTCACCTTGGCTATTTACCACATCCAAATCCCAAAACGGTTATCTTCAAGTGTCCGGATTCTCGATGCCCGTTTTCAGGGAGGAGCAAGCGGCTTCCGGTACTGGTGATTGATGAGGATATTTACGAATCGCCGCCGACGCTTATTATTGGAACGGTGGACAAGTTTGCCATGCTGGCGTGGTGGGGAGACACGGGCCGTATTTTTGGCCTTGATACGGAGTACGATCCGCCTGACCTCGTGATTCAGGATGAGTTGCACCTCATTTCTGGACCATTAGGCTCTGTTGTTGGTTTGTACGAAAGCGCTATCGATATGCTTTGTTCCTGGCGAGGGCGCCCCCCCAAGATTGTCGCGTCTACAGCAACAATCCGCCGGGCTCCGCAACAATGCCGGTCACTTTATGACAGGGATATATTTCAGTTTCCACCACAAGGACTGGATATTTCCGATTCTTTTTTTGCAATAGAAGATACGCGGGCACCAGGGCGGGTTTACGCCGGTGTGTTCGCATCCGCTGCGCCGTCGTTCGTGACGGCGATGATTCGCGCGCTCAG
>CAZFXI010000082.1:8179-12382 GCA_964522855.1 uncultured Sedimenticola sp.
TGGCAACCAACATGATCTCAGTTGGCGTGGACGTTTCGCGCCTGGGTTTGATGGTCGTTGCGGGTCAACCGAAAACGACTTCGGAATACATCCAGGCGACCAGTCGTGTAGGCCGTTCGGCCAAGTCCCCCGGGTTAATAGTTACGATGTACAACCCAGGCAAGCCGCGAGACAGGTCTCATTACGAGCAATTTCGTGCTTATCACTCAGCGTTTTACAGATTCGTCGAACCTACAAGCGTTACTCCGTTTTCGATTCCTGCCTTGGAACGGGCGCTACACGCCGTTCTGGTCGTAATCGTTCGCCATTTGGCTAAAGTAGAGTCGCCTGATCAGATTGATCCAACAGCAACGGCCATCAACGATGCTGTTAGGTACATGAGGTCGCGTTGTGACCACTCTCATCCCGAGCATTCATCCCTCATCGAAAATAAACTACGGATACTGCTGCGGCAATGGAAGGAGTTCAAGCCTGGAATATGGGGGGGCTTCGGCAGACCCCCTGAGAATCAGCCACTGATGTACCCCGCAGGCACTGAGCCACGTGTGGAATGGGACATGTCATGGCCAACTCCAACATCTATGAGGAATGTCGACGTGGAGTGCCTTGCTCGAGTGATTTCCACATATCCGGATCCAAAAGAAACAACAGCGGGAGAATAACTATGGCTCAAAAAACTGTAAGACGATCCCAGGCTGTCATCCCATTTGGTATAGGTGCCTTGGTTGACTTCCCAGGTCAGAGTCTTATGGCCGCTGGTCTGGACGTCTGGCCAGATCAGCCCGAATGTCAGATACATGATGACCGTTTGGCGCGACGGCTTAACGTGGACTATTTTCGTTCTCCCCCGCCACCGCCACAGGATGGTCACCCTGGTGCTTACCTTCCATTTGTGCGGTTTCCACTCTGGCATTTCTGCCCGCGTTGTCGAACAATGAAGAGGGCAAATTGGAACGACGCCTCTCCGCCTCGATGCGACAGTCCGCTTCCACCCCTGCGTACTGGGGCACCATCTTGCGCGACGCTTCCCGAGAGAAAACGATGGCGCATGGTTCCATTGCGTTTCGTTGTGGCCTGCGAGAATGGACATATCGATGATTTCCCCTGGATTCTCTGGGCACATAGCAGACCCGGTCAGTCATTGGATACTGTGAAACCATGCAATGATCCAATGCTGCGATTCAACTATACCGGCAAGGCCGGATTGATGGGGTTGCTCGTCAAGTGTGAAAAATGTGGAGCCAAAGCACGATCATTGA
This sequence comes from uncultured Sedimenticola sp., assembly GCA_964522855.1. Lineage (GTDB taxonomy): Bacteria > Pseudomonadota > Gammaproteobacteria > Chromatiales > Chromatiaceae > Thiolapillus. The sequence goes on from CAZFXI010000082.1 coordinate 9,439, forward strand.
TGGGGTCAGCGGGGCCGCATTCACTCAAGGGTTTCAGATGCGAGGGCAATCGACCATGGCTCGGGCCACATGGTAAAGAATCTTGTACTTCCGTCGAACCGCCCAGGATGTTGCAGCGAGGTGCAACCAACTTGCACTTCTCGAAAATCGCCAGTTCTATCCTCATTCCGCCGTTTAGTGATCCCATCCGAAAGCTCGTGGATGATGCTCACAATTGGAGCGTCTTGACGTCAGGCGTTGAGGAGGGTGGGACCCCTGATGAAACGCGACTGCGCATCTTCGCCGAAATGAAAAAACTCGACTTTGAACACCTCAAAGAGGTGGTCACGCAGAAACTGGCTGGAATCGGACTTGGTAGCAGCATTCAAACCGAGGAGGAGTACCGCTTTTCCGAATACAAGGCCATGCTTGAGTCGCCCGGCACAACGGACCAAGAGTTTATAACGGAAAAACCGGAAATGACCAACTATAGAAGTGAGATTCGCGAATATATCGATCAAGTCGTATTGGTGAAGAAACTGGCGGAAACTCGAGTGTTAACGGGGTTCTCGCGCATCAATCCACCACCCTACCGTGAATTTGACCAGAAAGATCAATCGCAACTAAGCCTTCAGCCGAAGCCGTGGCTGCCGGGTATACGTGTCTATGGGGAAGGGATTTTCTTCACTCTGAGGGTATCAAAGGTCAACGAATGGCTCAACGACATCGACAATCGGCGTTATGAAGAGATCTTTGTGAGCCATAAACGTATATATGATAAACTAGGCCGAAAACCTCGGGAAATCCCGTCCAAGTTTTTTCTTTTGCATACGCTGGCCCACATCCTGATTCGCCGCTTGAGCTTCGAGTGTGGTTATGGGAGCTCGTCATTACGGGAACGTATTTACTGCTGGGAAGGCGATAACCGTGCAATGAACGGTATTCTTATTTATACCGCCGCTGGCGATAGTGAAGGGACCATGGGCGGTCTTGTCGAGCAAGGGAAGCCTGGTCGCTTCGAATTCCTATTGCAAGGGGCGATCGAGGACGCACTCTGGTGCTCAACCGATCCGCTTTGCATCGAAAGTCATGGTCAGGGCATCGATTCATTAAACCGTGCCGCCTGTCACGCCTGCGCCTTACTGCCGGAAACAAGTTGTGAGGAAGGAAACCGCTTTCTTGACCGCGTAGCCGTGATTGGTAAGCCTGACGAGCCTTCATTAGGCTTCTTCTGCAAGATCGTAACCAGCATTTTGTCCGGTGTAATCGAACAAGGATAGGAGAAACTCTTGGCCTCCATTAAACAATTCAATTGGGGAGAACTGGAAAAGGCCGACCTTGTCGTCGATGCGATTTACAAGGGAGGCCGGTCAGCAAATGCCGGGGATGATCCTCTTCCTCGCCTTATCGGGGTCAGTAACCAGGGTGGTTTTCGTTACTTGGGTAGCCTCGATGCACCACGATTAGTTGTTCTGACATCAAGTTTCAATGATCCGGACTGGCCGGACCACCTTGATCGAGAAGCAGGAATTCTAACTTATTACGGCGACAATAAACGACCTGGGCGCGCACTTCATGCGACTCCACGAAATGGAAACAGGTTGCTGCGAAATATGTTTAACGCGGTTCACGCCAACCCTCCTCGTCGTGTGGAAGTAGCGCCAGTCCTTGTGTTTGGCAATGCAGGTTCTTTCCGCGACATGGTTTTTCTCGGGTTAGCCGTGCCAGGTACACCAGAATTGACAGCAATGGAAGATCTGGTTGCGGTCTGGAAAATTGCTGGCGGGCAGCGCTTCCAGAACTATAAGGCATCACTTACAATTCTGGATATACCTTGCGTTTCGCGCGATTGGCTGAATGATGTTAAATCTGGTAATCCTTTGTCAGTAAACTGCCCGGCTCCATATAGGCACTGGGTTCAGAGTGGTGTCTATGTGTCACTGAAGGCAGAGAACTCTGTTGAGCATCGGAGTAAGCGTGAACAGATTCCGGAAACTGCACAGTCTCTGATGATTCTTCGTGCGATCCATGAGTATTTCAGGGATTCGCCGGTTGCGTTTGAAGCCTGTGCTGCAAGTATAGCCCAATTGATGGACAAAAACTTCTTCTCTTTCAATCTCACAAGACCAAGCCGGGATGGTGGACGAGATGCTATCGGCCTTTACCGTATCGGGCACGGTGCTTCGGCAATCTTTGTAGATTTCGCCTTGGAAGCCAAATGCTATGACTTGGCAAACTCGGTTGGTGTCAGGGAATTGTCGCGGCTGATCTCTCGGCTAAGGCATCGCCAGTTTGGAGTGATCGTCACAACATCGTATTTGAACTCTCAAGCATATCGCGAACTGAAGGAAGACGGGCATCCTGTTATCGTGATCGCAGCCAGAGACATTGTGGACATCCTTACGCGCGCAGGTATCAACAGCCTTGATGATGTGAACCATTGGCTTAAGTCGTCTTTTCCAAAGTATATATAGGTAGCGCGGCATACAACTATGCAACTACGAACATGGTAAAAAAGATTCCACAGAAAAAGCGAGCCACGCGAAAAGCTGGCCACCGCTCATGGGCACGAGGCAATGCACCTGTTCCTGGCGGGCATCGTGGTGACATTATGTCTGCGGAAATGCGCAGCAAGGTCATGTCCCGGATTAAGGACAAAAATACTAGTCCGGAGAGGATCATATTTGCAATACTGGAACAACATGGTATTTCTTTTTCAAAACACGTGAAGGACTTACCGGGGAGACCTGATATAGTCTTCACTCAAGCAAAGGTTGCTGTGTTTCTCGATGGAGATTTCTGGCATGGTTGGCGCTTCCCTTTGTGGGAACACAAATTGTCTGAGAAGTGGAGAGAAAAAATCGCTGCAACGAGGAAGCGTGATCAGCGAAATTTTCGTAAGTTACGACGGTTGGGCTGGAAAGTCTTGCGTATTTGGGAACACAAGATCGAACGTGTGCCGGAG
>CAZFXI010000083.1:0-11765 GCA_964522855.1 uncultured Sedimenticola sp.
CCTTGATCAGGACATAGCTTTCCTTGAGATTCACGCGATTTTCCCGCAAACTCTTCACTTCCCAGCCTTCGAGCGCTATGCCTGCCTCGAAGCGCTGTTCGATAAAGAATTCGTGTCCGGCGGCTTTGTTCAGGGTGATGGTGTTGCCTTTGCTGCCTTTGTTTTTGGTTTTTTTAGCCATGAGTGCAATTGTACCCTGTGGCATACCGGTATGAGAACCGAATTACAGGGAGAAACAGGTTGGTGAGAAAAAATTTATTCAAGATAGGCGCCATGTTGTTGTTGCTTGGGGTGGGCGTCGCATCTGCGGGTCAGGAGGAATCTGCAGCAGGGGTGTTGAACGAGACACTCGGCTTACTCAATGGCTGGCTGGGAACCGTGCTTTTTTATGATGTCTATCCCGGAGAAGGTGAATTTCCCTTCATTGTCGCCTGGCTGGTTGCCGGAGCGGTTTTTCTGACGGTCAAGATGGGCTTCATCAATTTCCGCCTGCTGGGCCATTCGGTAGCAATCATTCGTGGCAAATACAGCCGCCCGGATGATGTGGGGGAGGTGACGCCTTTCCAGGCACTGACCACGGCGCTGTCCGCCACGGTGGGGCTGGGAAATATTGCCGGCGTGGCGATCGCCATCGGCATCGGCGGTCCCGGCGCCACGTTCTGGATGATTGTCGCCGGCCTGCTGGGAATGAGCACCAAGTTCACCGAGGCCAGTCTGGCGCAGATGTATCGTGAAATCCGCCCGGATGGTCATGTGATGGGTGGCGCCATGGAGTATCTGTCCCGGGGATTTGCGGATCTGGGCTGGAAAGGATTTGGCAAGGGACTGGCGATCCTGTTTTCTATTTTGACCATCGGTGCGTCGCTGGGCGGCGGCAATGCCTTTCAGGTCAGCCAGTCACTGACCGCGGTCAAACAGCAGGTTCCCTATCTGGCTGAGGAGCCGTGGCTGTTTGGTGTCATCATGGCATTTTTGGTAGGTGTGGTCATCATCGGCGGCATCCGTCGTATTGCTCATGTGGCCGAAGCCGTGGTGCCGACCATGGTGGCGATTTATCTGCTTGCGGCCGGCTGGATCGTCTTTTCCAATGCAGAGAAGGTGCCAGAAGTTTTCTCACTGATTTTCTCCAGTGCATTCAGTATGGAGGCAGGCATGGGCGCTTTTGTCGGGATCATGGTTCAGGGCTTCAAGAGGGCCGCTTTTTCCAGTGAAGCGGGTATTGGTTCGGCAGCTATTGCACACTCGACCGCCCGTACCCCGTACCCGACACGCCAGGGCATTGTGGCCCTGATGGAGCCGTTCATCGATACCGTTGTCATCTGTACCATGACTGCGCTGGTTATCATTATCACCGGGGTATATGACGGCAATGGGCAATATGCAGAATTGATTGCCAACAACCAGGGGGCGGCGCTGACGTCCATGGCCTTTGGCAGCGTGATCAGCTGGTTTCCTATCGTACTGTCCATATCCGTGGTGCTGTTTGCCTACAGTACGATGATTTCCTGGTCGTATTACGGTGAGCGCTGCTGGACCTATATGTTCGGTGAGCGTTATTCCATGATATATCGCGTGGCATTCCTGCTGGTAATTGTGGCAGGATCGATTGGCAATGCATCGGCGGTACTGGATTTCAGCGACCTGTTGCTATTATCCATGGCGTTTCCCAATATGTTCGCATTGTATGCATTGAGTGGAGAGGTGAAGCGTAAGCTATCCGCCTATCTTGAGAAACTTCATAGTGGTGAGTTGGATAGAGAAGTAGGCCGAAACTGATGGCAGTCGTGGAAAAAACAGCGTTGGTTGCCGTGCCTGCAGAAACCCTGTACGACATCGTGAATGACGTGAACAGCTATCCGGAGTTTCTGCCCTGGTGCAAGGATGCGCGCCTGCTGTCGCGTACAGATGAGGAACTTTGTGGGGAGATCGTCGTATCCAAAGCGGGCGTGACCCGTGCATTTTCAACCTGCAATCGCCTTTTTCCCCATCACCGCATCGAAATTCGGCTGAAAGAAGGTCCTTTTCGCAAACTTGAGGGCGCGTGGAAATTTACACAGCTGCGTGAAGACGCCTGCAAAGTCGCGCTGACCCTGGAATTCGAGTTCTCCAGTGGCCTGATGGACAAGGCTTTTGGCATCGTGTTTTCCCAGATCGCCAATTCCCTGGTGGATGCATTTTGCAAACGGGCCAACGAATTGGCCAAAGGAGCCGTACAATGATTCAGGTTGAAGTGGCCTATGCCTTACCCGATGAGCAGATCGTGCACCTGGTGGAAGGTGAGCCGGGGATGACGGTGGAACAGGCGATCCGCGAATCCGGCATTCTGGAAGCACATCCGGAAATCGACCTGAGTAAAAACAAGGTGGGTGTTTTCGGCAAGGCCGCCAAACTCGATGCGGTGCTGTATCCTGGGGATCGGGTGGAAATCTACCGCCCACTGATCGCTGATCCGAAGGAAGCGCGTAAAAAGCGTGCCAGCAAGGGTAAACCGCTGCGCAAGGGTGGTGGAAAAAAATAGGGTGTGGAATTCGTCGAACTCCTTGACGAAAGCAGTAAAAAAAACTATCATCGCGGCGCATGAGAGGGCAGGGTAGCCCTGACACGGTTGTTTGCCGGATGGCATAACAGTAGGAAATTCGATTGTTGAATTTTTCCTGGACCCCGTTTACGGGGTTTTTTGTTATTGGAAGATCAGGAATGGGCCTCGTGCCCATTTTTTTATTTTGGAAGTTATGCAAAAAGCGTCACTTAAATTGCAGGAAATTGTACGCAACGTGGTCGAACCCATGGGGTACGAGCTCGTCGGCCTGGAATACCTGAGCGGCTACCAGGGAGGTAATCTGCTGCGTATCTATATAGATAAGGAGAATGGAATCGATGTTGATGACTGTGCTGCGGTGAGTCATCAGGTCAGTGGTGTGCTGGATGTGGAAGATCCCGTGCCGGGCCAGTATAACCTGGAGGTGTCATCACCGGGGCTGGACAGGCCATTGTTCGACGCCGAGGATTTTCGGCGTTTTGTCGGACACAAGGTGAATGTCAGGCTGGACGCCTCCATCGGTGGGCGACGCAAGTACAAAGGACAGTTATTGGGAGTGGAAGATGATCAAATCCTGGTAGAGGTGGACGGTGAGGTCTATCCTCTGTTCATGGAGCAGATTCAGGAGGCTCGTCTTGTCCCGGAATTTTAATTTATTGAGGGTATCGCGATGACCAAAGAGATCCTGTTCGTCGTAGACGCGGTTTCTAACGAAAAAGAAGTCGACAAGGATATTATTTTTGAAGCCATTGAGGCTGCACTCGCCTCTGCCACGCGAAAAAAGCATGGTGGGGATATAGAAGTGCGTGTGGTGATCGACCGTGAGACTGGAGATTACGATACCTTCCGCCGCTGGCTGGTGGTGGACGACAGCGAAACCCCGGTACTGGAGAATCCAAAATCGGAGATTACCCTCAGCGCCGCTCGCGCCGAGAATCCTGATTTTGAGCCCGGCGACTATGTCGAAGAGCCCATGGATTCCATCGAGTTCGGTCGTATCGCCGCCCAAACTGCCAAGCAGGTCATTGTGCAGAAAGTGCGCGAAGCAGAGCGGGCCAAGGTCGTGGAAGCCTATGAAGACAAGGTGGGGCAGTTGGTTACCGGCGTGGTCAAGCGTCTGGATCGTGGTGCCATCATCATGGATCTGGGCAGCAATGCCGAGGCGATCATTCCGCGCAACGAGGTGATTCCCAAAGAGCCGGTGAGAATCGGTGACCGCCTGCGCGGCTATCTCAAGGAGATCCGCACCGATGTGCGTGGTCCGCAGCTTTTTGTTTCCCGTACCGCGCCCGAACTGCTGATCGAGCTGTTCAAGCTCGAAGTGCCGGAAGTCGGCGACGGTCTGATCGATATTCTGGGGGCTGCCCGTGATCCCGGTCGCCGCGCCAAGATTGCGGTACGTTCCAATGATCCGCGCATCGATCCCGTCGGTGCCTGTGTCGGCATGCGCGGCTCCCGGGTGCAGGCCGTTTCCAATGAACTGGCCGGTGAGCGGGTAGATATCATCCTGTGGGATGATAATCCTGCGCAGTTCATCATCAATGCCATGTCCCCGGCGGAAGTGGCCTCCATCGTGGTCGATGAAGACGCTCATTCCATGGATATTTCCGTCAAGGAGGAAAACCTTTCCCAGGCCATCGGCAGCGGCGGCCAGAATATCCGCCTCGCCAGCCAACTCACCGGCTGGACACTCAACGTCATGAGTGAGGACGAACTGGCGGAAAAAGCCGATGCCGAGGCCCAGCAGTACGTAAAGGGCTTCATGGAAGCGCTGGATGTGGATGAAGAAGTAGCGGTTATCCTTGCGCAGGAAGGTTTTACCACCATTGAGGAAATTGCCTACGTGCCGGAAGAAGAGTTGCTCGCCATCGAGGAATTCGATGCAGATATTGTGGAAGAACTGCGCAACCGTGCCAGCGACGCGTTGCTGACGCGAGCCATTGCCAAGGAAGAATCCTTGTCTGATGCCGAACCGGCGGAAGACCTGTTGACGATGGATGGCATGACCGAAGGCCTGGCGCATCAGCTGGCTTCCATCGGCATCGTCACCATGGAAGACCTTGCCGAGCAGGCAGTGGATGAATTGATGGAGCTGGAAGGCATGGACGAAAAACGTGCCGGCGAACTGATTATGACAGCGCGGGCACCCTGGTTTGAAGAAGCCGAAAACGAAACAGAAACCGAGCCCAAGGGGTAAGGGGGTATTGGCATGAGCGATATTACAGTCAGCCAGTTGGCCGCCGATGTCGGCGTCCCGGTGGATCGTCTCCTGGAGCAGTTTGCCCAGGCGGGATTGAGCAAAAGCAGCGGTGACGATGCGGTAACGGCGAAAGAAAAGCTGGAACTGCTCAATTACTTGCGTCGGAGTCATGGCAAGCAGGGTTCCGATGAAAAAGTTGCGAAAAAAGGCAAGGTGACCTTGAAGCGCAAGACCACCACCGAACTGAAACAGCCGGCCTCTGCGGGACGTACACCTGCGGCGCGAGCAGCGCGTACGGCCAAAACCGTGAATGTGGAAGTACGCCGCAAGCGTACGTATGCAAAAACGCCAGAGGCGGAAACGGACAAGGAACGCCTGCTCAAGGAAGCCGAAGAGGCGAAAAAAGCGCTGGCCGAGCAGGCAGAACAGCGTCGCCTGGCCGACGAGCAGGAACAGTCACGGCGCAAGGCGCAGGAAGCCCTGTTGCAGGCAGAGCAGGATGAGCGTAAACGACAGGAAGAGGCGCGCACCAAGGCCGAGGATGATGAGCGTGCCCGGCTCGAAATCGAAAAACAGCAGAAGGAAAGGGATATCGAACTTGCCCGCCGCGCACAGGAACAACGCAAGACCCAGCAGGAAGCCCGCGAGCGCAAGGAAAAGGCACAACGCCGTGCAGAAGCTGGCAAGCCCGGTCGTGGCCGCAAGGAACTGCATGTGGCTGCGGGTAAGAGCGGCAGACGCAAGCCTGCCAGGAAGAAACGTGGCCGGGATGCGTCACAGGCGGAAATGGATCATGCTTTCCAGAAACCGACGGCTCCGGTAGTCCACGCAGTCAAGGTGCCGGAAAATATCAGCGTCGGGGAACTTGCCCAGCAGATGTCGGTGAAAGCCGCAGAAGTCATCAAGGAATTGATGAAGATGGGCATGATGGTGACCATCAATCAGGTGCTGGATCAGGATACCGCGGCACTGGTGGTCGAGGAAATGGGCCACGAGGTCGTGTTCCACAAGGAAGAGGATGTGGAAGACAAGTTGTTTGCGTCTATTGCCGCAGAGCCTGAAGGGGAACTGGAGCCCCGTGCGCCGGTAGTGACCATCATGGGCCATGTCGATCACGGCAAGACCTCCCTGCTGGACTATATTCGCAAGTCGAAGGTAGCCGATAGCGAAGCCGGTGGTATCACCCAGCACATCGGTGCCTATCGTGTGGAAACCGGGCATGGCACCGTCACCTTCCTGGATACACCGGGACATGCGGCATTTTCCGCCATGCGTGCTCGTGGTGCCCAGGCAACGGACATCATTATTCTGGTTGTGGCGGCAGACGATGGCGTCATGCCGCAGACCAGGGAAGCGGTACAGCATGCCAAGGCGGCGGGTGTTCCCCTGATCGTGGCGGTGAACAAGATCGACCGACCGGAAGCGCAACCCGATAAGGTCATGCAGGAACTGGTGGCGGAAGAGGTCGTTCCCGAAGATTGGGGCGGTGACACCCAGTTCGTCAAGGTGTCTGCGAAGACCGGTGAAGGCGTCGATGCCTTGTTGGATGCCATTTTGTTGCAATCCGAGATGCTGGAATTCAAGGCGCCTGTCAGCGGCTATGCCCAGGGTATCGTGGTTGAATCCAGTCTCGACAAGGGGCGTGGTCCCGTTGCCACCGTACTAGTGCAGTCCGGTACCTTGAAGCGCGGTGATACTATCGTAGCTGGGGTCGAGTATGGCCGGGTGCGCGCCATGTTCGACGAAAACGGCCAGACCGTAAAGGAAGCCGGGCCTTCTACACCCGTCGAGGTGCTGGGTCTGTCCGGCGTGCCCCAGGCGGGTGACAGCATGGTTGCCCTGCCGGACGAGAAGAAGGCACGGGAAGTGGCAGAGATGCGCAGCGAACAACAGCGTGATTCTCGCTTGGCCGAACAGAAGGCCGCCAAGCTCAACGAGATGTTTACCCGCATGGGTGAGGGTGAAGTGTCCTATGTGAACTTGATCATCAAGGCCGACGTGCAGGGCTCGGTGGAAGCACTGAAGGAATCCCTGCAGAAGATCCATACGGACGAGGCACGGGTCAAGATCGTGGCTGCCGGTGTCGGTGGTATCAACGAGTCTGATGCCAACCTGGCGCTGACCTCTGGGGCTGCCATTATCGGCTTCAACGTGCGAGCGGACGCTGCTGCGCGCAAGGTGATCGAGGAAAGCAACCTGGATGTACGCTACTACAGCATCATCTATGAAGTGATCGATGATGTGAAACAGGCAGTTGCCGGTTTGCTTTCTCCGGAAATCCGTGAAGAAATCATTGGCATCGCGGATGTACGCGACGTGTTCCGTTCGTCCAAGCTGGGCGCTATCGCCGGTTGTATGGTGGTGGAAGGCGTGGTCAAGCGTAACAGCCCGATCCGGGTGCTGCGTGACAACGTGGTCATCTATGAAGGCGAGCTGGAATCCCTGCGTCGTCACAAGGATGACGTCATGGAAGTTAAAGCGGGTACCGAATGTGGAATCGGCGTGAAAAACTACAATGACGTCAAGCCTGGCGACCAGATCGAAGTGTTCTCCCGTACTGAGGTTCAGCGCGAGCTGTAACAATAACCAGCCATGAAGGAATTCAATCGCGGAGATCGGATAGGTGCACAGATGCACCGGGAGCTGGCATTGCTGTTGCGTGATGCCGCCAAGGATCCGCGCCTGTCTGAAGTGACGATCCAGGAAGTGCGGGTGACCCGTGACCTGTCCCATGCCAAGATCTATTTCACCATCCTGGACAAATCGGAGGCGGATTATTTCGTCAAGGTGCTGGGGCATGCTGCCGGTTTCCTGCGTCGTCGCCTGGGTCAGATCATGAAGACTCGTACTGTGCCCGAGCTGAAATTCGTCTATGACAGTTCCATCGAAGAGGGCGCACGCCTTTCGGATCTGATCGAGAAAGCGGTGTCGTCCGACAACAGGGAAGAAGATGGGTAGACGTCGTCGTCCCCGTGGTCGAAACATCACCGGGATTCTGTTGCTGGACAAGCCGCTGGGTATCACATCCAATGCTGCCTTGCAGGAAGTAAAGCATTTGTTCAAGGCACAAAAGGCCGGACATACCGGGAGCCTGGACCCCTTGGCTACCGGGCTCCTGCCCCTGTGCTTCGGCAATGCCACCAAGATATCCGCCTTTCTCCTGGACGCTGACAAGCGCTACGAAGTGCGGGTGCGGCTGGGAGAGACGACTTCCACGGCGGATGCGGAAGGAGAAATCATCGACACCCAGCCTGCGGAGCATATCACCAGGGACGATGTGCAGGCGGTACTCGCAGATTTCACGGGAGAGATCGCCCAGTTGCCGCCCATGTTTTCTGCCGTGAAGCACAACGGTCAGCGCCTGTATCAACTGGCCCGGAAAGGTATCGAAGTCGAGCGCGAAGCACGCAATATCACGATTTATGATCTGCAATTGCTGAATTTCGAAACACCGGAATTCGAATTGCTGGTGCATTGCTCCAAGGGTACCTATGTGCGTACCCTGGCAGAAGACATCGGCAAGGCGCTGGGGGTGGGTGCGCATGTGGTGGCTTTACGGCGAACGCTGGTGGGACCATTTGAAGCGCAAGGCATGGTGAGCATGGAAATGCTGCAGCAGGTGGCCCAAGAGCAGGGTGTGCATGAATTGGACAAGTTGCTGTTGCCCATGGACGCAGGTTTGAATCACTGGCCTGCAGTGCATCTGGGTGCAGATAGCAGTTTTTACATCAGGCAGGGACAGCCCGTGCAGGTGCCAAAGGCACCCACCGAAGGCTATGTACGTATCTATGGTGCCGATGAGCATTTTATCGGTGTCGGTGAAATCGATGACGATGGGCGGGTCGCCCCGCGTCGTTTATTGGCGAATTCCAACTGAATGTAGGATAATCGCCTTCTTCCGGAATTCTATCCGGGTTTTTTAATCGCCAGTTCCGCCTGAACTCATTGTTGGACGGAACGTTGCACGTCGCAGGCGACTGTTTTTTGGAGAACTATTATGTCAATGAGTGCAGAGATCAAGAAGCAAATCGTGGAAGAGTATGGCAAGAGCGCCACAGACACCGGTTCCACCGAAGTTCAGGTGGCACTGCTGACTTGGCGCATCAATGACCTCACGCCCCATTTCAAGGAGCACAATAAGGATCACCATTCCCGTCAGGGTCTGATCCGCATGGTCAACTCCCGCCGCAAGCTACTCGACTATCTCAAAGGCAAGGATGTAGAGCGCTATCGTGATCTGATCAAACGTCTCGGTCTGCGTCGTTAATCATTCATAAACGAAGGAATACCCAAGTGACAGCAATCAAGAAAGAATTCCAGTTCGGCGATCACAAGGTGACGCTGGAAACCGGAGAAGTGGCCCGTCAGGCTGATGGCGCGGTAATCATCAATATGGAAGATACCGTAGTGCTCTGTACTGTGGTGGGCTCCAAATACGCCATGGAAGGACGCGATTTCTTCCCTCTGACCGTGGACTACCAGGAAAAGACCTATGCGGCGGGCAAGATCCCCGGTGGTTTCTTCCGCCGTGAAGGACGACCTTCCGAGAAGGAGATCCTGGTAGCACGTCTCATCGACCGTCCGGTTCGTCCGCTGTTTCCCAAGGGGTACACCAACGAGACCCAGGTGATCTGTACGGTCATCTCTCTCAATCCTTATGTGGATCCCGAGATTCCTTCGTTGATCGGCACCTCCGCCGCTTTGGCGATTTCCGGTCTGCCGTTCCAGGGCCCCATCGGCGCTGCGCGGGTGGGCTACAAGGATGGGCAGTATCTGCTCAATCCTCCAGGTACAGGGCTGGGTGAGGTTACCGATCTGGATCTGATCGTTGCCGGCACAGACCAGGCCGTACTGATGGTTGAGTCCGAAGCCCGTGAACTTTCTGAAGAAGTGATGCTGGGTGCGGTGCTGTTTGGGCATGAGCAGATGCAGGTAGCTATCGACGCCATCAAGGAACTGGCTGCGGAAGTCGGCAAGGATGTCATGGAGTTCAGCGTCCCGGAAGAGAATGCGGAACTGGCGCAAAAGGTTGCAGAAGTGGCTGGTGCGGGTATCGGCGAAGCCTATTCCACCACTGACAAGATGGAGCGCTACGCTAAACTGGACGCCGTCAAGGCGGCGACCATCGAACAGCTTTGTGCTGGCGATGAGCCTCAGTGGAGCGAAGATCAGATCGGCGCCGCACTGGACAAGTTGAAGAAGAAGACCGTGCGCAGCCGCATCCTGGCAGGTGAGCCGCGCATCGACGGCCGTGATACCAAGACCGTACGCAATATCGAGATCAAGACCGGTATACTGCCACGTACCCACGGCTCTGCCCTGTTTACCCGGGGTGAAACCCAGGCGCTGGTCATCACAACCCTGGGCACCGAGCGCGATGCACAGATCATCGATGCGCTGGATCGTTCCTACCGTGAACCGTTCATGCTGCACTACAACTTCCCCCCGTTCTGTGTCGGTGAGACCGGTCGTGTGGGCAGTCCCAAACGTCGCGAGATCGGCCACGGTCGCCTGGCCAAGCGGGGCGTACTGTCGGTGATGCCGACACTGGAAGACTTTCCGTATTCCATACGTGTGGTTTCCGAGATCACAGAATCCAACGGCTCGTCATCCATGGCATCCGTATGTGGCACCAGCCTGTCGCTGATGGATGCCGGTGTACCCATCAAGGCGCCGGTTGCCGGTGTGGCCATGGGATTGATCAAGGAAGGCGATGAATTTGCCGTGTTGACCGATATCCTCGGTGACGAGGACCATCTGGGCGACATGGACTTCAAGGTCGCGGGTACCGAAACCGGTATCAATGCTTTGCAGATGGATATCAAGATCCAGGGTATCACCCGTGAGATCATGGATATCGCACTGACCCAGGCCAAAGACGGTCGCATGTATATCCTGGGTGAAATGAACAAGGCGATAGAAGCACCGCGTCAGGAAATGTCCGAACACGCGCCGCGCATCATCTCCTTCCGTATTCATCCGGATAAGATTCGTGACGTCATCGGCAAGGGCGGTGCCACCATCCGTTCCATCACCGAAGAAACCGGCGCGACCATCGATCTGGATGACAGCGGTGTCGTGAAGATCTTTTCCGTGGACAAGGCGGCCGGTGAAAAAGCCCGCAAGCGCGTGGAACTGATCACCGCTGACGTCGAAGTCGGTACGATCTATGAAGGCAAGGTTGCCAAGCTCATGGATTTTGGTGCCTTCGTCACTATCCTGCCGGGCAAGGACGGACTGGTGCATATCTCCCAGATCAGCGAAGAGCGGGTCGAGAAGGTCAGCGACAAGCTGTCCGAGGGTGACATCATCAAGGTCAAGGTGCTGGAAGTGGACAAACAGGGCCGAATCCGCCTGAGCATGAAAGCGGTTGGCGAAGGCGAATAGTTGTTTTCGGCCAGAGTGCTTGAATAAAAAACGGGGCTTCGGCCCCGTTTTTTATTGGGTTCAACTTATGTTGTGAACGGAGAGAGGATAACCACATTCGCGATAGAAGCGATAGCGTTCCCTGCTGGCCTCGAGCACCTGTCCTTCCTGATCCACACATTCGGCGACGCGCTCGAAGCGACTGAAATAGTCCGGTGGTGACAGACACAGATTGATCAGTACGTCATGCTCATCTCCAGCTTCGCCCACGGTGCTGAGCAAGACCGGGTTCAGCTTTGGATCGGCTTTTCCCAGAATACCGTGGGGAATGAAGCTCTGGTCGCGATGCACCCACAACAGGCGATCCATGTGGCGCAGATCTTCTTCTGATTGCGTGGCGATCAACACCCGGTGTCCGGACGACCAGGCTTTTTCCGCCAGCCGGGCTGCCAGAGTGTAGCGATTTCCCCGGCCGCCTGGCTGCATGATGTAGAAGTCAACCTGGGTCATTCAGCCAGTTTGCAGCGCTTGAGCAGCATTTGTGTCAGCAGGGGAACAGGGCGGCCAGTGGCGCCCTTGTCGTTTCCGCTTTTCCAGGCGGTGCCAGCGATGTCCAGATGTGCCCACTTGTATTTTTTGGTGAACTTTCCGAGGAAGCAC
>CAZFXI010000084.1:0-8235 GCA_964522855.1 uncultured Sedimenticola sp.
TGCAAATACCTGATCATGCCTCGTTGTTTCATTTGCACCACTCCCCCGACAGCCTGGCTGCCATTTGACCAATATCTCCGGCGCCCATCATGAGTACGATGTCGCCTGCATGTATTATTCCTTTCAGTACCTCTGGCAGATCCTGCAACTCGCTCACAAACACCGGGTCAGTCTGCCCCCTTGCCCGGATTGCCCGGCTCAAGGCCCGCCCATCCGCATCCATCAGGGGCTTTTCACCAGCGGCATACACTTCTGTCAGCACCAGCACATCCGCCTCGGACAACACCTCCACGAAATCCTCGAAAGCATCATGGGTGCGGGTATAACGATGCGGCTGGAACACGAGCACCAGACGCCGCGACTGCCAGCCTTCCCGCACGGCATGGATCGTGGCCGCGACCTCCCTGGGATGATGACCATAGTCGTCCACCAGCATGAAACTGCCTGCGCCAGAATCACAGTTTTCGTATACCTGAAAGCGGCGACCGATACCGGCAAAACCAGCCAGCGCCTTGCGAATGGACGCCGTGCCCACCCCCATCTCCAGCGCCACGGCGATTGCCGCCAGGGCATTCATTACGTTGTGTTTTCCCGGTAGATTCAGGCTGACTTCAAACATCCTGCCGTTCTTAATCTGCACGGAAAAATAACTGGTCTGATGCTCATAGCGGATATTGATTGCCCGTATGTCCGCCTCCTCTCGAGTGCCGTAGGTAAGCACTTGACGGGTCACTCTTGGCAACAGGTTTCGCACTTCGGCATCATCGATGCACAGGATCGCCAGCCCATAGAAAGGCAGGTGATGCAGGAATTCGACGAAGGCATCCTGCAAGCGACTGAACTCGCCCCCGTAGGTACTCATGTGATCCCTGTCCACGTTCGTAACCACTGCCATCATGGGCAGCAGGTACAGGAACGACGCGTCACTCTCGTCTGCTTCCGCCACCAGAATCTCTCCGGTACCCAGGCGGGCGTAGCTGCCTGCCGCATTGAGCTGGCCACCTATCACGAAGGTCGGATCCAGATCTGCCTCTATCAACAAGGTGGCGGCCAGGCTGGTGGTGGTGGTCTTTCCGTGCGTCCCGGCAATGGCGATGCCATAGCGAAAACGCATGATCTCGGCCAGCATTTCCGCCCTGGGCACGACGGGAATACGGGCTGCCCTGGCCGCCCTGACCTCCGGATTTTCGTCGGTGACGGCACTGGAGATAATGACTGCATCCACACCCCGAATATTCTGCTCCGCATGGCCTTTATAGATCACCGCACCCTGCTCCTGCAATCGCCGGGTGGCGGCATTCTCCGCCAGATCCGAGCCACTGACTTCGTAGCCCAGATTGAGCATCACCTGTGCGATACCATTCATGCCAGAGCCGCCAATGCCAACAAAATGCAGGTGGCGCATCCGCCCCATGGCTTCGGCAGCATGCACTCTCGGTGTATCGTTCAGATTCTGCATATCGGTCATGACCGCACCTGCGCTGCACAATAATCCGCTACCGTGCGAGTGGCATCCGGTTTTGCCCGGGAGCGAGCGGCTACTGCCATTTCCAGCAGCTTTTTCCTGTCGCCCAGCAGCACATCCAACTGCTGAACCAGTTTTT
Organism: uncultured Sedimenticola sp.; assembly: GCA_964522855.1. Lineage (GTDB taxonomy): Bacteria > Pseudomonadota > Gammaproteobacteria > Chromatiales > Chromatiaceae > Thiolapillus. The sequence goes on from CAZFXI010000084.1 coordinate 1,605, forward strand.
CCTCGCTCATTTGTGACTGGGGCAGCAACACCGCCGCGCCGGCATCCACCAGGTACTGCGCATTCCGGGTTTGATGGTCATCCACCGCGTAAGGGAAAGGCACCAGTACGGAAGCCACACCCACCGCCGCCAATTCGGATACCGTCAGGGCACCCGCACGACAGATCACCAGATCTGCCCAGGCAAGCGCCTCAGCCATATCGTCGATGAACTCCGTGACTTCGACCTGCATTTGCGACGGGTAGAGCTCTCTGGTGCCCTCCGCCTTGCCCCTTCCCGCCTGATGACGGACCATGAGTGGCTGCCCCAATTGCGACAACGCGGGAGGAAGCTGCTGGTTCAACGCCAGGGCACCGAGAGAGCCGCCGACGACAAGTAGTCTCGCCAGACCGCCGCGATCCTCCAGGCGTTCCTCAGGCGGCGCCACGGCGATAATTTCCTGGCGCAGCGGATTGCCGGTAACCACTGCATCCACAGTCTTGGGGAAACTGTCGGGAAACGCCTGCAGGACCTGCGCAGCGATTTTTGCCAGCCAGCGATTGGTCAGACCGGGAATCGTGTTCTGCTCATGAATCACCAGTGGAATCCCCAGCAGCTTGCTCACCAGACCACCGGGGCCGGTGACAAACCCGCCCATACCCAGCACCAGTTGCGGTTTGCTGCGGCGCAGGATCTTTCCTGCCTGACGCATCGCATTGAGCAACCGAAACGGCGCCAACAGCAATCCGGTCATGCCTTGTCCGCGTAGCCGGTAGGCGGCGATGGTGTCCAGGCGGAAGCCATGATCGGGAACGGTGCGCGATTCAAAACTGTCCGGAGTGCCCATCCAGTTTACCTCCCAGCCACGCTCACGCATCTCCTGCGCCACTGCCAGCGCCGGGAAGACATGACCGCCTGTGCCGCCTGCCATGATGGTTATGCGCGCCACGGCATCCCCCCCGGCCCCGTATTGCCGGTGCGGTTTTCCCAATGGATGCGCAACAGTACAGCAATGGCGACGCAACTGATGATCATGCTGTTACTGCCATAACTGATGAATGGCAGGGTCAGCCCTTTTGTAGGCAGCATGCCCACGTTCACCCCGACGTTGACGAACGCCTGCAATCCCAACCACAGGCCGATACCATAGGAAACGTAGGCTGCGAAACGTCGTTGCAGGGATTCTGCGGCGGCACCGATGCTGAACGCCCGCCACACCAGGATACTGAACAGCGCGATGACGGTCAGCGTACCCACCAGACCAAATTCCTCACCGATCACTGCCATGATGAAATCCGTGTGCGCCTCGGGCAGGTAGAACTGCTTCTGAATACCGTTACCCAGCCCCACTCCTGTCCATTCACCCCGACCAAAAGCAATCAGGGCCTGGGAAAGCTGATACCCGGAATTCAATGGATCTGCCCAGGGATTGAGAAAGGAAGTCACCCGCTCCAGGCGATAGGGTGAAGTGATCACCAATGCGGCGCCCCCGAGAACCGCCAGCAACAGCAGCAGACCAAACTGCCACAAAGGCGCACCGCCGAGAAACAACAAGCCCAATGCTGTGGCCAGCAACACTACGGTAGTACCGAAATCCGGCTGCGCCATGAGGAGGATCACCGCCAGCGACAACAACAACAGTGGCTTGATCACCCCCCATACCGAATGTGCCACTTCAACCTGCCGCCGCACCAGATAACCGGCCATGTAAAAGATCATGAACAACTTCATGAATTCGGAAGTCTGCAGATTGAACGGCCCCAGCGCCACCCAACGGGTGGCACCGTTTACGGTCTTACCCAGGCCGGGAATCAGCACCACGACCAGCAATGCCAGGCCGATAAAATACAGCCAGGTACTGCCTCGCTCCCACCAGTTGCTCGGCACCTGCAGGGTGAGCAGGGCAGCCACCGTACCAAGCGTCAATGCAAGCAAGTGCTTGCTCAGGTAGTGGAATGGATTTCCACCACCAGCCAGATGCAAGGAGGCAGAACTCACCATCACGATGCCCAGTCCGGTGAGGGTCAGCACAGCCAGCAACAAGGCCCAGTCAACAGACAGCGAGGAAGCCGAAAGCATGTTGCGCGGAGGAGCCACGGCACTCATGAGCACAACCTCCCCACCCATTCCTTGAAGCTGTTGCCGCGCTGTTCAAAGCCGTCAAACATATCGAAACTGGCGCAGGCGGGTGACAGCAATACCCGATCCCCGGGAAGTGCCAGTTCAGCAGCACGTGCCACGGCGGCGCCCATATCCTCAGCATCCACTGTATGGATGGCCGTATCCAGGCAGTCACGGATCTGCTCACGATCACGACCGATCAACACCACCGCACGGCATGTCTGCCCAATCGTCCGGGCCAGAGCGGTGAAGTCCGCCTGCTTGCAATCACCACCGGCAATCAGCACCGTGCGGCTGTCATCGCCCACATCCAATCCCTCCAGAGCGGCGATGCTCGCACCGGGATTGGTACCCTTGGAATCGTTGTACCAGTTCACGCCGGCGCACGTGCAAACGTACTCGGTACGGTGCGCCAATCCAGGAAAGCCGCACAACGCATCGAGCATATCCTGCATAGGCAATTTCAATGCCGTCCCCATGGCCAGTGCCGCCAGCGCATTGGCCATGTTGTGCCTCCCTGGCATCAACAAGGATTTCGCCGGCAGCAACGCCGTGCGTCCCTGACACAGCCAGGCCTCGCCATCGACATGCCGAACCCCGAAACAATTGCCATCCTGTGGCTCATCCAGGGTGAAATACAAGGCCTGGTGCGTACGTGGCATCTCCATCACCCGGGGGTCGTCCAGGTTGTAGACACCTGTTCCGGCATGGGTATAAATGCGCGATTTGACTCGGGAATACGCATCCAGATCTGTATAGCGATCCATGTGATCAGCAGAGACATTGAGCACCGCAGCCACTTCCGGTGCCAGGCTGTGCGTGGTTTCCAGCTGAAAACTGGACAGTTCCAGGATGTACAAGGCATGCCTGTCGCCCAGCAACTCCAACACCGGTTTGCCCAGGTTCCCGCCAGTAACCGCATCCCGCCCCCCGGCAGCTGCCATCACCCCCAGCAGGGTGGTGACGGTACTCTTTCCGTTGGAGCCGGTGATCGCCGCGACCGATTCCTGCGCTTCACGGGCGAACAGCTCCACATCACCAACCACGGGCACACCCTGTTGCATCGCATACTGAATCGCCGGCGTCTGCAGAGCCACGCCAGGGCTGACGACCAGCAGATCCGTGGCCGCAAAAAGCTTCTGCTCGAAACCACCCAGAAACAACCCCACATCCGGCAGTTGATTGCGCAGCATTTCCAGTCCCGGAGGATGTTCTCGGCTGTCGGTAACTGCCAGCTGCTGTACACCCAAGCCGTGCAGGTAACGCGCACAGGACAAGCCTGTTTTTCCCAGGCCCACAATCAGCACCCGCTTTGGCAGCTCATTCTCGTTCAATGCTGTCGCCATAGTCTTCATCTGATCTTCAGGCTCGCCAGTCCAATCAGCACCAGGATGACCGTCACGATCCAGAAACGCACGATCACCCGCGGTTCGGGCCATCCCTTGAGCTCGAAATGATGATGCAAAGGTGCCATGCGGAATATTCTGCGACCGGTCAACTTGTACGAAGCCACCTGCAGAATGACCGATACGGTTTCCACCACAAATACACCACCCATGATGAACAACACCAACTCCTGTCGCACCGCCACCGCCACCACACCCAGGGCTGCACCCAGAGCCAGGGCACCGACGTCTCCCATGAACACCTGTGCCGGATAGGCGTTGAACCAGAGAAACCCCAATCCTGCACCTACCAGGGCACCACAGAAGATGGCCAGTTCCCCCACACCGGGAAGGTAGGGAATCAGCAAATATTTGGACAAATACAAATGCCCGGAAACATAGGCAAACACGCCTAATGCACCCGCCACCAGCACCGTGGGCAGAATGGCCAGACCATCCAGGCCATCGGTAAGATTCACCGCATTGGAGGTACCCACGATCACCAGGTAGGCCAGCAATACAAAAGCCGGCCCCAGATCGAGCACCACATCCTTGAAGAACGGGACGATCAGTTGGGTATCGGCCGGAACCGCAGCGGTAACATACAAGGCCACTGCTGCCCCCAGGCCAAACACGGACTGTCCCAGGTATTTCCAGCGTGCCGGCAAACCCCGAGTGTCCTTGAGCACCAGTTTCCTGTAATCATCGATCAGACCCACCACACCAAAACTCAAGGTAGTGAACAACACGATCCAGATATAGCGATTGCCCAGGTCGGCCCACAACAACACGGCGATCGACACCGCCACCAGGATCAGCGCTCCGCCCATGGTGGGTGTACCTGCCTTGGAAAAATGGCTTTCGGGTCCATCATCCCGTACCGTCTGGCCGATCTTGTACTGGCTGAGTCGGCGAATCATCACCGGCCCCACGACAAAGGAAATCACCAGCGCGGTCAGCACACCGAGGATGGCTCGCAGGGTAATGTAATGAAACACATTGAATGCGGGATCGAATTGCGACAGATAGTCAGTCAGCCAGATCAGCATGAGCAGGCCTCCCTGCACAGTGCAGCCACGGTTTTTTCCATTGCCGCGGAGCGCGAACCCTTGACCAACACCACATCCCCCGCTTGCAATTCACCCAGCAGGCAGGCGATTAGCGCATCCTGATCTGCAAAGTGCCAGGCATTAGCGCCGAAAGCCAGGCTGGCTTTTTCACTCAACAGACCACAGGTAAACAACAGGTCGATATTTTTGTTCGCCGCCAGCTCTCCCAATTCCCCGTGCAGCGCGGCAGCATCATCACCCAGTTCACCCAGATCCCCGAGCACCAACAATTTACGTCCGGGAGACTGCATCAACACATCCATGGCCATCTGCGTTGAATCCGGATTGGCGTTGTAGCTATCATCGATCACCCAAGCCGCCTTGGCACCACGCCGGGGGCACAGACGCCCAGGTATCGGTTGCAGCGATGCCAGCCCGGCCTGTATATCCTCTTGATCTGCACCCAATGCTTGGGCGGCGGCAATGGCTGCAAGCGCATTCATACGGTTGTGCCCTCCCGCCAGGCGCATCCGGACCCGCATGTCCGCAACCGGGGTTTTCACAACAAATTCGCTGTAAAAACCATCCGCATCCCAAACGAGATGCAGGGAATCTGCCGCACTGCTGACGTCTGCGGGACGGGTAACACCGAAGCTCACGCTCTTATGTCGACCGGCCAATTGCCGCCACAAATCTGCATGTACATCATCTGCATTGAAGACGAACGTGCCATCGACCGACAGCCCATAGAGGATTTCCCCCTTGGCCATGGCCACCCCCCGAAGATCACCAAAACCCTCCAGGTGAGCACGACCAGCATTGTTCAAAACGGCTACATCCGGCTGCGCGATGCGACTCAGATAGTTGATCTCGCCGGGATGATTCGCACCCATCTCCACCACCGCATAAGCTTCGTTTTGCAGCCGGCACAGGGTCAGTGGCAGACCAATATCGTTATTGAGGTTGCCCTGGGTAGCCAGAGTTTCACCCATGCGGGAAAGGATGGCCGCAAGCATCTCCTTGACTGTGGTCTTGCCATTGCTGCCCGTCACACCCACAACCTTGGCCATCGAACGCTTGCGCCAGATAGCCGCCATCTGCCCCAGGCCGATACGCGTATCGGCAACCTGCACGCGGGGCAAAGCCGTCCTCACCTGTCGGTCGCTGACCATGGCAGCCGCAGCCCCTTGATTTGCGGCTTCTTCCAGAAAATCATGCCCGTCAAAATTGGGACCTTTCAGCGCCACGTACAGATCCCCCGTTTTCAGGCTGCGGGTATCCGTGCTGACCGAGCTGATCTGCACATCCTCGCCCGACAGACTGCCATGCAACTCCGTAGCGATTTCGGACAAATGTAAGGCAATCATGCAGCCCCCCCCAGGCAGTGCCGTACCTGCTCGACATCACTGAAGGGCAGGCGCTGGTTGCCAATTTGCTGCCAGGTTTCATGCCCTTTGCCAGCAACCAGAATGGTATCGCCCGCCTGCGCCTGCCCGATGGCGGTGGCGATGGCTTTTGCTCGATCCGAGATAACCAGTGCCTTGTGAGGCGCCTTCATGCCTTCCAGAATATCTCCCAGAATGGCCGCTGATGATTCGGTTCGGGGATTGTCGTCCGTAAGAACCACCCTGTCCGCCAGCGTTTCTGCTAACACCCCCATCTGCGCCCGCTTGCCCCGGTCGCGATCACCGCCGCAGCCGAACACGCAGTATAAATCTCCGCCTGTATGGCCTCGCAGACTGGTAAGCGTTTTCGCCAGGGCATCCGGCGTATGTGCAAAATCCACTACCACCAGGGGACGATTGCCTCCGCCCAGTTTCTGCATACGTCCCGGCACCGTCTCCAGGCGTTGCAGATTAGCAATTGCCTGTGACATGGGCACGCCCCAGCCGAGCAACACCCCCAGCACCAGCATCAGATTATCCGCGTTAAAGTCACCCAGGAGGCTGCTGTTGACTTCACCGCCGCCCCAGGAAGAGGAAAATTGCAGGTACAACCCCTGTGAACGCTGCTCCATGCTTTCTACACGGATAAATTCATCGGCATCCACGCTGCTGTCGCCCTGATAACAGGCAATGGTTGGCACCTTTCCCTTCA
>CAZFXI010000084.1:8335-11759 GCA_964522855.1 uncultured Sedimenticola sp.
TGACCCAGTGCATCCGGTGCCACATTCAGAAGGCGCAACGCATCGTCCATGACCGCCGAGAATACGGGTGCCGCCACCAGCCCACCATAATACTGCTTGCCTCTTGGTTCGTTGATCATGACCGCAATAACCAGGCGCGGATCGCTGACCGGCGCCATCCCGACAAACAGGGAAAGGTACTTGCGTTGGGAATAGCCGCCCACGCCGGCTTTTTTCACGGTGCCGGTTTTACCTGCGACGCGATAACCTGCGACGGCTGCACGGGTGGCAGTCCCGCCAGGCGCAACCACAGACTCCATCATGTGACGAACCTCCCGGGCCGTTTCGCTGCTGAAAACGCGTCTCCCTTCAGGCACGGCATCCCTGCGCAGCAGGCTGACGGGACGATATATCCCGTCTGCTGCGAGTACGGCATATGCCTGAGCAAGCTGCAATACAGACACGGAAATGCCATATCCATAAGACAACGTAGCCTGGTCGATCAACGCCCAGTTGGCCGCAGGACGGAGTTGTCCTCCCGCTTCGCCGGGATACCCGGATCCGGTACTTTTTCCAAATCCTACGGCCGCAAGATAGTGCCTGAACTTTTCCTTCGGCAAGGACAAGGCAATTTTACCCGCTCCTACATTGCTGGATTTCTTGATGATGGTCTGGATATCCACCACTCCCAGATTGTCATGATCCCGGACCCTGAATTTTCCCAGCTTGAAATATCCCGGATTGGTATCGATCCGTGTATTCGCCTTGATCACCCCCAATTCCAGTCCCACCGCCACAGTCAATGGTTTCATGGTAGAGCCAGGTTCGAATACATCCGTAACCGCACGATTGCGCAAACGTCCGCCACGCGTACTGCGATTACCATTGGGGTTGAAACCGGGCTGATTGACCATGGCCAGCACTTCACCGGTTTTTACATCCAGTATCACGATGGAACCCGATATGGCATTGTGCTTTGTGATGGCCGCCTTGAGTTCGCGGTAGGCGATGTACTGCAATCGCTGATCCAGACTCAGCGCCAGGTTTTTCCCCGGTTGCGGCATACGCAGGCTCTCGACGTCCGCCACCACCTGACGACGTCCATCACGCAACACGCGTTTCAAACCAGGCTTACCCGCCAATTGTTCGTTGAAGGCAAATTCCAGCCCCTCCTGACCCACATCATCCAGGTTGGTGAACCCGATGAGGTGGGAAAAAACCTCACCATCCGGGTAATAACGCCGGTATTCACGGGTCGTTTGCAACCCGACAATATGCTGATTTTTCGCCACATCCATCACCGCCTGAGCAGATTCAGGAGGCAGACGTCTTTTCAGGTAGACAAAGTGCTTGTGGCTGTAGCGCGCCAATCGACGCCGCAAGTCATCCAGACCGACGTCCAACGCCTTGGCCAGAGGCTGAAGCGTGTCTGCATCCGGACGCAGCAGACGCGGATTCGCCGCAATGGAATCCACCGGCGTGCTCATGGCCAGCACCGCGCCATTGCGATCGGTGATGGCACCTCGATGCGCGGGTACCTGCACCCTGTCCAGATAGCGATGATCGCCCTCGGACTGTAAAAAGTCCCGCTCGAATATCTGCTGATCCACGGCTCGCCATATCAACCCGCTGACGGCAACCATGAAAATCGTGAGCACAACACGACGCCGGCCCACATAGGCCTTGGGCAGTGCTTCTGCCTGCTTGTGCATTCTTGCTCGTTTTTCCCGTTTAGCCGCCATAATGTCCCTTGATAATGATGACTTCATCCGCCTTGGGCATACGCATTTTCAGCTTCTTTCTCGCACTCGTTTCGATATGTGCGGGTGTTCCCCAGGTACCATGTTCAATCAGCAACCGCTCCCATTCGATATCCACTTCATCAACCTGTACATCCAGCGCCTTGAGCTGTGCGAACAACATCCGCGACCGGTATTTGGCATGCACTACGGCCACAGCAGAAACCAGTACCACCATCGCCAACGCCAGAAGCATCCACAAGTGCGAATGTTTCATGCGCGCTTTTCAGCAATACGCATGATGGCGCTACGGGCCCTGGGATTTTGTTGCAGTTCCTCCTTGCCAGCCCGCACCGGCTTCCCTATACACTTCAGTATTCCCGGCTTGAGCTGTTTCTCCATTACCGGCACGCCCTTTGGCATCACGTCTCCCCGTGACATATCCCGCATGAAGCGTTTCACGATGCGATCTTCCAGGGAGTGAAAACTGATTACCACCAACCTGCCACCAGACGCAAGCACATCCACTGCCTGAACAAGCCCATTCTTGAGGTCGTCCAGTTCTCTGTTTATATGGATGCGAATGGCCTGAAAACTACGGGTAGCCGGATGCTTGTGCCGCTCCTTCACCGGGCTGGCTCTGAAAATCAGCTGCGCCAGTTGCGATGTCGTCTGCAGGGGTTCGGTTTGCCGCTGCTCAACGATGGCGCGGGCAATGCGACGCGAGAAGCGCTCTTCTCCGTATTCCCACAACACCCTGGCTATTTCCGCTTCTTCTGCGGTTGCCAGCCATTGGGCGGCACTCACACCACTGCTTTGATCCATGCGCATGTCCAGCGGACCATCCTGCTGAAAACTGAAGCCGCGTTCCGCATCATCCAGCTGCGGTGACGAGACCCCGAGATCCAGCAAGATGGCATCCACCTTGCCTGCAACTCCCTGCTGTTCCACCACGTCTTTTAGCCGGGAAAAACTGCTATGCTGCAAATGCAGACGTGGCTCGCGGGCAAAATTCTCTTTTCCAAAAGCAATAGCCTGTTCATCCTTGTCCAGAGCAATCAGACAACCGTTGTTACCCAGACGCTCGAGCATCGCAGCACTGTGCCCACCCCGGCCAAAGGTGCCATCCACGCAACAACTGTTTTGCTGGATATTCATTGCCTCAATCGCTTCCTCAAACAAAACCGGCTTATGCAACGCCGCCGCAGTCACCTACAGCTCCAGATTCGCCAGTTCTTCCGACATCTCGGATTCCGGCTGGTCGATGTCTCCCAGCCACTCTTCCCTGTTTGTAAACCACTGCTGTTCGTTCCAGATCTCGAATTTGCGTCCCTGTCCCACCAGCGCTACCTGCTTGTCCATGTGCGCATATTCGCGCAAACTGCTGCTCAGCAAGATCCGTCCCTGGCCATCGAGCTCCAGCTCCGAGGCATGTCCCAGCAGCAGGCGCTGCAGATTTTTGTTATGTTTCTTCAATGCCGGCAGGCGCATGACCTTCTGGGCCACCTCCTGCCATTCACTTTCGGGATACAACCACAGGCAACGTTCGTAGGGATTTATGGTCACCACCACACCGGAACCATCAGACGCACCCAGCTCCTTCCGATACTTGACCGGAATGGCCAGACGCCCTTTTGCATCCAGATTTAAGGTGTTGACACCAAGAAACACAATTACCCCCTTTTCCCCACAATTCCCCACATTGC
>CAZFXI010000085.1:0-5199 GCA_964522855.1 uncultured Sedimenticola sp.
AGCATCTTCCCTGGACGTTATTACTAGACTAGATGCACCATGGAAACACGGTGTGTGGGCTGGTATTCCAGAATTGTGGCCCCGGTCGAGTTAATAATTTCTCATGCTTGGTTATTACTTTTCTTAAACGGCAATACATTTGCGCCAGCTTTCAGGTCATCGAGGTAATCCGCCCATTCTTGCATCATTTTGCGTCGTTCAGGCAAATGGGCGGTGCGATTATAGGCTCTTCCATTGGGATCACGTACCGCGTGGGCTAATTGATGCTCTATGTAATCAGGGCGGAAGCCCAGCACTTCATCGAGGATGGTTCGCGCCATAGCCCGAAAGCCATGGCCGCTCATTTCTTCTTTGCCAATGCCCATGCGGCGCATGGCGGCAAGGATAGCGTTATCGCTCATAGGCCGTGCTGCGCTACGTGCGCCGGGAAAGATGTAGCGTCCACGCCCGGTAAGGGGGTGAAGTTCACGTAGAATATCTATAGCCTGTTGGGACAGAGGAACAATGTGTTGGGTATTGGTTTTAGTAACGGTATAACGCCATTCTGCCGCCTCGAGGTCTATGTCAGCCCATTGCGCATGACGAAGTTCTCCAGGGCGCACAAAGACCAATGGGGCGAGCCGAAGGGCGCAGCGCACGATGAGAGTACCTTCGTAACCATCCAATGCCCTGAGCACTTCGGCAACCTGTTTGGGTTCAGTGACAGCCGCAAAATGTTTTTTACCTTTAACAGGAGGCAATGCACCTCGCAGATCCCCAGAAAGATCACGTTCAGCGCGTCCCGTGGCAACGGCATAGCGGAATACCTGTCCACAGTTCCCCAACGCTCGATGGGCAGTTTCTAATGCTCCGCGCTTCTCAATACGACGGATGGCTTCCAGCAGTTGTGGGGCAGTAACGTCGGCAATCGGTTTGCCGCCGATCCAGGGGAAAATGTCTCGTTCCAGCCGGCGGATGACCCGATCTGCATGATTTGCTGACCAGTTGGGAGAATGCTTGGCAAACCACTCTCGCGCCAATACTTCGAAGCTGTTTCCCGCCCGTTCAGCTTTTGCGGCCTTCTGTGCTTTGCGGTTCTCGCTGGGGTCGATCTCATTGGCCAGCAGCCTGCGTGCTTCATCGCGACGTTCGCGGGCATCCTTCAGCGACACATCGGGGTAAATGCCAAGGGATAGGCGCTTTTCCTTGCCTCCAAAGCGATACTTCAAACGCCACCATTTGCCCCCACTGGGGGCAACCTCCAGATATAACCCCCTGCCATCAAATATCTTCCTGGATTTTTCAGCGGGCTTGGCGTTACGGATTGCGGTATCTGTTAGTGGCATTGGGGGCAACTCCTCGAGAAGATAACTCACTTGCCCCTTATGTTGCCCCCAGTTGCCCCCGGATGTCAATGAATCATATTGGCTTGTAATGGATTAAAATGGTAGATAAGTGGCTGATTGTAGACATAAAAAAAGCCGTCTTGAGACGGCTTTGGATGTGGTTATGGTGGAGGCGGCGGGAATCGAACCCGCGTCCGCGAATCCTCCGCCTTTGGCTCTACATGTTTAGTCCGGTCTATTAAAATTTAGCCGTTTACCACCCGACGGACAGGGCGGTATAACGACGAGTCCGGTAAGAGTTTAGCGAATCCACCCCGGACGAGCTTCATCGCGATTCTGTGAGAATCGACGCTTCGGTTCCGGACGCACAGACACGGCTCCAGTGAAGCGGCACCCTACCGTTTCTTAGGCGGCGAGTGCGTAGTTGTCGTCGTTGGCAACTATCAGTTTGCAGATGGATTAACGAGGGAATCTACATCCTCGACATGCACCTCAGGTTTTGCTATCCGCGTCGAAAGCCATGTCGCCCCCGAAACTTTTACCTGTTTCAGCCTGCCGTAAGGCAGGAAAGACAGTGTAGTGTGCTGGTACGCACTGTGCAAGGAAGATGGGGGCGAGATCGGATAATTCAAGGGCGATTCTGCGTTTTGTCACTGCAAACTGCTGATTTTCTTCCTAGAATATATTTTTAGGGTTTATATGGACAAATGGCAATGGATATTTCTGACGGCGACAAGAAGGCGGCGCGATGGGCGCATGATTTGTTCGTGCTGAATGTGTTATTTTTCCATCTGTTGCTGACGCCTGCCACTATCATGCTGGGAATCGGCCTGAAGGGGCTGCTGATTCCTCTGGCGCTATCTTTGTCGGTGATCACCTATATCTATTTTCGAGGCCAGCGCGAGAACCGCTGGTTTGTGGCTGCGCACTGGCGCCTGGCATTCAAGCGCTGCAAACTGTTGTTGATTGGTTATGCCATTACCGCTGCGATTCTGCTGTTGGCTGAATTGCTGACCAGCGGTATGAAAGATGCGCATATGGCCGATATCATGGTCACCGTGATCACCCGTATCGCCATCATGCCAACCCTGATTATCGTCATGGTAACGGTGGTGATGGAAGCCTCGGCAACCTCTCTGGTGGGCAAAGGTGAGGTGCCGGAGAAAATCATCAAGGAATTTCCTCCTCATTCCTGATACTGACTTGTTGTTGCAGCAACACGCCGGCGACGATGAGCAGTAACCCCAGATAGCTGGAAGCCAGAATTTCCTCGCCCACGAGAAAGTGGATCATCACAAGGGATAGAAAGGGTGACAGGTAGATCAGATTGGCGATACGGGCCGTGCTGCTGGTCAATTGCAGTGCCTTGAGCCACAGCAGGAAGGTCAGTCCCATCTCGAACATGCCCACATAGAGTGCGCCCGCCAGACCTTTCTGATCCGGCAGGGAGAACCCCTCGGTCAGCCACAGGGTCAGCGCGATGAAAGGCAGGGCGAAGACAAAATTGCAGAACAGGGCGATGACCGGATCGACCTTGCTCCAGGTTTGCCACAGCCAGTAGGAAGCCCAGATCAACGTACTGGCCAGCGCCAGGAAGACGCCAAATCCGTTGCTGAATTCAAGGCTCAGGGGATGTCCACGGGTGGCGATAATCAGCACGCCGAAATAGCTCAGGGCGATAGCAGCCAGCTGTTTCCTGCGCAGTTTATGACCGAGTACGGGTACCGCCAGCAGGGACAAAGTGATGGCCCAGCTGTAGTTCAGGGGCTGGGCTTCCTGGGCAGGGAGAAGATCATAGGCCTTGAACAGCACCAGATAATAGAGCCAGGGCGTGAGCAGTCCCGGCAGGCCCAGGCGCAGCAGGGGCGCAGGCGGCATCCACAGCAATTCCTTCCATTTTCCCTGCAGTGTGAGCATCAGTCCCAGAATAAATACTGAACTCAAACTGGCCCAGAACAATAGCTGTATGGGCGAAAGATACTGTAGGGAAAGTTTGAAGGCAGAGGCCACGGTGGACCAGAGCAGCACGGCTGCCAGCGCATAGAACAATGCCCGGCGCTCGTCGGTCATTTCTAGATATCGGGCAGCGGCGGGAGAGGGCAGTCCAGTAACGAGGAAAAGGCACGCAGCAGTTCCAGTTCTGTGGCGGTGATTTTACCGTCAGCGGCCACGCTGGCGGCACAGGCCTTGAGCAGCAAAGGTTTCAGCAGGGGCTTGAGCTGGCCAAGTTTGTGCATGGCCTTGTCCAGTTGTCCGAGATCCAGTGAAGATTCTTTGATCAGTCCCAGGTTTTCCAGTTTCAGTTCACGGATCGCGGCGTCAAAGGCATGTCTTGCATCTGATTCATTGTCGTGGGTGGCATACACCAGATAGCTGAGCATGATCGCTATTTCACTGCTTAGCTTGGAAAGGTGCTTGTAGCGTCCGATCCGGGAGATCTTGTGTTCGAAGTGGGCTTCCAGGTTGTGCAGGATGATTTTCTGCAAAGACCACTCGAACGGTGTGATCTGGCCGTCCATGTCGATGAGCACCTGCAGGTTGTCCTTGAACAGATGATATTGCGCCGCGGACAGCTGGCGCAATGCTGGCATGGCCAGGTCCACCAGCACCAGGCGCAGTTTTGGAGCCAGGCTCTGCACCAGAGCCATGTACTTTTCAGTCAGAATGGCTACACCAGTATCTGCCTTGTCCTGCAGGTGCCACATCTGTTTTTCCAGTACGGCACGTTCCTCATCCAGCACCAGGGCATAGATCAACGCCCGTGCACCGTAGGGCTCTGCAGCGGCCTCGTGCAGTTCACCCGGCAGGTATTGAAGCATGCGCTGAGCTTCTTCAACGTTGGCTGCCTCAGGAGAGCCGGCCTTGCCGATATTGTCCAGTACACTGCTGAGAATGACGCCTCCCAGCGCCATATCCCTGGGGGAAATGTGGCGTTGCTCCCGTTCGTCCTCTTCGCGCTGAACTTCGGCAGGGGCAGGAGGTTCTGGCACTAAAAATTTTCCATCCCATCCCGGCTGAATCTTGCGGATGCGTTTTTCCAGTGGTGGATGGGTGGCGAACAAGGAGTTGAACAGATGGGGCACACCTTCCTCGAAATAGGCATGGCTGAGTTCTTCGGCATCGGGGTGAACGATCAGGGCGCCCTGGGAATCCCCGCCGATCTTTTTCAGTGCGCCGGCGATGCCATCGGGATCGCGGGTGAACTGCACAGCCGAGGCATCGGCAAGGTATTCGCGCTGGCGACTGACGGAAGCCTTGATCAGGTTGCCGAAGAACACGCCCACATAGCCCATGATCAGCAGCCCAAGCCCGAGTACGATCAATGGGACACCGTTGTTTTCCTTGCTGCTGCGCCCGCCAAAAGTGCCCCAGCGAAAGACCAAGCGACCGATGAGCGCCACCATGAGAATGCCGAACAGGATGCCGATGAGGCGGATGTTGAGGCGCATGTCGCCATTGATGATATGGCTGAACTCGTGGGCGATAACACCTTGCAGTTCGCTGCGGTTGAGCTTTTCCAGGGTGCCCTGGGTAACCGCTACGACAGCATCACCGGTGGTGTAACCGGCAGCAAAGGCGTTGATGCCTGGCTCCCGTTCCATGACATAGACTTGAGGGACGGGGGTTCCGGAGGCGATGGCGATCTCTTCCACCACATTCAGCAGGCGGCGCTCCAGCGGCGTCTTGGGATTGCCGGACACCAGGCGTCCGCCCATCATCTCGGCCACAGTCTTGCCGCCGCCGCGCAGACTCATGGTGCGAATGGCGCTGCCGAGAAAGATCACCACGGTAACGCCCGCGCCGATGCCGGTGAAGCGGGCCCAGTTGAATTTCTCCCAGAAGGTCATGGGCGTATGGCCCTGCACGTAGTAGT
>CAZFXI010000085.1:5299-11754 GCA_964522855.1 uncultured Sedimenticola sp.
GCCCAGTTGAATTTCTCCCAGAAGGTCATGGGCGTATGGCCCTGCACGTAGTAGTCGGTGGAGTATTCTGCGAACAACATGATGAACAGGTTGGTCAGAATCACCAGCGACAACACGGCCAGAATAAACAAGATGATGAGCCAGCGCGTTTTGCGCCGGGCATCATCCTGGGCGGAAAAGAAATCCATGCAGATGCAGTCTCTTTTAGAAAGAAACTTTGGGGGCTGCCTGCATTTCGGCGCTGTCTTCGAATTCCAGCAGGCTGGCATCGGTGGGATGGCCAAACATGGCGGCAAACACGACAGGCGGGAAAGACTGGCGGTAAGTGTTGTACTGCATCACCGAGTCGTTGAAGGACTGACGGGCGAAAGCGATCTTGTTTTCGGTGGTGGTCAGTTCTTCGCTGAACTGCATCATGTTCTGGTTGGCCTTCAGGTCAGGATAGGCCTCCATCACCATGTTGAAGCGGCTCATGGCGCCGGCGAGGGCTTGTTCGCTGCCAGCCAAGGCACCCATGGCCTGCGGATTACCGGGGTCAGCGGCTGCCTTGCTCAAGGCATTGGCGGCGGCATTCCGTGCATTGATGACGGCTTCCAGGGTTTCCCGCTCGTGCTTCATGTAGGCCTTGGCGGTTTCCATCAGATTGGGAATCAGGTCGTAGCGGCGCTTGAGCTGAACCTCGATCTGGGCGAAGGCATTCTTGTAACGATTCTTGAGAGTGACAAGCTTGTTGTAGATGCCGATGACATACATGATCAGGCCGAGGATGACGACCAGGATAACGATAGTTACGATAGTGCCGGTTCCCATGATTCTCCTCCTTTGTAGAGATAGGCTGACGGGGCCAATATTACCATGTTAAGTTTTGTCACATGAACTTTCTGAATGGGAAATACAAGGCATGTACAAGAGAATTGTGATCGACTACTACACCGATATGCTCTGTGTCTGGGCCTATTTTTCCCAGATCAAACTGGACGAGCTGAAAAAGGAGTTTGGAAAGAGGGTTCAGCTCAACTATCACTTCATCACCTTGTTTGGAAACAATGAAGTACGTATTGCCCAGGGCTATGAAGACGGAGGATATCAGGGTTACTCGCGGCATGTGCTGGGACTGCAGGAACATTTTCCGCATGTGGAGATACATCCGGACATCTGGACCCGCAACATTCCGGCCTCGTCCATGCCGGTACACCTGACCCTGAAAGCGGTGCAATTGCTGGAAGAGAAGGGCGAGCTGCCGGAAAGTACCGATGGTTCCTGCACGCTGTTCGAGGAACTGGTTTGGCAGTTGCGCCTGAGCTTTTTCAGCAAGCTGCAGAATATTGCCGATGAACAAATCCTCCAGGCCCAGCTTGAGGCCCTGAATATCTCTGTACAAAAGGTAGAGACGGAAATCAGAAACGGCAATGCCTATGCCGCCCTGGCGCTGGATATCGATGAACACCGTTCACGCATGATCGAGGGCAGCCCCACCTGGATCATGAACGAAGGACGCCAACGCCTTTATGGCAATATCGGCTATCGCGCCATTGCCGCCAATATCCAGGAACTGCTGGAACGGAAAATCGACCTACCGGACTGGTGCTGATTTCGTCAGCTGGCGAAGCGCTGTCGCCACTTGCTTGCGCAAACCATAAGGAGCAGGTTGATTGATAAACAGTGCGAAGGGCAGGTCTTCCACATAACCGGCGTAACAGCTGATGCCCTTGAGCGTGCCTGTCTTGGCCAGAATGCCGGGTTTGGCAGCGGGTAACAAGGCACGATACGGATAAAATTCCGCCAGTAGTTCGACCATTTGCCGGGCGCTGATGCGGTTCCTCCTGGACAGGCCGGCGCCTTCCTTGAGGGTGAACTGCCGCCAATGAAACTGTCGCTCGATTTCCCTCCGTGCATAGGCTACGCCCTTGGCGAAGTTTGCGGGCGCTCCTGCGCTTTCTGCTCCCAGCATGAGGAACAGCTGGTTGGCAATGAAGTTGGTGGAATAGCGCAACATGGCGCGCAGTACATCTTCCAGGCTGCGACTGCTGTAGTGCCGATAGAATAGTGACAGGTTTGCCGGTATCTTCTGGCTACGAATTTCCCCGTTGACCGCAACGCCATTTCCCAGCAGCTTGGCTGCCAGAATCTCGGCAAAATAGCGGGCGCTGAGTTGGGCGTCGCCGATACTTATGCGTTGTTTTCCATGTTTCAGATTTCTGGCAATTCGTCGTGCAGATGTGGTTAGCGGCGTCTGGGATTCCGCCGATTGCAACTCACCAGAGCTCTTGCTCAGGTACAACGTATTGAAGTTGGCAGCCAGTGCAGCTACAGGAGCATCGTAGGGATTGTCACTGCTGGATTGACCGTCAACATGCAACCCATCTTGAAAAAAACTGTCATCGGTACGGATGCCACTGAGGGCATTCAGTCCTTTGGATTGCAGCCCGTCTGCGATGGCCTGAATTTCCTCGGAAACCAGCATCGGGTCGCCATAACCCTTGATCCACAGGGTGTTCTGGTGGTCCAGAAAGAAATCTGTGTAGAAATGGTACTGTAATCCCCATCGCTGAATCGCCAGCCAGGCGGTAAGAATTTTAAGTGTGGAAGCGGGTATGCGTGGGGTTTCTGCACGGTATTCGATAATGGGCTTGGTATTGTCTCCCCGCAATAGCAAACTGGCCGATGACATGTGTTCAATTTTACTGATGGTGGTGGAAACTTCTGCCTGGACGGCAGTGGCCAATGACAGCAATATTGGTATGAGCAGTTTGAAATGGGTGGGGAGCATCCCATAAATTGTATCAGGAGGTCTGACGTTGCGGCCATGGCCAAATGATTTTTTACAGTGAAGCAGATCTCTGTTGGAGAAGAAACGGTGTGCATGTGATAATGTTCATATATATTGATCTGAAAGCTGCAACATCTGCAGGAGTCTTCAGGCGGGCAGTGGATTGTATCCATTCAGGTCAGGGGATATCACCATTTTTCATTAGGAATGGAAGCACACAATGCAAGCACTAACACGTTTTATCAGTATCACGATAGCGGCTGCGCTTTTCCTGAGTGGCTGTGCCAATCTGGGTAAGCTTTCGGAAGGCGGTGCCGAGATGGCCCAAGTGCCAATAACAGAGAATCCCAGCGGCAAGATCTATCCGGGCAAGTTCGTCTGGCACGATCTGCTGACTCCCGATGCCGCAGCTGCTGGGAAATTTTACGAAAAATTGTTTGGCTGGCAGGTTGAATACCACGACAATTATGCTGTCCTGCGCAATGATGGAAAACTTGTTGCAGGAATACTTGAGGTGAAACCCTCGAAAGAGAAAGAAGCCAGGGCGATATGGATACCTTCCGTATCGGTGGTCGATGTGGATGGAGCTGCCACCTTGATGAAGAAGCAGGGCGGAAAGATCCTGAACGGACCCGTTGATATGGGTAAACGCGGCCGGGCGGCATTGATCAAGGATGACAAGGGAGCGCTTCTGGTATTGCTCCGTGCCACAGGCGGGGATCCGGCTGATGCAGATGCCGCTATCGGTGACTGGCTTTGGAATGAAATCTGGACCAGGGATCCGGAAGCGACAGAGGCGTTCTACACGGCCACGCTGGGCTATGACGAGGTGGCTTCGGGAGATGATTATGATGTGCTGATCAGCCAGGGAAAATGGCGGGCCGGTGTTCGCCATCTGCAGGATGAACAGGAACCGGTGCGATGGGTGCCGGTGGTTCGTGTTGCTGATCCTGAGGCAACGGCAAAGCGCGTGAACGACCTGGGAGGCATGGTATGGATTACACCCGACCAAGCTCCGAGCAAAGGGAATACTGCATTGATTGGCGATCCTGCTGGCGCAATGCTGTTGATACAAAGATGGCCTATATCAACTTCCAGGGGAGGGAATTGATCATGAAACAAACGATTCGACCCTTGATGATTGTTTTGGTACTGCCTGTTGTGCTGTTTCTTTCAGGCTGTAGCACCTCTGGTAGTGGATCAGGTTCCGTCTCTTATGGTGTCGGTGTGTACAGCGGTTTTGGGTATCCTTATTATGGATATCCTCCTTACTACGGTGGTTGCTGTTATGACCGTCCAGACAAGCCGGATCGCCCAGGGAAGCCGGAACATCCCATAGCGCCGGGCGGCCCAAGCATACAGCCTGTTCCCGGCCCGGGGAAGCCTGCTACAAAGCCTGTAACCCGACCGGGTGGCGGTACAACCCGGCCCACCCCCAGGCCAGCACCCAGCATGGGACGCCCTGCCGCCAGGCCACAGATGAGTCGTCCGGCCAGAATGCCCAGAGGCCGCGCCCGCTAACCGGGATGGCAAGTACTGAATGTGGCCTGCTATTTGTGGCGGTTTAAGTTCACTTGAAAGGTTGGATGGATTATGAATATCGGCATAGGCGGGTTTCCCCCGGGGACCAGTGAAGCGGAAATCCGGGAGCCTCTGGAAGAATTTGGTGCAGTCATCAACAAGATAACCATACAGCCATCAGACAGAGAAGATGGCTACTTGGCAATTGTGGATGTGGATACGGATGATACCGGCTGCAAGATCCTTGTCGAGAAGATCAATGGCAAGATATGGAAAGGCAAGCGGCTTCGTGCGATCAATTACCTGTTTGTGAAATAGTCCAAGCTTCCTTTGTTGCATGGAAATCAACCTTGAAAATCTGGATGTGCTCATTGTCGCCATCCTGGTACTCTATCTCGGGCGGCTTGTAACGCGAAAAGTTCGATTTCTCGAGCACTACAATATTCCCCATGCTGTCACCGGCGGCATTATCTGCAGCCTGGTGGTAGCGTTGTTGCAGGGTGGCTGGGATATTCGCATCCGTTTCGATTTGCAATTACGCGATCTCTTTCTGCTGTTTTTCTTCAGCACCATCGGCTTGAATGCCAAACTGAGTACGCTGGCAGAAGGCGGTAAAACCCTGGTCATCCTGACCGTCGTGGCAGCGGTATTGCTGGTGTTGCAGAACACCACGGGCGTCGGGCTTGCACTGTTGACCGGCGCGCCTCCTGGATATGGATTACTGGCTGGCAGTATTTCCTTTGCCGGTGGACATGGTACCGCTATTGCCTGGGGGCAGGTCGCTGCCGAAGCGGGCCTGAAAGGTGCCGAGGAGTTTGGCGTAGCCTGCGCCACCTTCGGCCTTATTGCCGGCGGTCTCATCGGTGGTCCCGTGGGTGGTTGGCTGATCAAGAAATACCAGTTGCGTCCGGCAACCGGGCCGTTGGACATTGAAGAAGAAGTTTCAGCGAAAACAGGCGAAGAGCCAGCACATATCGATGATGTACTGGGAACCTTGTTGGTACTCGCGGTCTGTGTCACCGCAGGTGACATGGTGAATCGCTACCTTTCCATGAAAGGACTCGCCCTGCCGGGTTTCCTGACCGCAATGATGGTGGGTATCCTGATTACCAATCTGTCTGATGTTTTTGGCAAGACCCTGAGCAAGGTCGCCATCGACCGGGCGGGTGAACTCAGCCTGCAGTTATTCCTGGCCATGAGCCTGATGAGCATGCAACTCTGGTCTTTGGTGGCTGCTGCCGGACCGCTGCTGGTCATGGTGCTCGCCCAGACCTTGGTAATTACGCTGGTGGCTGTGTATCTGGTATTCGTGGTTACCGGCAGGAATTATGATTCGGCGGTCATGTCTTCCGGGTTCTGTGGCTTGGGCCTGGGTGCCACGCCCGTGGCTATCGCCAACATGACGGCGATCACGGAAAAGTTTGGCCCTTCACCCAAGGCATTTCTGGTCATACCCTTGATCGGCGCCTTCTTTATCGACTTGCTGAATGCGATAATCATCAAGTTCTTTTTGGCTATGCCGTTTTTTGCCGGTGGCTGAGGCCTATCATCTATTTTCGTCCGTTAGCTTCGGCAAAAGCCAGAATTCCACGCTTTAGGTATTTCTGCTCCCGCAAACTGTTGTGTCCCCTGCCATAGACAAGCTCAGAAAACAGATAGACCAGTGCCTGCTTGCCGACAGGTACAGGCTGCGTAGTCAGCTGCAAAATCTTGCCCGGAAACTGCAGCAGGGGCATCCGGTGGATGTTGCGCTGGCGGATGTGGAACGACGCATACGGCAATCCACCGCCCGGGTTGAAGCCCGTCGGGCCAGTTTGCCAACACCTACTTTTCCCGCAGAACTTCCCATTAGCGCACGCCTGGAAGAGATTCAGCGTCGGATCCGGGAGCATCAAGTGATAATTCTGTGCGGTGAAACGGGCTCGGGCAAGTCAACTCAATTGCCGAAGATCTGTGTGGGACTGGGGCGGGGCGTGTTCGGTCGCATCGCCCATACTCAGCCCCGACGCATCGCTGCTCGCAGCCTGGCCAGCCGCATTTCTTCGGAGCTGGGCTGTGAATTGGGTACGGCGGTGGGCTACAAGGTGCGTTTTCATGACCGTGTCAGTTCTGCCACTCATATCAAACTGCTCACCGACGGCATGTTGCTGGCCGAGATACAGCA
>CAZFXI010000086.1:0-11733 GCA_964522855.1 uncultured Sedimenticola sp.
TTGGCGATGGTGTGCTGCTCGCCCTCACTGCGATCCTTGACCCGTACGGGGTGGCGGATGTCCTTGATTCCAACGCGGTTGATGGCGATCTGGCGGGTGTCGGCGCTGCCCTGTACGTCTTCGATTTCGGCAGATTCAGTATTGCAGTGACTGGTCATCAGGTTTTACACGCTCAAAATGGTAGCCGCACATTTTAGCCTGCTGCGAAGTATAAGGGAAATGCAGAATAACCCGGTGTTGGTCTGGGATTAGTGTTCCCGGTCCACGATATAGCTGGCGAGCTGTCGCAAATGCAGGGCAGAATCGCCGAAGCTGATCAGGGCGTCCAGGGCTTCTTCGAGCAGTTCTGCCGCTTTCTGCCGGGCGCCATCCAGTCCCAGCAGCGCGGGATAGGTGGGTTTGTCGGCTGCGGCATCCTTGCCTTGGGTTTTTCCGAGCATGTGAGTGTCGGCTGTGATATCGAGGATGTCATCCTGCACCTGGAATGCCAGCCCGATGGCGTTGGCATAGTGTTCCAGTTTGGTGGTTTGCTCCGGACTGGCGCCCGTCGACAGGGCGCCGAGCTGAACGCTGGCGTGTATCAGTGCACCGGTCTTGTGAATGTGCATGATCTCCAGTTCCGGCAGGCTCATGTCCTGGCCGATGCCATCGATATCCATGGCCTGACCGCCGGCCATGCCCCGGGAGCCGCTGGTGTTGGCCAGCACGTGGATCATCTGCAGACGGGTTTCTGCGGGAATGCGGTCGTCAGCTTTTGCCAACAGCTCGAATGCCAGGGATTGCAGGGCATCGCCCACCAGGATAGCGGTCGCTTCATCGAAGGCCTTGTGGCAGGTGGGTTTGCCGCGGCGCAGGTCATCGTCATCCATGGCCGGCAGGTCGTCATGCACCAATGAATAGCTGTGTATCAGCTCGACGGCGCAGGCGGGTGTGTCCATCAGTTGCAGTTGACCTCCGCAGGCGAGACCGCCGGCATAGACCAGCAGGGGGCGTACGCGCTTTCCGCCGTTGAAGGTGGCATAGCGCATGGCTCGGTGCAGGCCTCGGGGTTCGATGGTCTCGCGGGGCAGGCAGGCGTCGAGATTCTGTTCTACCCGCTGGGCGCATTCCCCGGAAAAAGCGCTGAAATCCGCGTCAGTCAGTGGCATCGGATTCGAAGGCTTCGGGTACTGCGTCCAGGGTTTTTTCGCTCAGGATGCTTACTTTCTGTTCGGCTTCAGTCAGGGCCTGCTGGCAACTGCGGGTGAGGGCAATGCCCCGTTCGAAGGATTTCAGGGAATCCTCCAGTGAGATCTCGCCCTGCTCCAGATGATCCACCAGGGATTCCAGTTCATTCAGGGCTTCTTCAAAACTGAGATTTTCGGGTTTTTTTCTACTCATGCCGGAAAGGTTACTCTGAATCAGCAAATTCAGCTTCTGTCGGTTGATCGCAGGGTGCAAATTACCCCACCGGAGCCCAGTTCGCAATATCAATTCGCACAATCGTCACAGATTTCAACCCCAGGCTATGTTCAATCACCCATGGGAGTTGTAAACTCTCGCCCTTGAATATCAATCCTTCAGGGTGAGTCTGCGTGGGCATGAAACAAATGGTTTTCCTGGTGCTTCTGTTTGCCGTATTCGATGTGCTGCATGCTGCGCCTACCGATCGATACGAAGAGTTGACCGGCGATCAGGACGAGTTTGAAGCCAATGTGAAGGAATGGAAGGAAAGCGCCACGGATATACCAGCCTATCCGGCAGACGATGCCTGGAAGCCGCTGCAGCTGGATGTGTTGCCAAAGAATCAGCAGGGATTTCTGGCGATGGACAGTCTGAGTATTTCGGACAAGGACTACGTGGTTCGCTACTGGTTGCTCATCCGCTCTTCTGCGGGGGGGCGGACCGCGACGTTTGAGGGGCTGCGCTGCAGTAGCAAGGAATACGTGATCTATGCTTATGGTGATCCCCGGCGCAAGCCGGTTGTACGCAAGGTAAAAATACCGAAATGGAAAAAATATGGCCGCATGAAAGGCGCAAACTACCGTTTTGAGCTGGCAAACGATTTTTTTTGCACCGGGGAAATTCCACGGCAACGCCATCAGATCGAGCAGGCGGTGAGAGGGCTGTTCGAGCAGCACAATCCTTTTGACAACTGGACCAATGATGACTAGTTCTTATGATGCGTCGGCCATCGAGGTACTGAGTGGACTCGAACCCGTGCGCAAGCGCCCGGGCATGTACACCGATACCACGCGCCCCAATCATCTCGCTCAGGAAGTCATCGACAACAGCGTGGATGAGGCACTGGCCGGGTTTGCCAGTAAAATCGAGGTAACGCTTTACAAAGACGGTTCCCTTGAAGTGCTGGACGATGGACGCGGCATGCCAGTGGATATGCATCCTGAGGAAGGGGTTCCCGGCGTCGAGGTGATCCTGTGCAAGCTGCACGCGGGGGGGAAGTTCTCCAATAAATCCTACCAGTTTTCCGGCGGTTTACACGGTGTGGGTGTGTCCGTCGTGAATGCCTTGTCCCGGCACCTGGAGGTGTGGGTCAAGCGCGATGGCAAGGAATACAATATCGCCTTTGCCAGCGGTGAGAAGGTGTCGGATCTCGAAGTCGTCGGTAAGGTGGGCAAGCAGAACACCGGCACGCGCATCCGTTTCTGGCCCGATGCGCAGTTTTTCGACAGTCACAAATTCAGTATCCGCCAACTCAAGCATGTCCTGCGTGCCAAGGCGGTGCTTTGCCCCGGCCTGCATGTGCGCTTTACGGACGAGAAGAGCGGTGAGAGCGAGGAATGGCAATATGCCGACGGCCTGAAAGACTATCTGCTGGACGCGCTGCAGGGCTTTGAAATGCTGCCCGAGGCGCCCTTCGTGGGCAGCATGGCCAGTTCGGATGAGGCCGCAGACTGGGCGCTGGCCTGGTTGCCGGAAGGGGGTGAGCCCATCACCGAGAGTTATGTCAACCTGATTCCTACGGCGCAGGGCGGCACCCATGTGAATGGCCTGCGTACCGGCTTGACCGAGGCGGTGCGGGAGTTTTGTGAGTTTCGAAATCTGCTGCCCCGGGGGGTAAAGATCACGCCGGATGACGTGTGGAACCGGGTCAGTTACGTGCTTTCCGTGAAGATGGCCGATCCGCAGTTTTCCGGCCAGACCAAGGAGCGCCTTTCCTCCCGGGAATGTGCGGCTTTCGTGTCGGGTGTGGTGAAGGATGCCTTCAGCCTGTGGCTCAACCAACACACCGCCGAAGGCGAGCGCATTGCTGAACTGGCCATAAATGCCGCGCAGACGCGCATGCGCGCCGGCCGCAAGGTGGTGCGCAAGAAAGTCACTCAGGGACCGGCACTGCCGGGCAAGCTGGCGGACTGTGCCTCGGACGATATGAATCGCACCGAACTGTTTCTGGTGGAAGGCGATTCCGCCGGGGGATCTGCCAAGCAGGCCAGGGACAAGGATTTTCAGGCCATCATGCCCCTGCGCGGCAAGATACTGAACACCTGGGAAGTGGATTCTGCCGAAGTGCTGGCCTCTCAGGAGGTGCATGACATTTCCGTGGCCATCGGTGTCGAACCGGGCGTGGATGATCTTTCCAAGCTGCGTTTTGGTAAAATCTGCATACTCGCCGATGCCGATTCCGATGGGCTGCATATCGCGACCTTGTTGTGTGCGCTGTTCGTGCGGCATTTCCCGAAGCTGGTGAAAGAAGGGCATGTGTATGTGGCTATGCCGCCCCTGTATCGTATTGATGTGGGCAAGCAGGTGTTCTACGCCCTGGACGATGCGGAAAAACAGGGCATACTGGCGCGAATCGAAGCAGAAAAGCTACGTGGAAAGATCAATGTGCAGCGCTTCAAGGGGCTGGGTGAGATGAATCCCATGCAGTTGCGGGAAACGACGATTCATCCCGATACCCGGCGTCTGGTACAACTGGCCATGGAAGCAGGAGATGAAACCATGCGCGTGATGGACATGTTACTGGCCAAGAAGCGTTCGGGAGACCGCAAGGCCTGGCTACAGGAAAAAGGGGATATGGCAGAAGCCGCCCAGGAATTGATTGCTGGAGTTGAGAGTTGATGAAACATTGGAACTGGCTGTTCTTGCTGTTGTGCATGCCGCTGTTTGCTGCACCCGATGGCAAGGCGCTGTACGAAAATAATTGTAGCGTCTGTCATCATTCACGGGGTGAAGGTGGTATCGGTTTACCCCTGACGACCGAGATACTGTCCCAGGTGTCTGATGACTATATCGCAAAGACCATTCGCCACGGTCGTCCAGGCCGCATCATGCCGTCTTTTCAGCAGTTCAGCCCCGCGCAGGTGAGTGCCATCGTACGCTATGTGCGTAGCTGGTCAGGCAAGCCCGGGCCGGTGTTCAAGAATGCTCGCTTGCCTGGTGATGCCAAGAAAGGCCAGCCCTTGTACCAGAAAAACTGTGTGCGTTGTCATGGCAAGGATGGCAGCGGCGAAGGACCGGGAACCGGTGTCACCATGTCTCGGGAGCGCACCTTCATGGTCATGCCTGCCGCACTGAATAACAGTGGCTTTCAACAGTCGGCTTCTGATGCGATGATTCACGACATCGTCTTGAGTGGGCGTAAGGTTGGTGGCATGCCTTCGTTCAAGAGCAAGCTGTCGGATCAGGAAATTGCGAATGTGGTGGCCTACCTGCATACCCTGAAACCGCCGCTGATCAAGCAGGGCATGGAGGAGTGGCGAGGCAAGCCCGCCTATATCATGGAATCGCCCTATGATTTCGAAACCACGGTGGAAAACGTCAAGCAGGCTCTAACCGGGGCGAATTTCCGCATTTTCCCCCAGCGTTTCCTGGAGCAGGGGCTGGCGGATGAATTCAGTATCAACACCCGTCAGGTGAGTATCCGCTTCTGCAATTTCAAGGAGCTGTATCATCTGCTGAATATCGACCCGCGTCTGGGCACGGTGCTTCCCTGCCGCATCAATGTCATGGAGCAGGATGGAAAAGTGCTGGTGATTTCGGCCAATGTGGCCCAGCTGGCGACCCTGTTCAACAACCAGGAGCTGTCCGAGGTCGGCGTGCTGATGGAAGAGATCATCCTGGCCGTGATGGAGGAGGCAACGCTGTGAAACTGTTTACTGGTATCTTCCTGATCCTGGCAATTGCACTTCCCGCGCAAGCGGATCAGAACCTGGTAATGGCGCGTAGCAGTGCCAAAGCCCAACATGTCATGGATGTGCTCAAGGAAACACTGCCGGAGTATGGCTACAGCGTCGCGCATACCCAGCGCTGCGATGGTGGCATGGCAGAGTTTCACTACAAGACCGATTTCTACCGCGTGGTGTTCTTCGGCAAGTTGAAGGAGGTACGGGAAATCCTTTCCCGGCATCCCGAGATGTCACCTTACCTGCCACTGAAAATCGCGGTGATCGCAGAGAATGACGAAACGGTGCTGGCGGCCGTCGATCCTCGGGCTCTGAGCCCCATGTTTCCCGATGATCCGCAGCTGCAACTGCAGTTTGCTCGTTGGTACAACGATATTCAGGCCATGCTCGACGAGATGCGCCAGCTGAAAAAGCAGTAATGGACGAGAATTACACAGCCGAAGGGATAGAACGCCTGCGTCTGGCCGAATTTACAGAGAAGGCCTACCTGGACTATTCCATGTACGTCATCCTCGATCGGGCTTTGCCGCATATCGGAGATGGTTTGAAACCGGTGCAGCGACGCATCGTCTATGCCATGTCTGAACTGGGCCTGTCGGCCGCCAGCAAACACAAGAAGTCGGCCCGTACAGTGGGCGATGTGCTGGGCAAGTTTCACCCCCATGGTGACGCGGCCTGTTATGAAGCCATGGTGCTCATGGCTCAGTCGTTTTCCTATCGCTATCCGCTCATCGACGGTCAGGGCAACTGGGGTTCGCCGGACGATCCCAAGTCCTTTGCGGCCATGCGCTATACCGAGGCCAAGCTTACCCCCTACGCCAAGGTGCTGCTGTCCGAACTGGGGCAGGGAACGGTGGAATGGGTGCCGAATTTTGATGGCACGCTGAAAGAGCCCAGCCTGCTGCCGGCACGTTTGCCCAATGTGCTGCTCAATGGCGCCAGCGGCATTGCCGTGGGTATGGCGACAGATATTCCCTCGCACAACCTGCGGGAAGTGGTCAGCGCCTGCATACGCCTCATCGAAGCACCCAAAACCACGTTGGAAGAACTGTGTGAGCATATTCCGGGACCGGATTATCCAACGGACGCGGAAATCATCACCCCGCGTGAAGATCTGCTCAAGATCTACCA
Organism: uncultured Sedimenticola sp.; assembly: GCA_964522855.1. Taxonomy (GTDB): domain Bacteria; phylum Pseudomonadota; class Gammaproteobacteria; order Chromatiales; family Chromatiaceae; genus Thiolapillus. The sequence goes on from CAZFXI010000086.1 coordinate 6,258, forward strand.
GACCGGTCGCGGCAGCGTGCGTGCCCGTGCGCGCTGGGAAAAGGAAGATGGCAATGTGGTAGTCAATTCTCTGCCTTACCAGGTTTCCGGTAACAAGATACTGGAACAGATCGCCAGCCAGATGCGTGCCAAGAAACTGCCCTGGATCGAAGACCTGCGGGACGAATCCGACCACGAGAATCCCACCCGTCTGGTGATCGTGCCGCGTTCCAACCGCGTGGATATCGAGCGCCTCATGTCCCATCTGTTTGCTACCACGGATCTGGAGCGGGCCTACAGGGTAAACCTGAATCTCATCGGACTGGATGGGCGACCCCAGGTCAAGGATCTACGGATGATCCTCAAGGAATGGCTGGAGTTCCGCTTTACTACCGTTCGAAGACGTTTACAGCATCGTCTGAACAAGGTGCTGGACAGACTGCATCTGCTGGATGGCCTGCTCATCGCCTTCCTAAACATCGATGAAGTCATCCACATCATTCGCACCGAGGATGAACCCAAACCCGTGCTCATGGCGCGCTTCGACCTGACCGAAGTGCAGGCAGACTACGTGCTGGATACCAAGCTGCGGCAACTGGCGCGGCTTGAAGAGATGAAAATCCGTGCCGAGCAGGAAGAACTGGCGAAAGAGCGGGAGTACCTGGAGAAAACTCTGGGTTCCAAACAACGCATGAAAACCCTGGTGCGCAAGGAATTGGAGGCAGATGCGAAAGAGTATGGCGATGACCGCCGCTCACCCCTGGTGGAGCGGGAAGCTGCTGCGGCCATGGATGAGAGTGAACTCACGCCCAGTGAACCCAGCACCGTGGTGCTGTCGGAAAAAGGCTGGGTGCGGGCCGCCAAAGGGCATGAGATCGATCCCGCCAGCCTGAGCTACAAGGCCGGCGATGCTTATCAGGATGCGGTGCACTTGCGCAGCAACCAGGCCGCTATTTTCCTCGATTCCAGGGGGCGCAGTTATTCCCTGCTCGCGCATACCCTGCCATCGGTCAGGGGACAGGGCGAGCCTCTGACCGGGCGCTTCGCACCACCGGATGGTGCCCGCTTTGTTGCCGCGCTGGGCGGGGATCCGCAACAGCGCTGGTTGCTGGCTTCCGATGCTGGCTATGGCTTCGTTACCCAGGCAAAAAATCTCATCGCCAACAAGAAGGCAGGAAAGTCTGTGCTGAGCCTGCCCAAGGGCGCACAGGTGCTCAAGGCGCAACTCGTGACTGATCCGCATACTGATCGGGTGGTGGCAGTGACCACGGAAGGGCGCATGCTGGTCATTCCCCTGAGTGATCTGCCGGAGATGGCCCGGGGCAAAGGCAACAAGATCATCGGTATTCCCGGCAAGCGAGTAGCCGCACGGGAAGAATACGTCGTGGCCATGCTGGTGGTGCCCGAAGGTGGAAAGGTCAAACTGGTCTCCGGCAAACGACATCTCAATCTCAAGGCAGCTGACCTCAATGCCTATGAAGGTGAGCGTGGACGACGAGGCAATAAGTTGCCGCGAGGATTCCAGAAAGTCGATGGTTTGGAACCGGATTGATGGCTAATCCGACATGTGATGCTCCTCTGTGGCATAATATCCCGCTTCGCATTTCCCCAATATGGCCGCGCGCGATGAAAACAGGCGTGTGGCGGAGGTAGGTACATGAATTTCTTTATCAACGACGCGTTGGCTGAAGCGCCTGCGGCAGCTTCGGCGGTGGGTCCCAATGGTCTGGCAGGGCTGATTTTTCCCATCGGTCTGATCCTGGTCCTGTATTTCTTCATGATTCGTCCCCAGGTCAAACGCCAGAAGGCACATCGCGCCCTGGTGGAGAGTCTGAAGAAAGGCGATGAAGTCCAGACCACCGGCGGCCTCATGGGCAAGATCACCGAGGTCGGTGAGAATTTCGTCAAAGTGGATGTGGCTGACGGTCTGGTGGTCACCGTTCGTCGGGCTGCTGTGGAAGCCGTCATGCCCAAGGGCACGCTCAAGGAACTTTGAGTCGTTAATTTTCCTGTTACTGATACCCGTTAATCCAACATGCTGAATCAATACCCTTTGTGGAAAAACCTCCTGGTCGTGTTTGTGCTTGCCATCGGCCTGTTCTATGCGCTACCCAATTTGTACAGTCAGGATCCGGCGATCGCTATATCGGGCACGCGTGGTGCCGTCGTAGACAAAACACTGCAGGAGAAAATCGAAAACGCACTCCAAAGCGGCGGTATCCCGGTCAAGGAAGTGGAGGAGAAGGAAGGCAGATTGCTGATTCATTTCCCCAGCACGACCGATCAGCAAAAAGCGCAGCATGTGATCGCCAACAGCCTGCCTGAAAATGTTTCCTACGCGTTGACTACAGCGGCGAACGTGCCTGACTGGTTGCTGGCCATGGGCGGCAAGCCGGTAAATCTTGGTCTGGATTTGCGCGGTGGTATCCATGTGCTCATCGATGTGGATATGGATGCGGCGATCAAGGACAAGGTGGAAGCCTATACCGGCGATGTACGTACCGCGTTGCGCAGTCAGAAGTTGCGGTATCTGACCGTGAAAGCGGATGCCATGGGTATCGATGTCAAATTCAAGGATGCGGTCAGCCGGGACAAGGCAGAAGAGCTTCTGGGTAACGAGTTCCGCAATCTTGGCGTGGAAACCCGGGATGCCGACGGTGCCTTTTTTGTACGCCTGACGCTGCCCCCTGCGGAAGTGCGGGCGATCAAGAAATTTGCCCTGCAACAGAATATCACCACTATCCGCAACCGGGTAAATGCCCTGGGCGTGGCGGAGCCGCTGGTGCAACAACAGGGAGATCGCCGCATCGTGGTGGAATTGCCGGGTGTTCAGGATCCGACCCAGGTGAAGAACATTCTTGGTGCCACAGCAACGCTGGAATACAGGCTGGTGGATACCGAGCACGATGCGATGGATGCCAAGAACAACGGCAAGATTCCTCCGGGTTCGCGTCTGTACAAGGTGCGTGAAGATGGTCGTCCCATCTTGCTGAAGAAGCGGGTCATCGTTACCGGCAATCAGATTACCGATGCCTCGTCCGGCTTCGATCAGCGCTCCGGCAGCCCCATGGTGTCTGTCAATCTGGACAGCAAGGGTGCACGCCGCATGCGCAACGTCACCTCCGACAATGTGGGCAAGCCCATGGCGGTGGTGTTCAAGGAAAGCCGCGTGGTTGGACGCGAAGCCGATGGCAAGCCCATCAAGCGCCTGGTGGAAGAAGTCATCAGCGTGGCCAACATTCTCGAGCCTTTCGGTCGTCGATTCCAGACCACGGGCCTGGACAGCCCTCAGGAAGCACACGAACTGGCGCTGCTGCTGCGGGCTGGTGCCCTGGCGGCACCGATTGATATCGTGGAAGAGCGGACCATCGGCCCCAGCCTGGGTCAGGAAAATATCGATCAGGGCATGAAGTCCGTTGTTGTCGGCTTGCTGCTGGTGATGGTATTTATGGTTGTCTATTACAAGGTCTTTGGCCTGTTTGCCAACGCTGCGCTCATTGCCAACCTGGTGCTGATCATGGCCATCCTGTCATTATTGCAGGCGACGCTCACCCTGCCAGGTATCGCCGGTATCGTGCTCACGGTGGGTATGGCGGTGGATGCCAACGTGCTTATTTATGAGCGTATCCGTGAGGAATTGCGCGTGGGCAGTACGCCCCAGGCCAGTATTCATGCGGGATATGGTAAAGCCTTCAGTACCATTATGGATGCCAATATCACCACGCTCATTGCCGCCATTGTGCTGTTTTCCATCGGCAGCGGTCCGGTTAAAGGCTTCGCCGTTACCCTGGCCATCGGCATTATCACGTCCATGTTTACTTCCATCGTGGGAACCCGCGCACTGGCCAATCTGGTGTATGGCGGCAAGCGCGTGAAGAAACTCGCAATCTGATTCAGGTAACAGCCCATGCGAACCCTTACTTCATCTTTACATTTTGACTTCATGGGCAAGCGCAAGCTTGCCATGGCGTTCTCCATTGTCCTTATCGTGGTCTCGTTGGCATCGCTGGCCATGCGCGGGCTGGTGTTTGGTATCGATTTTACCGGTGGAACGCTGATTGAGGTCGGTTACACTCAGGATGCCGATCTGGAGAAGATCCGGCAAGTACTGGCGGAAAACGATTTTGCCGAAGCTCAGGTACAGCAGTTTGGCACGCCCCGGGATATCCTGATTCGCCTTGCACCTCGCGAAGGTGTGAAAAGCTCGGAGTTGAGTGACAAGGTGTTTGGCGTACTCAGCAAGCAGTCCGAAGGCAAGGTGGAGCTGCGTCGGGTTGAGTTCGTCGGACCGCAAGTGGGTGATGAACTGACTGAAGATGGTGCGCTGGCGGTGCTGGTCGCGCTCATGGCTATCCTCATGTATGTGGCGGTGCGTTTCGAATGGCGTTTTGCCGTGGGCTCGGTGATTGCCCTGGTGCATGACGTTACGATCACGCTGGGATTCTTCTCCCTGTTCCAGATGGAATTCGATCTGACCGTACTGGCGGCGGTGCTGGCGGTGATTGGTTACTCGCTGAACGATACCATCGTGGTCTTCGACCGCATCCGCGAGAACTTCCGCAAGATACGCAAGGGCGATTCGGAAGAGATCATCAATACCTCATTGAATCAGACCCTGGCGCGCACCATCGTCACATCGTTGACCACCTTGATCGTCTTGTTGGCATTGTTCGTGATGGGTGGCGAGATCATCCATAATTTCTCCCTGGCGCTGATCCTGGGTATCGTTGTCGGTACCTATTCCTCCATCTACGTAGCCAGCAGTGCTGTGTTGATGCTGGGCGTGAGCAAGGCAGACCTGATGCCGGTGCAAAAGGAAGGACAGCAGATCGACGATACGCCCTGAGTGAAAACCGGGTCCAGATGAAAAAGGCGCTATGGATATTCCATGGCGCCTTTTTGGTTTTGCAGAAGTGATCTGGCTATCTTTTTTGTTGCCACCAGTGCTGCACGATGTCTGCCACATCCAGATCATCCGGTCCGGTACGCCAGCTCTTGGATAACGGGACATCAGAGCTGGATGGCGGGGGATTGGGTGCATCGACCTGGAAGCGGGTGGGCAAGGGTGTGGCATCCCCTACCGCCAGCACCTCACCACGACTGAGAGAGGCCAGGGTTTCGGCCATATCCGCTTCACCCTCTGGCATCAGACTGCGTACATAAGCCTGGTCGTCTGGGTTACTGATACGCAGGCACAGATAGTTGGAGCATTGCGCGAGCACGGTTTCCGAGAGTTCGGTAGGACGCTGGCTGATGACGCACAAGGACACACCATATTTCCGTCCTTCTTTTGCAATACGTTCCATGGCTTTGCGTGTCGCCGCCAGTGCGGGATCACCTTCCCGGGGCAGATACTGGTGGGCTTCCTCGCATACCAGGAGGATAGGGAACTCACGTCTTTTCGGGTTCCAGTAGTTGAATTCATAGGCGAGGCGGGCAATTTGCGAGGAAACCATGGGCCGCACATCCGAGGGAATGGGGCTGAGATCAATAACGG
>CAZFXI010000087.1:0-11592 GCA_964522855.1 uncultured Sedimenticola sp.
AACTGCCGACACGAGGATTTTCAGTCCTCTGCTCTACCGACTGAGCTACCTGGGCACAATCTCGCTGCTTTTACGCTGCAGCAAGGCGGCATATTTAAGCCGGATAGGAACCATTAGTCAAGAAAAATCACAGCTTGATATTGAATTCCGGAGGATTGGCAGAACCACCACCAAAAAAGTATTTTTCCATCTCGTCTTCCAGAAACTTCCTGTCCTTGGGGTTGATGGGCGAGAGGCGATGCTCATTGAGCAACATGGTCTGATGCTGCAGCCAGCCTTGCCAAGCCTCCTTGGACACGTTCTCGAATATCCGTTGCCCCAGGTCGCCAGGATAAGGCGTGCGCTCCAGCCCTTCGGCCTCTTTGCCCAGCTTGATACAATGTACGGTTCGACTCATTTCAACTCCTCTTTCAGTTCCTGCAGCAGTTGCTGCACCGGCGCAGCCAGGCCACATATCTGGTTTTGTGAAAGGTTATACCAGACCTGTCGGTCCCCATCCAGCACCTGCAAACCCGGTTTTTGCAGCAGGATTATGCGCGGATGGATGTGCAGATGGAAATGACTGAAGCTGTGCTTTCGTAGTGACAGCTCTCTGATTTCCGATACCTGTGAGGCAAGACGGGTTTGCACCCAGTCTGCAGGTTCCTCATCCACGGTCAGCTCGGGGAAGCTCCACAGCCCGCCCCAGATACCCGCCTGGGGACGCTTTTCCAGCAGCACCTTTCGCTGTTGATCAACGACAAGTAACATTTGCACAGCGCGTCGAGGCAAGCTTTTTCGTGGCTTGCGCGCAGGATAATCCATGACACGACTCGCCCTGAATGCTGCGCAAAACCCAACCAGGGGGCAACTCCTGCAAACAGGTTTGCTGCGCCGGCACAAGGTTGCACCCAGATCCATGATCGCCTGATTGTAATCCTGAACATTCTTTCTGGGTGTCAATGCCCGCGACAGTTTCCACAGTGTTGTCAACACAGAGGTTTTCCCTGGCCAGCCCTCAACCATGAATACCCTCGCCAGCACACGTTTCACGTTGCCATCCAGGATAGCGTGATGTTGTCCCAGGGCAAGGGAAAGGATGGCACCAGCAGTGGATTCCCCGATACCGGGTAGCGCCAGCAATTGTTCGTAGTTTTCGGGCACAATTCCCTGGTAACGCTCCACAACCGTAATGGCTGCCCGATGCAGGTTCCTGGCTCTGGCGTAGTACCCAAGCCCTGACCAGTGGTGCAGCACCTGGTCAATGTCCGCTGCAGCAAGATCAGCTATATCAGGAAAAACCTCCATGAACCTTGAATAATAAGGGATGACTGTCGCCACCTGCGTCTGCTGTAACATAATCTCCGATACCCAGACTCTGTAAGGAGTTTGATGCTGCTGCCAGGGAAGGTTTTTACGCCCGTGCAGGGCAAACCATTCCAGCAATGAGGTGGAAAACATCTCCATATCATATCGTTGCATACAAACGGAAACCGTGGAAAAAAAGGGCATGATACCAATTGCAGCGGATGCCGCGATGCCACTCCCGAATTACCAACCAGCACCAACAACCTGATGGAGATATTTCCCCAATAATTACAATGATCTGTGCCATTTGGCACAGATCGCTGCCGATTCAGGGAAATATCTGCAATGATTGATATTTGTCGTGTTTACAAGTTTTTCGCAACTGCTACCATCGGATCACTCATTGTTCTTCCACAACGAAATGGAGACAGCGTATGTTCAAGCACTTTCTTCCCGGCCTGGTTCTGGGGCTGACCCTGATTGCCCCGGTCTATGCCGGGACCGCCGCCGATGATATTCAGATAATCGATCCCTGGGCACGGGAGATTCCTCCGGGACTGACGACGAGTGCCGGCTTCCTCGGCATGAAGAACACCGGTGACACGGAGCACAAACTGGTGGCCGCCGAATCGGCCAACACCGGCATGGTCGAACTGCATACTCACATCAATGATAATGGTGTGATGCGCATGCGCCCGGTGGAAAACATTCCGGTTGCGCCGGGCGGCACCACCACGCTCCAGCCGGGTGGCCTGCACCTTATGCTGATGATGATCAAGAAGCCGTTGAAAGCAGGAGAAAAGATGGCTATTACCCTGGAGTTCGAAGACGGCAGCAAGAAAGACATCGAAGCTGAAGTGCGGCATTTCAGTATGGAAAACATGAAGCACAAGAAAATGGGGCATTAAGACACACAGGGGCAGGGAAGCCCCCAATGTCTCGCCAACGGGAGATCACCCGAGCATGAGAAAACATTACTGGCTTTTCCTGACCTTGTTGATATCGATAACCAGCGCGCATGCCTGGTCATTGTTTTCCGCTGCCGAGGAAGAACGCTATCCGGGCATGGGCGGAGAGTTTACCTTGCACTCTTCGCGGGGAGATATCTCCCTCAAGGATTTTCGCGGCAAGATCGTACTGATTTATTTTGGTTATACGTCCTGTCCGGATGTCTGCCCGACTTCCCTTGGGGCCTTGTCCGTTGCCTTGAAAAAACTCGATGATGATGAGCTGGATCAGCTTCAGCCGCTATTCATCAGCGTTGATCCTGCACGGGATGATGTGGAAAAACTGCGGGAATACGCCAGCTATTTCCATCCGAAAATGATCGGCATGACCGGAGATCTCGAGTATCTGAAAGCCCTGGCCAAACGCTATGGCGCCTACTTCCGCAGAGCGGAAGTGGAAAACTCATCCCTGGGATATGCCATCGATCATTCATCCACCATTTATGTTGTTGGAAAGAACGGCAAGCTGGTAGACATGATTCAACACGGAGGCTCTCCAAAGCGCATCCTTGAACACATTCGTGCCGTGCTGACAGAAGAACCCTGACCTGAATCGCGCCTGGTCCAAGCGTAAACCTGGCCAGCATTGATTCAGATATCTGGCGCCTTCTAAACCTATGGCTCTTGTCCAGGGATGATGGTGGTCAAACCCCAGAATTCCCACATGCGCATACCGCCACGATAATATTTGATTTTATCCGCTGGGTATCCTGCAGCAAGCAGACCACGAACCCCCCGCACGGATTGGCCACAAGACGCACCGTTGCAATACAACACCAGTTCCTTTGCATGGGTAAAATCCCATTTATCGGTTTTGTAGGTGGTATCCACTATGCCCCACTTTTCCAGCAGTGAAGTGAAAAAACCGACCTCGCCACGTTCTTCTGCACCGAAATGCTTCAACAGGGCCACCATTTCCGGAGAGTCCAGATCCTTGATCATCCGGGTGAACGGGATATTTACTGACCCGGGAATCGTGCCCTTCTTGTGCCAGGAAGGTGTCCTGGCATCGATGAGAAGGCCTGCTTCGTCCCGCAGAGTGTTTTCCATGAAGTTAAAAAGCTCCACCTCCCCATACACATCCACTCCCGGATTGGGAAACATGGGTTTGAGACAATGCGGAGGGCAGGGACGACTGGTTTTCGACAGGTAGCCAACAAGTTGATAGTTGGGATTCTGCACCCGCTGGATCTTGATGCTTTTTCCATTGTGGATCACATAAACATAGGCCTTGCCATTGGTTAAACCGACAAACTTGTCATTTGCCTTGCCACCCGCCTGCCCACTTTCTGCAGCAGCCGCCGATGACACAAACAACCCACTGGCCATCAGCAACATGATTAGTGAATACAATCCGAATTTCATACCAAACCTCGTCGTTCAATGAACACAAAAAATTAATGTTTCTCTGTTAAGGGGAGCCTGATCAAGGCGTGAACTCATTTCTTGTGTCCAGACGTAATCAGGGCTTCCTTAACAATCTGATTGCTACCCGACTTACTGTCTATGCTGCGTTTTAAGCTTGATAACCAGCCGCCGTATTTTGCGCATTGGCATCCCTGACGAAAACTCCTGAAATACCCGAGTTTTGTCTTTCTCCGCCAGGGATTGATAGAAGGAAAAAGTGCCAGCGTGTCTCCCCTGCAGGAACGACTCGAATTCAGCCTGATTCAGTTGCCCTTCGGATTTACTTTTCAGTTGTACTGCCGGCGCCGGCGCGCTACCAGGGTCGAGTGATTCCTGCGCGTCCATCTTCGACGCTTCCGAATCAACATACTCATCAGCATTCTTCAGGTACTCTTCTTCTGATACGGCCAGACAATTGCTGGCTGCGAGAATACAGGCAGCTGCCATGAGGAATTTCTGCGGTAACATAAGTCATACCTCTTCATAAGCAGGCCCGTCCAGGGGTATCTCCCCCAAAAACGCATAAGCACTACGCAGCTATGCGTCGAACACAATGTTCGTACCTGAATTTCATGACCATGGTAATAAACTTTTTTGTAGCACGTATTGTGGAAGAATCAGTAAAAAAAGGGTAATTGAAGTACCCAATCCAGTCATTGCGCACGGCGTGTGGGCCAGCTGTTATGAAAGATATACCCGCAGAGGATACAAGTTGAACAAACACAAATCTGCCCGTTTCCTGTTCCGGGCTTTCAACCCCTGGCGATGTACCCAGGCGGTAGCCATGCCCAGCCGGGCTGCAGGCAGCACATCTCTCTCCCAGTCATCACCCACATGCAGCATCTGTTCAAAGGAAAGACCAGACCACGCCGCCACCGCATGAAACATGGCGGGATCGGGCTTGGCGGCACCGGCCTCTTCGGCACTCAGGGAAAGATGAAAGCAGTTCTGCAGCGGTGTGTTTCCAATCTGGGCGTTGCCATTGGTCAGGGAAACCAGTGTGTAGTGCCGACGCAGATCGTCGAGTACAGGAAGTACATCATCCCAGGGAGTCACCTGATTGCGCGCCTCACGAAACACCGCCAACCCCTGTTCGGCCAACGACAGGGAATAGCCGAATTCGCGCAGCAGGTTTTCCAGGGTTTTCAGACGCACCAGGGTGAGGTCATGCGCAAGGCCAGGGTGTTCCTGCATCCACGCCAGTCGCTGTTCGCGCATATTCTGGATAGACAGGGAATGCGCTATCCGAGGGGCATGCTGACCCAGCCAGTCATGCAGCCGCTGCTCCGCGGCCACGATGACCGGCGTGGTGGGCCACAGAGTATCATCGAGATCAAAGGTGATCAGACGGACGCTTTCAAACACAAGGGCAATACCCGTGCTTCAATGAATCTTGCCAGCCGACCCAGCTCTTCCCGCCTGCCCCCAAGTTCCACGATATATTCCAGGGTACGGGGGATTTCCGCCAGATAACCTGGCTTGCCATCCCGGTGATTCAGGCGGGCGAAAATGCCGGCGGCCTTGAGATGGCGCTGGGCACCCATAAGGTCAAACCAGTACAGAAACCGGCTTTCATGCTGATCCTGCAACACGCCGGATTGCACACACAACTGGAAATAGCCCCAGGCCCATTCGTTCACCCGGGTTGACGGCCAATTGATATAGCAATCGCGTAGCAGGGATACCAGGTCATAGGTTACCGGCCCGCGCACCGCGTCCTGAAAGTCGATGACCCCCGGAGGATGCTCGATACCGGCCATGAGATTGCGGGAGTGATAATCACGATGCACAAACACACGGGGCTGCTCCAATGCAGTATCCGCCAATGCGGTGAATGTTTCATCCAGCATGCTTTTTTCATCTCCCGACAAATCCAGTTCCAGATGCTGATGCAGCAGCCATCGGGGAAACAGGGACATTTCCGTCAGCAGTAAATCCCGACCATAGTCTGGCAACCCGGCAGGATCGATACAGGCCTGCATCGTCATCAACGCCGCCAGGGCATCTCCATACAGGCGCTCGACATTTTCATCATCGAGGACATCCAGGTAGGATCGCTTCCCCAGATCTTCCAGCAACAGAAAACCCTGCTGCACATTTTCAGCATAAATTTCAGGCGCATGGACACCAGCCTGCTGCAAACGCCGTGCAACATCAACGAAAGGACGGCAGTTTTCTTTCCCCGGTGGTGCATCCATGGCGATGCGGGTACTGCCGTCGGCCAGGAAAACACGAAAATAACGACGAAAACTGGCATCTTCCGAGGCCGATTTAAGGGTAAAATCACTCAGACCGCAGTCTGTTCTCAGCCAGTTTTCCAGTTGGGATTGACGTTCGGACATATTATTTGTTGGGGCAGCCATTGAATCAGCCGCCATTCTATGCGATTTTAACCGCGCCCGCGTGGAAACTACCGGAACAAAGGACCTTGAAATACTACAGCTACCACCTGTTCACTCTAGCATTGCTTTGCCTGTTGCTCGGCAACGGGATAGCAAAGGAATACCGCTGGGAATGTCTGCCTGCCGCAGACGGAAAAAGCTGGCAGTGCGGGAAGGCGGGGAGCCTGCAACGCCAATCCATTGCGCCTCTGGACAAGCTTTCACCGGCAACAACTGTCCCGGCAGCACCACCCAAAGAACGGTCACCGGCAACAACCAAAACGATTTCGACGCCTGGCATCCGGCAAAGCGGTGCTGCACAGGGAAAAGAGACAGCCAAACCGGCACAAGAACCTGCTCCGGCACAATCCGGGAATGAATCGCCGGAACAAGCAGTCCCCGCCGCAGAGGCAGTCGAGATAGCGCCTTCAGCGCTGCAACCCCGGGAAGCAACAACAACTACCGAGCAAGCAGAACCTGCTGCAGATGCCTTGGAACCCGCCCCCCCCCTCGTAGAAGACACCGAAGAAGCGGAAACCGCTGTATCCAATTCCAATGCCTACCCTGAACTACTGGATGAGGGCATGGCATGGAATCAGTGCAAGGCTCTCCCGGCATTGCCCACACAAAAGCCTGTTGACGAGCGCATTGTTATCGAGGCCGATGCCGCTACGGCACTACCCGAGAAGGACAGCGCCCGATTCCAGGGGAGTGTCATTCTCCGACAGAGCAACCGTACCCTGTATGCCGATGACCTGTATTACGACAACCAGCGTCAACTCGTCAGGGTCGATGAACAACTGTTGCTACGGCTGCGCGATTTGCGCCTGCTCGGCAATAAGGCCTGGTTCGACCTGAACAAGCATCAGGGAGAAATGGAGCAATTGCACTACCGCATACCCAGTCGCAAGGCACGCGGTGACGCCAGCAAGATGGCGTTGCTGGACAAGGATCACAGCCGTTACGAAAATGTCAATTTCACTACCTGCCCCCCGGGCAACAGGGGGTTCATGCTTTCTGCCGAAAGTATGGAAATCGATCAGAAGAACCAGGTCGGCACTTTCCGCGGAGCCAAGCTCAAGTTCCTCGGCATACCGGTATTTTACGCGCCCAGGCTCACGGTGCCCCTCAATGACGAACGCAAGAATGGCCTGCTCGTTCCTTCACTGGGCTACTCCAGCAGAAATGGGCTGGATCTGACGGTTCCCTACTATTTCAATCTGGCGCCCAATTACGATGCCACTTTCCTGCCCCGCCTGCTGAGCAAGCGAGGTCTGCTGCTGGGTGGGGAATTCCGCTTTCTCACACCAAGAAACAAGGGCAGCCTGTTCGCGGAAATCCTGCCCGACGATCGCGAATCAGACAAGTATGGCGCCCGGGGCGCTCTGCATGCACGTACCCGCAGCAACCTGAACTTTCTTACCGACGGGTTGAGTGCGGACGTAGACGTCAACTGGGTGTCCGATGACGATTACCTGGACGACATGGGCCGCAGCCTGGCGGTGACCAGCACTCGCCACCTACTCAGCCGTGCCGCGCTAAACTGGCATTTGCCCAACTGGGACGCCATCGCCGAAGTACGCGATTACAACACCCTGGACAACACCATTGCACCGGAAGACCGCCCCTACAGCCTGCTGCCGCGGCTGGCCGTCAACTGGAGTCAGTACCAGGGCCTGGGGGGACTGGATTACAGCGTTGGAGTAGAAATGACCTCCTTCTACCGGGACGACAGTGTTACCGGCGCCCGCTTCGACCTGCTTCCGCGCGTCAGCCTGCCACTGCACCGCGACTGGGGATTTCTGGAGCCTGCCTTGTCGGGCCGCTACACCGCCTATGAACTGGACGACCATCTGCCGGGGCAGGACGACAAGCCCACTCGCAGCACCTGGAGCGCCAGTCTCGACAGCGGCCTGTTTTTCGACCGCAATGTCAACTGGTTCGGCCACGACATGACGCACACGCTGGAACCACGGGCGTATTATCTCTATACCCCTTATGTGCAACAGGACGGCTTGCCCCTGTTCGACACCAGCCATCTGGATTTCAATTTCAACAACCTGTTCCGCGACAACCGGTTCAACGGCCCGGACCGGGTGGGCGATGCCAATCAACTGACCCTGGCACTGACCAGCCGCATCCTGTCAGGCCATGATGGCAGGGAACTGTTGAACGCCAGCATTGGTCAGATCTATTACTTTGAAGATCGGCGGGTCGCCCTGAATGATAGCGACCCACTGGACACCAGCAGTTCCTCGATCATCGGCGAACTGTCCACTGGCATCTTCGATCACTGGCTGTTGCGCGCCGGCGTACAAATCGACCCCCATGCGGATACGGCACTGCAGCAGGGGCTGGCACAGGCGAGTTATCATGGCGATAGCGGTGAGCGTGTTCACGCTTCATGGCGGCTGCGAGAAGGCATATTGGAACAAACTGATCTGGCAGCCTACTGGCCGGTGTCTGAAAAAGTCAGCCTGATTGGTCGCTGGTATTATTCAGTAGAAGAAAGCCGTGCCCTGGAAACCGTCGCCGGAGTGGAATACGGTGACTGCTGCTGGCGCATTCGGGCCGTATGGCGCCGTTACCTCGACCGCAACGGTACCGAGTACAATAACACCGCCCTGCTGCAGCTCGAACTGAACGGGCTGGGCAAGCTGGGTAACAACATCGACAACTTCCTGGATAGAACAATATATGGTTACTGAGCACAATACCTCCGTACGCTTTTTCCTGCTTTCATTGCTGCTTCCCCTCCTGTTTTCCTTCACTCCCGGAACCGCTATCGGGGAAGACGGGCTCATGGATCGCATCGTCGCCATCGTCAACGATGACGTGGTATTGCAGAGCGAGCTGCAACAGGAAGTGTCTGCCATACGCAGCAAACTGGCGCAAAGCGGCGCTCCCGATCTGCCCGAAAACGAGCTCGAAAAGCAGGCGCTGGAACGTCTCATCGTACACAAGCTGCAAATGGCTGAAGCCAAGAAACTCGGCATTTCCATTGATGATGAAACCCTGCTTACGGCGATGAATAACATTGCCAACCAAAATGGCCTGACTTTGGAAGAACTGGCGAAAGCCCTGCAGGAGCAAGGCATGAGCATGGATGAATATCGCAAAGAGCTGCGTGACGAAATCACCCTGCAACGCCTGCGTAACCGCGAGGTCATCAGTCGCATACAGATTACCAAAGCAGAAGTGGACAACTACCTGGCACACGCTGCCGAAAACCCGGGGGGACGTGATGCCTACCACCTCCGTCATATTCTCATCGCCACACCGGATGGCGCTTCCAGCGAAGAAATCAGCAAAGCCAGAAAGCAGGCGGAAGAGATCATGCATCGACTGCAACAGGGCGAAGATTTCGCTGCGCTGGCAACACGTTATTCGGCCGGCAGGCAATCCCTGGACGGCGGTGATCTCGGGTGGCTGGAAGCCGGACAGGTGCCGAGCCTGTTCATGGGGGAATTGGCCAAAATGGAACGCGGTGATGTGCGCGGACCCTTCCATGCAGCCAGCGGCTTCCATATCATCAAACTGGAAGATTACAAAGGCGGTGACCGCAATATCATCAAACAGACCCATGCACGCCATATCCTTGTCCGTACCGATGAACTGACATCTGATGATGAAGCGCGAAATCGCCTGCAACAGCTTTACCAGCGTATCAAGGGCGGTGAGGATTTTGCCGCACTGGCCCGCGCCCATTCCGACGACAAGGGCTCTGCCATCAAGGGCGGCGACCTGGGCTGGGTGAGCCCCGGCAATCTGGTGCCCAAATTCGAAGAGGTCATGGATGCGCTGCCAAAGGGCGGATTGAGCGAACCCTTCCGCACCCAGTTTGGCTGGCATATCGTACAGGTACTGGAGCGCCGTGACTTCGATGCTACCGATGAAGTCAAACGCAACAAGGCCAAACTGGCACTGCGCAAACGCAAGGCCGACGAGGCGCTGCAACTCTACCTGCGCAAGCTGCGCGATCAGGCCTTCGTAGAGACACGCCTGGAAGACAACTATTGAGTATCGTCATCACGCCGGGCGAACCGGCCGGCATCGGCCCCGACCTGATCCTGCAGGCGGCTCAGGAAGGGCTGGATGTCCCGGCGCTCATCATCGCCGACGCCACCATGCTCGCGCAACGAGCAGCGCAGTTGCAGCTGGACATCACTATCGTCGAGACAGACACCGCTCCAGTGCAGCCGTCTGCTCCGGGCACATTGTATGTGCGCCCGGTCGTCATGCCCCAAGCCTGCAAGGCTGGAACGCTCGATCCAAGCAACGCCTCCTATGTTCTTCAGTGCCTGCGGCTGGCAGCAGAAGGCTGCCTGAAAGGAGACTACGCCGCCATGATGACCGGCCCGGTACACAAGGGCATCATCAACGATGCCGGCATCCCCTTTAGCGGACATACCGAGTTCCTGGCAGAACTGAGCAGCAGCTACCCGGTGATGATGCTGGCCTGCCCCGGCCTGCGAGTGGCCCTCGCCACTACCCATCTGCCGCTGCGCGAAGTCAGCGATACCATCACCACGGAGCTGCTGCTGCAGGTCATTCAGATTCTACACGCTGACTTGCAGACAAAGTTCCAGATAGACAACCCCAGGATTCTGGTTTGCGGTCTCAACCCACACGCCGGTGAAGGCGGTCATCTGGGGACGGAAGAGATGAAAATCATCGCGCCGATACTGGAAGCACTGCGCCAGCAAGGCATGCAGCTACTGGGCCCCCTGCCCGCCGACACCCTGTTCACCCCCCGTTATCTCGAGCAGGCAGATGCCGTTCTGGCCATGTACCACGATCAGGGATTGCCGGTTCTGAAACACAAGGGCTTCGGCAAGGCTGTGAACATCACCCTCGGGCTGCCCTTCATCCGCACCTCCGTGGATCATGGCACCGCCCTGGATCTTGCCGGTACGGGAAAGGCCGAAACAGGCAGCCTGCTGGCCGCTATCAGGCAGGCGGACGAAATGGCAGGGTGAGTGCTTGCAAACTGTTCATCATGGTTGATATTCTTGCCGTGATCGTTCCAGCTTCCCGAATGTAATTCACCATGCCGCGGTGAAACCGCCAGAGATCTGTGGTTACAAACGCCCGGAGCCATGAACTGGTTAAAGCAGTTTCGATAAGCGCCCCCTGCGCCAGACTTGCAATACCCTGTCAGACCTTTCCTACAAGCTGTTCAGAAAAGCCCCATGGCGCCATCCAGAGGGAGCATCTACACTTTAGCCATCGTTACCGAAAACAGTTCAGGACGAACTGGCAGACAGGGAAGCCAGCGAACAGGAAGTTCACCATCGGACGACGATACCCACCCCGGAAGAACGGATTCTGCCGGGGTTTTTCTTATGTCGGTAATAGGCTATGCTCGTTTCATGGAATTTCCAGGTAGGCCACCATGAACGAAACCGTCGAAAATCTTGCCACTTATGATGATCTGATCGCCGTACCGGACAATCTGGTGGCAGAGATCATCTACGGCCAACTGCAGACCAGCCCCAGGCCAGCTCCCA
>CAZFXI010000088.1:0-9671 GCA_964522855.1 uncultured Sedimenticola sp.
TTGTAGTTACCAGAAGGAGAATACCATGAAAGTACGCAAGCCTATGCTTGCCTCCCTTATTGCTTTGGCAGTGGGACTCACAGCCGGAGGCCAGGCCTGGTCTCAGGACACGTTGAAAGACGTGATGAAGAAACGTGGGTTGACTGAAAAAGACATATTGGCGGCAGCAAAAACCTATACGCCTACCGGCGGCCGTGACGAGTACCTGGCGTTCAGCTCCGGTGGTCAGAGTGGACAAATCATCGTGTATGGCATTCCGTCCATGCGCATTCTCAAATACATTGGTGTCTTTACTCCGGAGCCCTGGCAGGGTTACGGCTTTGATGATGAGTCCAAGGCCGTATTGGCCCAGGGGCGTATCGAAGGCAAAGACATCGTCTATGGTGACACCCACCACCCCGCCATTTCTGAAACCAATGGCGACTACAATGGCAAGTATCTGTTTATCAACGATAAAGCCAATCCTCGTATAGCGGTCATCGACCTGCATGATTTCGAAACCAAGCAGATCGTGGTCAATCCCCTGTTCCGTTCAGAGCACGGTGGCGCTTTCGTAACGCCCAATACCGAATACATAATGGAATCTACCCAGTATGCTGCACCTTATACCGGCAGCGGCTTCGTGCCTCTGGAAAAGTTCAACGACAAGTATCGCGGTGGTCTGACCTACTGGAAGTTCAATATGGAAACGGGCAAGATCGAGCCCGAAAACTCCTTCACTTTCGAGATGCCTCCCTACAGCCAGGATTTGTCTGACGCGGGTAAGGGGCCTTCCATGGGTTGGGGTTTCACCAACTCTTTCTGCTCTGAGCGTTATGTCGGTGGTATCGAGCGCGGGCGTCCTCCTTTTGAGGCAGGTTGTTCCTCAAAGGATACCGACTTCCTGCATGTCACTAACTGGAAGAAGGCTGCAGAACTGGTCAAGGCCGGCAAGATCGGCAAGAAAGTCAACGGCATGTCCCTGATCAGCATGAAAGAAGCGGTAGCCAATGACCTGATGTATCTGATTCCTGAACCCAAGTCTCCTCACGGTGTTGATGTTGTACCTACCGGCGACAAGATTGTCGTAAACGGTAAACTGGACAGCCATACCTGGGTTTATGACTGGAAGAAGATCCAGACTGCCATGAAGAACAAGAAGTTCGAAGGCAAGGATCCTTATGGTATTCCCATCATCGCGTTGAAGGATACCTTACACAACTCTGTTGCTGTTGGCCTGGGGCCTTTGCATACGCAGTTTGATTCCAAGAAGTGCGTGGCCTACACCTCCATCTACGTGGACTCCATGATCACCAAGTGGGACTACTGTAAAGGCAAGGTGCTGGATCAGCTGCCTATCCACTACAACGTCGGTCACTTGATGGCGATGGAAGGTGACACGGTGAGCCCGGATGGTAAATATCTGGTTGCACTGAACAAGCTGGCCATCGACCGCTTCAACCCGGTTGGTCCTCTGCATCCGCAGAACCACCAGCTCATCGACATCAGTGGCGACAAGATGCAATTGTTGTACGACATGCCTATCCCACTGGGTGAGCCGCACTATGTGGTTGCCATCAAGGCAGACAAGCTGAAGCCTGCGATTCGCTACAAGTCTGGCTGGAACAGCCGTGAAGACAAGCGTTCCGAGTGGAAGACACGTGCCGGTCGTGAGAAGGTTGAGCGTAGCTGTGATGCCAGTGGCAAGTGCACCGTGCATGTTTATGGCACCGCCATCCGTTCTCACCTGACGCCTGAGATCATCGAGGTGACAGAGGGTGATACCGTTTCCATTCATATCACCAACCTGGAGCGTGCGGAAGACGAAGTACACGGTTACGCCATGTATGGCCACAACGTTCAGCTGTCTGTTGAACCTGGCAAGACAGCGACTGCTACCCTGGTAGCGGACAAGGCTGGTGTCTATCCTTTCTACTGCACCGAGTTCTGCTCCGCGTTGCACCTGGAGATGCAAGGTTATCTGCTGGTTCAACCAAAAGGCTATAAAGCAGAAACCGGCGGCATGGTCGAAGGCACCAACTACACCGAAGCTGATTACAAGAAGCAGGTACAGACCAACATCGATACCCAGGCTGTAATCAACCAGGTAGTTGGTTTCATCACCAGCCACAACTACAAGGATTTCCCTCCAGTAGTTGCATTGGTTGAGGATGCTACCGACCAGTTGGGCTTCGCCAAGGAATCCAAGGCCAAGGCCGAAGCTGCAGCTGCCAAGAAAGACTGGAACAACGCCATGTTGTGGGCGAACCAGTGGTGGCAGTATCAGGTCAAAACCGCAGACATGGGTCTGCGTGCCAAGACCTACCTGGTAGAGCACGGCGCTAAAGAAATCAAAAAGTAAGCACCGGTTTTCCCGACACCACCTTGATTGAAGGCAAGGTGTCGGGAATCTTATTCAGGATGTAATATAGGGGGGTGGTTATTCACCCCCCCTTTTTTTTCAGGAGAATCTGAAGTAATGAACAAGCAATTCGGTAAAACAATTATCCTGTCTGCAGTTCTGGCGGTCTTTGCCTTTGGCAGCATCGCCTCTGCGGCATCTGGCAAACGCCTGTACATGACCTGCTCCGCCTGTCACGGGAAAGACGGCAAGACACCGCTGATGCCGGCCTATCCGAAAATTGCGGGTCAAAACAAAGCCTATGTCCTGCAACAGGTAAAAGACATCATGAGTGGCGCACGCGCCAATGGGCAGTCTATCGCCATGAAAGGTGTACTGGTAACGCCAACTGGAGAGCCTCGCTTCAGCGACGAAGATCTGGATGTGCTAGCGGACTATGTGTCCAAGCTGGCGCCCTGATTACGTGGTTTTTTGATTGTAAAACGGTCTGGCTTTGCCAGGCCGTCTTGCTGTGTAGGGAATGCCAGTTTCGCTTTGATATAAAATATCCAGAATATGAGTAAAAAACGTTCAGTATGGAGCGCGATTGGCCTGATCGTGCTGGGTATCGTGCTGTGGGGCGGCTTCAACACTGCCATGGAAGCGACCAATACCTTGTCTTTCTGTATTTCCTGTCATGAAATGCATGACAATGTGTACCAGGAATACAAGACCTCTGTGCATTTTTCCAATCCCTCCGGTGTGCAAGCCACCTGTCCAGATTGCCATGTGCCTAAAGAATGGATCCCCAAGATTATTCGCAAGATTCAGGCTTCCAATGAGGTGTATCACTGGCTGAAAGGCACCATCGATACCAAGGAGAAGTTCGAAGCACGGCGTCCGCAATTGGCGCAGCATGTCTGGAAGGTGATGAAAGAGACGGATTCCAGGGAGTGCCGCAACTGCCACGATTTCTCGGACATGGATCTCGCTGGACAGGCCCGATTTGCGGCGCGCATTCATAAGGATGCCATGGCTGAAGGCAAGACTTGCATCGACTGTCACAAGGGAATTGCGCATCATTTGCCGCGCACTTTGACAACGCAAGCCACGATACCGGAATTTGACCCGGTAGACGCCGAGGACATCATGGAAATCTGTGCCGCCTGCCATGGAATTTATGCGCAGGGAACGCCTGATGGTGAATATCCTCGCCTGGCAGGGATGAATCCTGAATACCTGGCTAAGCAACTGGAACTGTTCAAGATCCGCAAGCGCATCAATATCCCCATGATTCCCTTTGCCAATGATCGTGAGCTGCCCGCCAAGGACGTGGCCACGATAACGGCTTATCTGGCCAGCATCGATCTGCCCGCCCATATTTCTGTTATAGAGAAAGGTGCGGCGGAAAAAGAAGACTTCGATGCACTGGGGCGCCTGGAAGAAAGCAAGCGATCGTTGAATATTCCTCACTACCCTGGAAATAAGGATGCAGGCGGGTGGCTGTATCGCAAGGAATGTGCGACCTGCCACGGCAAAAAAGGCGAAGGCAACCGGGTGCTGACCATCCCCATGCTCACCGGCCAGCACAGTAAATACCTGTTGCGCCAGATCGGCAAGTTCCGCAAGGGCAAGCGCACCCATGACGATCCAGGAGATCAGCTGATATTTCAGCAGTTTAGCGACGCCGAAATAGCCGATATCCTGGCCTGGTTGTCTTATCAGGACGATTGAGGATCCGGCTAAACCTTGCTAAAAGTGGCTGTTTTGTGTTTGGAAGACTGAATATTTTGTACTTGATTTTGCTCAAGTGCGTAGTATGGTTGGAATGTTATTATTTCATGGTTTTTTAATTAAGGGTGTAGGCGATCGAAACCAATGCCGCCTACCGGTAGCTTTACTTTTCGGAGAACAGATATGAACAAACGTTTGACGGCATCCGTGCTGGGCCTGGCTGCAACCATGCTGGTCAGTGGTACTGCTTTTTCAAATCAATGGATGTCAAAAGGGGGCGAGCGTGATGAGGCCCTGCATCTGAAGCCGGATCATGAAAATGGTATCGAGACTTTTGAAGTCTGTGCCGCCTGCCATTTGACCGAAGGCTGGGGCTCCAAAGACGGTACCTTCCCGCAGATCGCCGGGCAGCATCAGAGCGTGCTGGTCAAACAGCTGGCCGATATTCGTGAAGGTAACCGTGACAATCCCACCATGTATCCCTTCGCCAAGCCGGAGTCCATCGGTGGACCCCAGGCCATGGCCGACGTCACCCATTACATCGCCGCTTTGAAGATGAACCCTGACAATGGCAAGGGCGCATGGGCAGAAGGGACGCCTGAATTTGAAAAGGGCAAGCAACTGTTCAAGGACAATTGTGTGAAATGCCATGGCGATAACGGCGAAGGCAAGCCTGACAAGTTTTACCCAAAGATTCAGGGCCAGCACTACAAGTACATGGTGCGTCAGTTTGAATGGATTCGTGATGGCAAACGTCGTAACGCCAACCCGGACATGGTGAAACAGATCAAGGAATTCTCCAATGACGACATGAAGCAGGTTGTCAACTACGCCTCCCGGATTGCGGTACCCAAGGAAGATCTGGCGCCATCCAAAGACTGGATCAATCCTGATTACGATTGATGGCGTGAGTTGGATTACATTGCCGTGGAAAGCTATTTCTAGGATGAGATAATTTCCATCCCAGATATTTGTTTTCATCTTTGTGAAAGGCAAATGTCTGTGTTTTTTACGGCCGTTGATCCGATGAATGTCCTACTCCCTGCCGATGGTGTTGCGGCAGGGAGTTTTACGTTTACAGAGCGGCAAACCCTGTTTAGTTCGGGGTTGTGATTGCGAGAAATCATGGTCATCCGCAACGAAAACGCATAGCGTTACTTTTTTCCAGTTTTTTTACCTGACGGGTAATATCATGTCCAAGCGTGTAATTGTTTCCAATTTACTGATTCTGGCCAGTTTAGTGCTGCTGGCGCTCGTTTATTTTGCCCCGGCCTGGTGGGTATCCCTGACCGCTCCCAACTATCCCGAGGAAGCCTTTCCCGATGGTGTGCGCATCGAGTTCCACATGAACGGTGTTTTCAATGGCTGCAAGAAAACCGAAAAGGCAGAAGTCACCGAGGAGGAAGCACTGGACTGCGTGCATGAAATGGACACGATCAACCACTACGTAGGCATGTATCCCATTGCCGCTGGTGGCGTCGTCGAGCGTCCTTTTTCTCCCTTCCTGATGTCCTTTCTGGGGGTGATGCTGCTGGGCTTTGCCTGCACCAAGCCCAGAATTCGCGTGGCTCTGATGTCCGTGGGATTCACCGCCATAGCCATCTGGATGTACATGACCTGGTACGGTGCTGGCGGACTGCATTACCAGAATGCGGGCTATATCGAGGCGCTGGTCACTTCCATGGACCAGGACACGGAGCGGGGTAAAGATGTGGATGCGGGTCAGGCCGTGATCGAAAGGATGAAAAAAGCGCTACCTGGCGAAAGCGTATCGGTAGTGGAACAGAAAGAAAGTGAAGATGAAATGACCCGGAAACTGGCGGGTCTGGGCAGTTCGCTGGTCAGTGGCGAAGGTTTGGATCTGGAAGCCGGAGGTCGGGTGGAGAAAGCTGAAACCGGCAATCCCAAACTGGATAACATTGCTTTGCTCAAGGGAAGCTTCATCATCGATCAGAATAGAAAGCCGGCCAATGAGCGAGAAGAATGGACTGGTAGCAACGCTCAGGTGATGCGCTGGCACTATGAGAAAAGCCTGGGCCGATACTTCAACAATCCAGAAGAAATCCGCCCACTGGTCAAGACCATGACCACGGCTTCCCATGTCGTGTTCTGGGGCATTATTGCCGCCATGGTGCTGATGGTGTGGGGAGCGCGCAAGAGCAGCGGTATTTTGTACTGGTTGCTGATCATTGTGCCCATGGCACTGCCTCTATTCTTCATCATCGAGTATTCAGCCTGGTTGTGGTGGTATGGGCATAACCTGAATGCCATGGGTGCCTTCACGGTCAAGCCTTTCATGCCTACCGTGTTTGGTCAGGGCAAAGTGGCGCAGTTCACCACACATTCCTACCCGAGTATCGGCTTCGGTCTGATGATGCTCATGGCGGCATTGCTGGCGGTAGCTGCGCTACTGCGGTTCAAGGATGCCCATCAAAAGTGATGGCTGTGCGCCTGTGTGGCTTGTTGCTTCTACTGTTACCGGTAGCTTGCCATGCAGGCCATCAACCGTCATTGCAGGAGATGATTGACCAGACACCGGACGGTGAAACCCTGTTGCTGCCGGCCGGCACCTATGCCGGACCGGTGGTGGTAAGCAGTCCCATTACCATCGATGGACAAAAGAAGGCGACCATCGATGCTGGTGGCAAGGGTACGGTGGTGCTTCTGGATACGGATGGCGCTACCCTGAAGAATCTGCATTTGACCAATTCCGGGGAATCCAATAACGATATCGATTCTGGCGTGCAGGTGCGGGGCAACTTCAATGTCATCAAGGACACTGTCATGGACAATGTCCTGTTCGGTATCGACTTGCAGCAGTCCAGCAACAATATCGTGAAGCGCAACCACATCAGCTCCAAAACGGACTTCGATCTGGGGCAAAAGGGTGATTCGGTGCGGCTCTGGTACAGTTTCGATAACAAGATTCTCGACAATGTTACCGATAACGTCCGGGACATGGTGGTCTGGTACTCTGCCAACAATGTCATTTCCGGCAACCGCAGCAGCAATGCCCGCTATTCCCTGCATTTCATGTACTCCCGCTATAATCTGGTGGAGAACAATTATTATGTGAACAATGCGGTGGGTATTTTTCTCATGTACAGCGATAGTGTGGTGGTCAGAAACAATCACATTGCCCATGCAGCTGGACCCACAGGTATTGGCATCGGTTTCAAGGAAACGTCTGATCTGACCATCGAAGGCAATGAAATACTGTATTGTGCCAGTGGCCTGTACATCGATGTATCCCCGTTTCAGCCGGATACCACCAATCGATTCAACAACAATCTGATTGCCTATAATGGCATTGGCATCCGCTTTCTGAATGATTGGCACAGCAATATCTTCAAGGACAATCGTTTCGTGGACAATCTAACGCAGATTATTGTTTCCGGTGGCGGGACCGCTAATCGCAATGACTGGGAAGGAAACTACTGGAGCGACTACGAAGGTTTTGACCAGGATGCCGATGGTGTCGGTGACAGCCCTTACGAGTTATACGCCTATGCAGACCGTCTATGGCAGAATGAACCCTATGCGCAGTTTTTCAAGGGCTCGCCTTTGCTCGAAGTGCTGGATTTTCTGGAACGACTGGCGCCGTTTTCAGAGCCCCGTTTGCTGGTGCGTGACAAGAAGCCCTATTTGAATCTGATGGCAAAGAATGAAGTCCCCGTGTCGCCACAGCAACACCGGCCGCCGCCCGGATCTGCTGCCAAAGAAGATCCCGCTGATTTATCCAATGCCCTGGAGCAGCTGAGAAACAGCCTGGAGAATTGATATGAGCAAGAACAGCAAACGCTTGACTCCCAAGCAAAAGGAACGACGCAAGTTTCTGCGTTCCATTGCCTTGACCGTAGGAGTGACGGGTATTTCCCTGCTGGGTATGGTGCCCGTCATTGGAAAATGGGTGGAGAGATTGCGACCACCAGGTGCGTTGAACGAAAAGCATTTTCTGGCAGCCTGTATTAAATGTGGCCAGTGTGTTCAGGTTTGTCCGGTAGAGGCGATCAAATTGGGTGATCTGACCGATGGCCTGGGTGTGGGTGTTCCGCATATCGATGCACGAGAACAGGCTTGTGACTTTTCCTGTGATGGACTGCAATGCGTGTTGGCCTGTCCGACAGGCGCCTTGATCCATGAGATTTCCTTCGCTTCGGAAGTGGATATGGGTGTCGCCAAGGTGGTGAATGTCAAACAATGTCTGGCGGTGCAGGGGCAGGGTATCAAGGGATTGGCAAGGGGCGCAGATTTCAAGGGTAAGCTGCGTTATGCCGAGATCGATCGCTGGAATCCGATTGACGTAGCCGATCATCCCTATGACCTGGAACTGTGCGATCTATGTGTACGCCAATGCCCTATTGAAATCAATATTGCCAAATGCGCCGAGGAAGATGAGCAGCGCAAGGGCAAGAAGATGGATCTGGTAGCGGTACGTCAGAAGAACGAATGTCCACCCAAACATGCGATTGAACTGCAGGATATCAACGGTGTGATGACGCCGGTGATTCTGGATGGCTGTGTGGGATGTGGGGTGTGTGAAATGATCTGTCCGGTGGAGCCCGCCGTTATCGTCATGGACAGTAGCGACAGTCGCGCCAACAGCAAGGGGATGAGAACATTATGAGCGGAATCATTGAATCCATTCGAGTGTTACTTGGTGCAGCGCCAAAACGCCTGGCAAAGAAAGACATGTCGGAAGAGGTGCGGGAACTGCACGCCCACAAGTTTGCTGACAAGGAGCGCATCGAGAAAATCCATATCGAGCTGGCGGAAAAGCATGCTAATCCGGAGCCTGAACGTTTGCGGCGCAAACGCTGGGCCGTGTTGATCGCGGTGAATATGCTGTTCGTCGTGTCTTATTATCTGGATATCCAGCTGCTGGAAGGCGCGTTGACCGCATCGCGTTTTGCCGGTTTTCACATGGCGGATCTGAATTCTGCCTTGCAAGTCATGCTGGCTTTCAAGCATGTGGTTATCAATCTGGTGATCGGTACCACCACGGTGTTTATCCTCTGGTGGTTGCTGGGTGGCAGAACGTTCTGTTCCTGGGTCTGCCCCTATCACCTGGTGGCGGAATGGGCAGAGATGTTGCACCTGAAGCTGATGAAAAAAGGCTGGGCCAGAGACTGGCATTTCGACCGCCGTTCCCGCACCTGGTTATGGCTGGTGTTTGTCATTCTGGCTGTCGTTACCGGTTACACGGTGTTTGAAACTATATCACCGACCGGGATTCTCAGCCGAGCGCTGATCTATGGCCCAGGTGTGGCACTGATCTGGGTGGCGCTGCTGCTGCTGTTTGAGATTTTCTTCTCCCGGCGCGCCTGGTGTCGTTATGCCTGCCCCATCGGCCTCACCTATGGCTTCGTTGGCGCCACCTCGCCTTTCACCGTACACTACACGCTTTCCAACTGTTTCCATGAAGGTGAGTGCCGCAAGGTCTGCTTGGTCCCTCATGTACTGGAAACCGTACTGAAAGGACGGGCCAAGGCGCTGGAGCTGGATATCGGTGCGGACTGCACCCGTTGCTTGCGATGCGTGGATGCTTGTCCTACCGGCGCCTTGACATTCAAATTCAAGGGTCTGAGTAAGTAGCAAAGCTGTGTTATTGTTGCGC
>CAZFXI010000088.1:9771-11551 GCA_964522855.1 uncultured Sedimenticola sp.
ATGATCATGTTGCCGATGATGTGGACATGACCAGCATGCTCAGTTGCCGCCTGACCCTGGTGCGTCCCAGCAAGGCTTTTGCGCAGACTGTTTCGGACTGGGGGTTTCGCGATACCCAGGACGCCGTCATCTGGGAAGGACGGGTGGCAGGACCGGATCGCCTGCGCTTCCTCGGCATGTTGTCGCGCTACGCGGCTATATTGAAGGGCATCCATCTGGATGAAGCGCAGGATGCATAAACTGCTTGGCCTCTTTGCTTTCTTGCTCTTGTTTGCTGGCTGCTCCGGTGAGCCGGATACGGGGCCGGGCAAGGTGCGCTGGGACCGGGAAATCTGCGCTCGCTGCGCAATGGCGGTGAGTGATCACAACTACGCGGCTCAGATACGCGGCGGTCCGGTTGGCCAGAAAGGCAAACTCTACAAGTTCGACGATATCGGCTGTGCGGTCATCTGGCTGGATCAACAGCCCTGGAAAGACAATCCGTCCATCGAGATCTGGGTGACAGACTACCGCAATGGTGACTGGATTGATGCACGCAAGGCCTGGTATGTGAAAGGCAAGATCACCCCCATGGGATACGGCCTGGGCGCAACTCCCGAAAAGGAAACCGGGGCACTGGACTTCGCGGCAGCAAAGAAACATATTTATAATGTGGAAGAAACCTTCCATATCCATCGTGGTGATTCGGGTGATATTCACGCGCTGACGGGAGAGACGCCCTAAATGAAACATTTGATGCTGACGGCGCTGGCGGATATCAGCGAGTCCCTGCGCTCGCGCTGGTTCCTGGTCTATACCCTGGTGTTTGGTGGCGTGGTAGTAGCCTTGTTCATGTCCGGTCTTACCGAATCACGCATCATGGGCTTTACCGGGCTGTCGCGTATGCTGGTGACTTATCTGCAGATCACCATGGCGGTATTGCCCCTGTTTGTGTTGATTACCACGGTGCGTTCGGTGGCGGGTGATCGAGAAGCTGGTATATTCGAATACATGTTGTCATTGCCGGTGAGCCTGGCAAGCTGGTTCTGGGGCAAGTTGCTGGGGCGCTTTTTCGTGGTGTTCCTGCCGGTGGTGCTGGCCATGTTCGCCGCCGTCGCCTGGGGGATGTTCAAGGGCGTGGAAATTCCCTGGACCCAGGTGCTGTTCTATACCGGCTTCCTGATATCCCTTGCCTGGTGCTTTCTGGGCATTGGGATGCTGCTGTCCACTGTTGCCCGATCTTCGGATGTGGCGACGGGTTCTGCATTTCTCATCTGGCTGTTCCTGTTGCTGTTTCTGGACCTGATCCTGCTGGGTTCCCTGATCAAGCAGGGCTTGCCCCCCGAAACCATCATCGCCATCGCCCTGGCCAATCCGTTGCAGGTGTTTCGTACTGGTGCCATGCTGTTATTTGATCCGCAACTGGTGCTGCTGGGACCATCCGCCTATGTCATTCTGGATAATTTTGGCGAAACCGGTTATCTGATCTGGGCGTTGGTGTATCCGCTCCTGCTGGGATCGGTTTGTGCCTGGCTGGGGTATCGGCTGTTCCGCAAAGGCGATTTGCCCTGAGGACAGCACCATGGCTGAACAGAAAAGCTGGGTCATCCCCCTCGTTATCATTGTCGCTGCCGCCGTACTGGGTGGCGTGGCATTTTATTATCGAGATTACTTCGAGCCCGGTGCGGCACAGGTTCTGCCTTTGTCTGACTGCGATCTGCACCAGGGATCCTGTGAGACGGCTCTTCCCGATGGTGGAAAGGTAACTTTCAGTATCCTCCCGAAGACGATTCCTCTCACC